>JAYENL010000022.1:0-13545 GCA_034722055.1 Armatimonadota bacterium
CGGCTACCAGCACGCAGCAGCGCGAACATGGATGCAGCGGGCGGTCGGCAGCATCATGCCGCTGCCGGTGGCTCGCGGTACGATGCTGACAGCTTCCGTTCAGAGGTGAACCGCATGCCCAGCAAGATCATGCCGGTTGCCGAAGCGGTCGCGAGGATCCCCGACGGCGCCACGATTGGCGTGGGCGGGTTCGTCGGCGCCGGTCACCCCGAGGCGCTCACGGCGGCTCTCGAGGCGCGCTTCGAGGGCGAGGGCAGGCCACGGGACCTGACGGTTGTCTACGCCGCCGGGCAGGGGGATGGCAAGAGCCGCGGCATCAACCATCTGGCACACGAGGGGCTGGTCAAGCGGGTCATCGGCGGCCACTGGGGACTGTGCCCGGCGCTGGGCGCGCTGGCGGTGGAGGGCACGGTGGAGGCCTACAACTGGCCGCAGGGCGTCATCTCACACCTCTTCCGCGAGATCGCCGCCGGCCGCCCGGGGCTGATCACCCACATCGGCCTCAAGACATTCGTTGACCCCCGCAACAGCGGCGGGAAGCTCAACGACCAGACCACGGAGGAGCTGGTGGAGCTCATCGAGCTGCGCGGGCGGGAGTGGATGTTCTACCACGCCTTCCCCATCGACGTGGGGCTGGTACGGGGCACCACCGCCGACGAGCACGGCAACATCACCATGGAGCACGAGGCCTTGTTCGGCGAGATGCTCGCCATCGCCCAGGCGGCGCGGAACTCGGGTGGGATTGTGCTGGCGCAGGTGGAGCGGATCGCGGCCCCCGGGACACTCAACCCCCAACAGGTGCGCATACCGGGCATCCTGGTGGACGCCATTGTCGTGGCGGAGCCCGAGCAGCATCAGCAGACCTTCAGCGAGGATTACAACCCCGCCTACTGCGGCGACGTCCGCGTGCCCTTCGAGGCCATCCCCCCGCTACCCATGGACCAGCGCAAGATCATCGCGCGCCGCGCGGCGCTGGAGCTGAGCAGTGGGGCGGTCATCAACCTCGGGATCGGCATGCCGGAGGGCGTCGCCGCGGTGGCCAATGAGGAAAGCATCGCCTCGGCCCTGAACCAGACGGTGGAGGCCGGCCCCATCGGCGGAGTGCCGGCGGGAGGGCTGTCCTTCGGCGCCGCAGCCAATCCCGAGGCCGTCATCGACCAGCCAGCCCAGTTCGACTTCTATGACGGCGGCGGGCTGGACATCGCCTTCCTCGGCATGGCGCAGGCGGACGCGGCGGGGAACGTGAACGTGAGCAGGTTCGGGCCGCGCGTGGCCGGCTGCGGCGGCTTCATCAACATCACGCAGACCGCCGACACGGTGGTGTTCTGCGGCACGTTCACGGCCGGGGGGCTGGAGGTGGCCATCGAGGACGACCTGCTGCGCATCCTCCAGGAGGGCAGGCACCGCAAGTTTGTCGAGCAGGTGGAGCACGTCACGTTCTCGGGGGACTACGCCGGTGAGCAGGGCCAGCGTGTGATCTACGTGACTGAGCGGGCGGTCTTCGAGCTTTCCGACGGAGGGCTGACGCTCACCGAGATCGGGCCCGGCGTTGACGTCGAGAGCGACGTGCTCGCACAGATGGACTTCGCGCCGACCGTGTCTCCCGACCTGATGGAGATGGACCCCCGCATCTTCCGGGAGGCGCCCATGGGCCTGAGTGTGTGAGGCGGGCGCTGGCGATGACGAAGCTGAGCCACCCGCCATTAGCTGTCCGCCGACGCCAGAGGGCGCTGGGTCAACGGTCTCGGTTGGCCGCAGCCGGGGGCTGACCAGGATAGGAGGGCCGGAACCGTGCTGACCGTGTGCAGAGGGCCGCGCACCCGCGTTCTGATCGCTACGCTCCTCACCTTGTGTCTGGCTTCGGCGGCTGCGGCTGCCGACTGGCCGATGTGGCGGCATGATGCCGCTCGCAGCGCGGCCACCGACCAACAGCTCAGTTCCGACCTGCACCTGCAGTGGGTCCGGGAGTGCCCCCCGCTGGAGCCCGCCTGGCCGGACGAGCCCCGCATGCGCTTCGACGCCTCCTATCAGCCCGTAGTGCTCGGGAAGACCGTGTTCGTGGCCTCGCCGCGATCCGATCACCTCCTGGCCCTTGACACCGACACGGGCAACGAGGGGTGGCGCTTCTACGCCGACGGGCCGATCCGCTTCGCGCCTGTTGCCTGGAGACAGCGGATCTACTTCTCGTGCGATGACGGGTGCCTCTACTGCCTCAGCGCCACCGACGGCACGCTCCTGTGGAAGTTCCAGGCGGCCCCAAGCAGCCGCAAGGTGCTCGGCAACGGCCGCCTCATCTCAAGCTGGCCGGCGCGCGGAGCGCCGGTAATCGTGGACGAGACGGCCTACTTCGCCGCCGGCATCTGGCCCTTCATGGGCATCTTCATCTACGCCCTTGACGCACAGACCGGCGAGTTACTGTGGGTCAATGACTGTGCAGGCTCAGTGTTCATGCCCCAGCCTCACGGCGGGGCGCTGGCCTTCGCGGGAGTCGCTCCCCAGGGCTATATGGTGGCGGTGGGGGAGAGGCTCATCGTTCCCAACGGTCGCGCCGTCCCCGCCGTGTTCGATCGCAACACCGGGGAGATGCTCTACTTCCACCTGGCCGAGAGCAAGTATGAGGGCAACTTCGCCGCCTCGGCCACAAGCGGCCTGTTCTTCAACAGCGGGCGCGTGTTCGGACTGGAGGCCGGAACACCTCCCGGCGTCCTGCCACCTGACCCCATCCCCACCGAGGATGCCATCTACGCCGCTGCTGACGGATCCGTCGTCGCCTACGACCCGAGGACGGCACAGGTGGTGACCGAGACGACCGACGACGGCAACGAGAGGTCTCGGCTGGAAGTGGACATCCTGTGGCAGGCCCCCGCGGAGGTGGACAGACTCTGGCTGAAGGCGGGCTCCGTGCTGCTTGCCAGTGCCGGGCAGACGGTGAAGGCCCTCTCGCTGAGCGAAGCAGGGGTGGCCGCGGAGGCGATGTGGCAGGCTGAGCTGCCGTCCACACCCTCGGCGATGGCCGCGGCCGACGGGAAGCTGTTTGTGGTCACGCTGGACGGCACAATCCGCTGCTATGGCCCCCGGGAGGGCCAGCCAGTGCAGCACGCCCTCCGGCGGGAGGCCCCGGATGTCGCCGGCGCGGCCGTCACTCGCGCCGGCCGGATCATCGATCTCACCGGCGCCACGGCGGGCTACTGCCTGTGCCTGGGCCTTCACAGCGGCGACCTGATCGCCGAGCTCGCCCGGCAGTCAGACCTGCATATCATCGGCGTGGACCCGCGGGCCGAGAGGATCGCGGGCCTGCGCGAGCGCTTCGACGCCGCAGGGCTCTACGGGACGCGCATTGCCCTGCTCCACGGCCAGGTGCATCAGGTCGGCCTGCCTCCATATCTCGCCAGCCTCATCGTCTCGGAGGACCCGTCCGCGGTCGCGCTGGATGCCGAGCGTCCGCTCGTCACGACCATCTTCCGCTCCCTGCGGCCCTACGGGGGCACGGCCTGCCTGGCGCTTCCCGAGGCGCGCCACCAGGGCTTCGCCAGCTCCGTCGCGGCCTCCGACCTTCCCAACGCGCAGGTGACGCGCGCAGGCGAGTTCACGCTGCTCACTCGCCAGGGTCGGCTGCCCGGCTCCGATGACTGGACCCATCAGTACGCCAATGTCGCCAACACCGGCGTCTCCAGGGATGTCCTGGTGAAGGCCCCGCTGGGACTGCTGTGGTTCGGCGGATCCTCGAACGTGGACATTCTCCCTCGCCATGGGCACGGGCCACCAGAGCAGGTCATCGGCGGCCGCCTGTTCATTGAGGGTCCGGACTCGCTGCGCGCCAACGACGTCTACACCGGCCGCGTCATCTGGCGGCGGGAGCTGCCTGGCTTCGGTGCGGTCTATGACTACACCGGCCACCAGCCCGGCGCCAACGCCCTGGGGAGCAACTACGCCTCCGCGGCCGACGGCGTCTACGTGGCCTACGGTGACCGCTGCCTGCGGCTGGATCCGGCCACCGGCGAGACGCTCTCGGAACTGGTCCTGCCGCCTGCGGACAACGGTGGCGGCCCTCAGCAGTGGGGCTACATCGGCATCTGGGAGGACCTTCTGATCGCCGGCGCCAGCCCGGTCATATTCGAGGGCGACAAGCCGCCGGGGCGGGAGGAGAACTGGGATGCCACCTCCAGCAGGCAGATCGTGGTCATGGATCGCCACTCAGGCCAGGTCCTGTGGACCCACGACTCCACCTACTGCTTCAGGCACAACGCCATCTGCGCGGGATCAGGGAAGCTGTTCTGCGTCGATCGGCTGCCGGATGCCATAGTTGCGAGGATGAAGCGGCGGGGCGAGGAGCTGACGACGTCCCCGCGCCTGGCCGCCCTCGACATACGCACCGGGGAGTTGCTGTGGAGCACCACCGCCGACGTTTTCGGCACCTTCCTCTCCTATTCGGCCGAACGCGACCTGCTGCTGCAGAGCGGAAGGCCGTCGCGCGACATGCTGCCCGACGAGCCCGGCGATCGCATGATCGCATACCGCGGTGCCGATGGCAGTGTCGTCTGGGATGCTCATCACCAGTACGGTGGGCCGCCTCTCCTGCACGGTGATACTATCATCACGCAGGGCCAGGCATTCAGCCTGCTTGACGGCCGGCCGAGGGCGCGACGCAATCCCCTCACTGGAGCCGAGTCCCCCTGGCGCTTCGAGCGCTTCTACGGCTGCAACACCGCCATCGCCAGCGAGCACCTGCTCACCTTCCGGTCCGGCGCCGCCGGCTTCTTCGACCTGGCGCGCGACGGTGGCACCGGCAATATGGGCGGCTTCAAGTCCGGCTGCACCTCGAACCTGATCGTCGCGAACGGGGTCCTGAACGCCCCCGACTACACCCGCACGTGCACCTGCAGCTACCAGAACCAGACCTCTCTCGGCCTGGTGCACATGCCCGACGCGGAGATGTGGACCTTCAACAACCTCAGCCTCGGCGACCAGCCCGTCGCGCGCATGGGGTTGAACCTCGGTGCGCCGGGCGACCGGCGCGCCGACGATGGCACGCTGTGGCTGGAATACCCCACGGTGGGCGGCCCATCGCCCGAGCTTCGCGCCAGCGTGAGCCCGGAGGAAGTGAGCTGGTTCCGGCGACACTCATCAGCTCTGCGGGGCGGGAGATACGAGTGGGTGGGCGCCTCCGGAGCCGAAGGTCTCGCCCGGCTGACCATCACGCTGACCACGGGCGACGCCGAGCCGCGCCCGTACGCCGTTACCCTTTACTTCGCTGAGCCCGAGGACATCGCCGCCGGCGACCGGGTGTTCAGCGTCGCCCTGCAGGGGCGGACGGTGCTGGAGGACTTCGACGTCGTGGCGGCGGCCGGCGGGCGTCGGCGCGTGGTCACGAGGCAGTTCGCGGGGATTGAGGTGGCGGATGATCTGACCGTAGACCTTGCACCGACGCAGCCCGACCCCTCTCGCGGCCCCATCCTCTGCGGCGTCGAAGTCGTCAGCTCGCCCTGATAGCTCGGCGATGGCTGAGCCGCGTGCTGCCGGCCCCCGCCGGGGCCAGGACCTGGCAGCACACCGCCCAGGTCCCATCCCGGCCCGGTTAAGTAGTGCAGGCGCCCTCGCCTGCACGCCGTTGGCAGGGCCTCACCCGGCGCCTCCAGTCACATGACCTGCTCACATCTCCGCCAGGCCTCTGGCGACCCTCCCGGCCTCGGTCTCCTCAGCGGCGGTTCCCGACATCGCCTCTGCGATGTCCGCCAGGTGCTGGCAGTGGGCTGCCGCCCGCTCGATGTCGAGGGGTCGCGGCGTCGCGCCCACAAGGCGCATGAAGTTCCCGCCGTAGATCTTCACCAGGACCTCGTCAGGCAGCGACATCCCCCGGATCACGCCGTCCTCGGGTGGCCCCAGAAGGAAGTCCGCCTCCGGCGGGACGCGGAACTCGTCGTCGCTCTCAAGCCAGCGGAACACGATGCCCGCTCGAGCTTTCGCCTCGGGGGTGCTCAGCCCGGTGCTGAGATCGGTGCCGAACACGTTGCGGTCCGCGTGGCGTGTGAAGAACTCCCGCCCGGCATCGGGGTCCCGGGAGATGTTGTAGAGCATCTCCACCCCGGGGGCCAGGTCGAAGCACACCGTCGGGTGGTCGCCGAGAAACCGGCCGGCGCGTTGCAGGTCCGCCGATAGGAAGTAGAAATGGGCGAAGATGATCTTGAGTGCAGGATGCCGCCCCAGGACCTCATCCACCTCGGCGTAAAGCTCCTCCTTCTGCACATCCTCCGGGCCATAGCCCCAGTTGCGCTCTTTGGCCCATCCAGGGATTGCGTCCGGATCCCAGAACTCCTCCGGGTCGTTGACATGCCAGACGATCGGCGTGCCCAGCTCCTCCACACGGGCCCAGTACTCAGCGAAGTAGGGATCGGTCACGGGGATGTCCATCCGCTGCCTGGAGGTGGGCTTGCCCTCGATCATCTTGATGCCGTCACAGCCCATCTCCGCCAGGATCTCCGCCTGCTCCGCGAGACCGGGGGCGGCCACCTGCCCGTCGGAGAGCTGTCGCGCATGGTTCAGGCCGCCGAATACGAAGAACCGCTCGGGATGGCGGGCCTTCACCTGAAGCGCGGCCGGCAGGCCCGCGCCCGCCTCCGGATCCTGGATCGCCACCAGGCCCATCCTGTCGATCCCCGTTGCCTCGCGGATTGCCTGCAGCGAGGCTTCGGCATCCATCCCACGCGCGTGCACGTGGCTGTCAATGATGTCGGGCATCTTCGAGCGCCACCGGTCCATGAGAGCTCCTCCGTTCCTGGTTCGGGCTGCACTTCACAGAACGTGCTGACACGTGCACAGACGGCCGTTGCCGCCATGTCTCAGCGACTTTTGCGTAGTGGGCTATCCCATGCCGCCGGTATCGGCCGTAGCACTCTCCCTGACTGCGCCAGATCAGCCACACGCAGTATAATCCTCTTCGCATTCACCAGGCAACCGGCGCAGAACGGTCGTTGGTCGTCCGCGTCCGTCGTTGCCCAGTGGTTTGGAGGGGCCGGCCTCCGTTCCGGCCCGGCCGTTCGCTACGGCCCCGCACGGCCGTTCGCCGCTACCGCTCGACGCGGATGTCGAGCTCCTCCAGGTAGGGAACGTCAAGGCCGTGCTCGGCGCCGCCGTGCCAGGTCAGCCCCAGCTCATTGTCGCCGCGCAGGGGCGGGCAGTCTGCCAGCGACATCTCGAACCACGTCCAGTTCAGTTGGGGATCGCTCCTGTCGATGGTGCGCGTGACGGCCTCCTCTGGCACGGCCGCGCCATTGATGTCGAGGGCCACCGCGTCCGTCTCGTCGCAGTGGAAGATGCGGAAGCGCAGCCTCCCCGCCAGTCGGCCTCCGTCGCGGCCGTCCGCCATGCGGAAGGGAAACACCTGCCGCAGCCCCCGCCTGCCCTCGTTGAAGTGCAGCACCGTGCCGAGGTACTCCCCGCCACGGGTGTTGCGGCCGCTCTCGCAGAAGGCGTAGTTCCTCTGCACGCCCACAAAGTCTCGCTTGCAGGTGGGCAGGAAGTGATACCGGCGCGGTCCGGCCGGGATGCGCTCCGGCCTGGCGACGGCGTTCGACCAGCGGATCATGCGCTCCACCTGCTCGGGATCCGCGCCCCACTTCTGCCCGCCGAAGGGGTTCATGTTGCACGGCAGGTTCCAGAAGCCGATGCCCGTTGCGCCCCAGGCGCGCAGGTTGAGGGCGACCGCGCGGGCCTCCTCCTCGGTGTTGAGGTAGCTGAGGTACCCTGTGGCATCCCGGTTGCGTGCCAGGCCCCGCTCCTCGGCGGCGGGCGGGCCGGGCCATGAGCCGCCGATCATGTCGCCCATGTGCCCCAGAATGCGGCAGTCCGTGCCCCGGGCCAGCTCGGCGAACTCCTCCACGCGCAGGTCGGGGCGGCTCTCATTCTGGGTGCTCACCACTGCATAGTCGAGGTATCCCCGCTGCATCATCGCACCCACGTCAACGCCCACGTGCAGAGACTCGTCCACGCTGCTGAGCACCCGCGCCCCGAGCAGCAGACGCTCCGCTCCCCGTTTGCGGGCCAGATCGTCGAGCACGGCGCGGATCCGGCCCACGAACTCCGTCATCACCGGCGCCATCTGCTCCCCGGAATCACGCTCGAAGTGCTTGGACCACCGGTTGAAGTTGAGCGAGAGGCCGTCGATCCGCCGCGAGGTTACCAGGTCGGAGATGATCGCCAGGCGGTGCTCCCGGACCTCGGCGTGGCTGTAGTCGAGGGCGACTTCGGCTATGCCGTCGGACCGGCGGATGATGTACTCCGGATGCTCCGCCACCCACTCGCTGACCTGAAGCGCCGAGCCGTCCATGCTGTCCAACTCGTCCGGCACGCGGTGGTGGGTATCCGACATCCGCACCTCGGCCACCACCCTGATGTCCCGTCGGCGGAGCTCGTCGGCCTGCACCTGCAGGACGTCGCGCCCGGTCTGCGAGAGGCGGTGGATGAAGTAGGCGATGTGCGCGAGAGAGCGGCCGTCGGCCGGTCGGCCCGTGCCGCCGCGGTGGCGGAGGCCACCCTCCTGCTCCATGTACCGGACAATCTGCGGCATCATGCGCTCGCCGAGGACCTCGCCGGCGGCGCTGGGGCAGAAGCACACGTCCGGCGTCGCCGCATTCACCTCCCAGACGTCGCAGGGCAGCCGGTCGGCTGCCCAGTTCACGTACTCCCGCAGGCTGCGCTCCGGCTCCTCGATGTCCAGGTAGGCGTAGTTGCCGGTGTCCTCGTTGTTGACGATCATCCAATCGCCCGGCATTGGCGGCCCTCCCGTCAGTCCCTGTCGGGTGCGCCTATCGACCTTCGTCCATCGCCTTGGCGCCGGACGTGCCGGAGCAGAGTGCCAGGCGCAGCGCCGGCATCACCCAGCCGCTGTCGCAGTGCTCTTCGCCGTCGTCGTGCTGTTCGGAGTCGTCGTGGCTGGTAGCTGATAGCTGATTGCTGATTGCTGATTGCTGGCGGCTGATTGCCCCGCTCACCACGGCAGGTCGTTGAGGCCCGAGCTCTCCTGGAGCTCGCCTGCGACCCACCAGCCGCGCTGCAGGTGGTAGTCCTCGTTCGCGAACATCATGGGCGCCGCCTGCGCCGCCACGACGCGCACTCGCCATCCGCTGACAGTGACCGTGATCTCGCCCTCGGTGGCGCGTCCCGGCACCGCCCAGGACCCGAACCGCCCCGCCGCCACCGCCGGCATCTCGCGCGCCTCGCCGACCCCCGCATCCACGAAGCAGCCGGCGATGTCCTCACCCGGGTCCCCGACGAGCAGGCTCACCAGGTAGACGCCGTTGCGCTCCACGGGGATCCGCAGGACCAGCTCGCCCTCGCCGACGACGCCCTCCACCCGCTCCGGGCGCATCCAGCCCAGACGTGGGTCGCTGGTGACCTCCGCGCCTGCGGGCCGGGAGGAGACGTAGCCCTCCAGCTCCCCGCCGAAGTTGATGCGGGCGGTCGGCGCGTAAGGCTGCGTCCAGCGGGTGTTGACCGGGGGGTGCACCTCGGCCACCGGCGCCTCGCGCGCGGGCGTGACCACCAGCTTGAACTCGTGGAGGCCGCCGCGCCGGATCTTGCCGTCCGCGCTCCACAGCCGCCAGCCCTCCTCAGAGCGCGCCAGCGCGAAGCGCTCGACCGCCGGGCAGAGTCCCTCGCCGGGACACCACGCGCCCTTGGGGTTGCAGTCCAGGTCCACGGTCCCCTGCGGCAGGTGCAGGCGCAGGTACTGAAGCTCCCTGATGACGCGAATGCCCTGCTGGCCGAGCGTCCCGGACCATGTGCGACCGCCGCGCTGTGCCTCACCGCGCGGGCTGCCGATGCACTCAAAGCGCGCGCCATCGAGCAGCTCCAGCGGCAGCACCACCCCGCATGAGGTCACGCCGACGACGTCCGGCTCCAGCAGCCGCAGATGCGTGATCTCGAGTCCGTCCGGCCGCACCGCGACCTCCTGGCGCATCTTCGACCCCGGAGCGGTCGCCCGGCGGCGGTGAACCTGGTCCCAGCCCTCCACCTCCACCTGCCGTGTCTGCACCTCTCCCGGCGGCGGCTTCATGTACCAGCCCTCGATCAGCGTCGCCCCGCGGAAGTTCACGTGCAGCGGCTGCACGGACTCCAACGCCACCTGCGCGGTCGCACCGGTGGCGAGGAGCAGGATGGCAAGCGCACTCAGGGGCATTCCAGCAGCCGCCCTGGACGGGCCACCCGGCGTGGGGGACTGCCGGCTGCCCGAGCAGCGCCCAGGCAGCGGGTCACGCCCCAACCTGCTGTCTCTCGTCCCCTGTTCACTCATACGCCCAGATCACCCCGTAGCTGAGGAAGCTGTCGGCAGGGATGGTCACGAGGCTGGCGCTATCCTCCGCCTCCAGGTGAAGGTGCACCGGCTCGTCAAGCTCCGGCGAGGCCAGCAGCGCCTCGGAAACGCCCCCGGGCAGGCGCGTCACCAGCTCCGGCAGGGGCGGCATTGGTGGCGGCCTCTCGTGATCGAACTCGACCGGATGGCCCTCCTGGTAGTCTCGCCCCGTGCAGTTGAGCAGATGCACGCACCGCGCCGATCGCCCGTCACGCTCGGTGCCGTAGACCCATGCGAGAAGCCCGCGCGGAGCCTCGAGCACCAGTGGCCCGCCGGCGGGGCCGCGGGACGATGGCGCGCCGATCCCAAAGCCCGGCTCGGTGCCCAGCGCGAGGGAGGCGATCGATGCCATGGTGTCGAGCATGTGCGGCTGCTCCGGCGGCGTGTAGTCCCCGCCTTGCGCGTACCTCGAGGGCAGTTGGCGCTCCTCGTACGCAAGCGCCCCGACCTTGGCGGCCCAGTACCAGACCTGGCCCTCGCCGACGTCGCGCCGCGTCAGCACGGGGGGACTCGCACGGTCGTTCTCCTTCGCGCGGATGATGATGGCGGTGCCATCTTCGGCGCGGATATGCCTGATGGGCATGTCGCGGAAGGCCGGATCCACGTGCTCGGGCGCGATAGGCTCCTCGAGCAGCGTCACGCCCGCCTCGGCCAACAGCGGGCGTTGCGAAGGCGTGCCGCCGGTGCTCAGCGTGCCGGCCTCGTAGGTGAGCAGGAGGAGTCCGCCGGCGCGCACGTAGTGCATCAGCGCCTGCTTCTGCTCGGGTGAGACCGCGGTCACGTTCGGCAGGACGACCAGCGTGTAGCGATCCAGGGCCTTCGGCTCGGTCATCTCGCTCTCGATGATGACCCGCGTTGCGAAGGGGCGTAACAGCAGCGCCTGCAGCCAGCCCTCGAACTCGCGGTGGTAGTAGTCGAAGTCGTACTGCAGGTCCCGCGTGGAGCCGGAGAGCACGATGCCGATGTCGGCGTCAAGCGTGGCACTGGCGTCATCCATTTGCCATGGCCACTGCAGCAGGCCCTCCGGGCGCGGCTCCTGGTTGTCGGGGCGCAGCGACCACCACAGCGAGTGTCCGCACGTGCGCCCGAAGGCCCAGCAGAAGTAGGCGCTGGGGATGGTGATATCGAACTTCGCCCACGCCGCCTTCCCCGTCGCCTCCGCCAGGGCCCGGCGCTGGGCCAGCAGCCCGGCGATGTAGGGGTAGCTGTCGAAGGGCACGGGGTTAAGCTCGGTGCCGATGGTGTCCACGGTCTCTGCGCGCGAGGCGTAGTCGCCGCCGCGATTCCACACGTAGGGCGTGGACTGCGGCGCCGTCGTGTAGGTGAACATGGCCACGTCGGGCCTGATCGCGCGCAGCCCATCCCGCACCATCCGCCGGAAGTCGTTGAGGCACCCGCCTCGCCAGTGCATCCACTCCCGGTACTGGGGGTCGGCGAGCGCCCTGTCGAAGAAGCCCGGCTCCTGCACCGGCGGGTATGCCCGGCCCTTCTCCTGGCGCCACCTCGCCCGGCACCATCGGCAGCCGCAGAAGCCGCGGCCCAGCCAGGCGATTTCGTCCATCTGCCAGGCGTCGATGTCAGTCTCGCGCTGGAAGCGCCGGCAGTAGTCGAGGTAGAAGTCTCGGAACTCGGGGTTGTTGAAGCAGAAGATGCGGTGGCGAGTCATCATGTCGGCGGCGTGAAGCTGCAGCCAGTCGAGATGCTGCCAGGCCAGCGGGTAGGCGTCGTAGTAGACGATGGTGAGGTCCAGGTGCTCGATGACCTTCAGGCCGTGCCTGTGGCAGGCCTCCACGATCCTCCGCGTGATGTGCCGCACGTCCTCGTCGCGGTCGAGGTAGTTCAGCCGGAAGTGGTAGCCACTGAGGATGACCGCCCGGTAGCCCGCGGCTGTAATGGCCGCAGCGCGCTGCTCGCACTCCTGCGTGGTATTGGTGTAGTAGCGGTCGGCGTCATTGCTGCCCGCCCACTGCGTGAAGGCCATGTTGTAGGTCCATTCGGCTGCCCCCGCCGACGCCGCCAGCAGCGTGCCCAGCACCAGGACGACTGCGCTGCATCTCCTCATGGTGCGCGCCTCCTCGACCGTTCGCCGCGCGTCGAGGTTCGGCCCCGCAGCCAGCGGAACCTTCCATCGCTCACCGCTGTGATGCCCGGCGACCCAGGGGATCGTGCTGGGATGGTCCTCGACGCGCACGTGGACCGCAAGCACGTGCGAGGTGATGTCCGTCTCGTTGAACCCCATCGATGGCTGGAGCACACAACGACTCTTGCCGACCGCAGCGCCATGCGAGCGCGTGGCCTGACGTTGGCCCACGGCAGCGGCGACGGCCGCGGCATTGTGGTCAGCATGCGCAAAGGTGCCCTGACCCAAGGCGAGAAGTCCACCTCGAAGGTAGGTTGTACCGCACGGCGCTGAAGCATGACTGACGGAGCCGGCGCCGCTGCGCGGGCGGGGCTTCGTGGGCCACCTGCCGCGGCGAGTCACTGAGCCGTGAAGGGAGGAGCGAGTATGAGGCTGCCGGTCGTTCTTGCGACGGTGCTGGCGGCCATGGCGTGGCCGGCTGCCGGCGCGCTGGTCTACCAGGCCGACTTCGAGGATGGCGATGTGTCCGGCTGGGCGGCGCAGGAGGGCCGCCAGCACGAGACCGTCTCGGTGGTCGGCGCCGACGGCGGCGTCCAGCCCTTCGAGGGCGACCGCTGCCTGGAGCTGCGCGGCACGCACATGTGGAATACCGCGGAACTGACGCTGGACGAGCCGGTCACGCTCGACGAGCCCGTGTGGCTGTGGTGTGCCTGGCGCGGCGAGGGGCCGGTGGGGCAGATGGGGCTGCAACTGCTCGTCGAGGGTCAGCCGCGGTCGGTCTACTCCAAGACCGGCCTGGTCGGGCGGCTGTCGGTCGGGGCCTGGGACTGGCTGGTGGCGCGGCTGGATCGGTTCGACCCCGCGGTGGCCGGTGGGACGCTGAACGGACTGCGCATCGTGGCGCGCTGCGAGGTGGGCGCGGAGCTCCCGGAGGGCCGGGCGCCGGAGCACGCCGTGTACGTGGACGAGGTGCATGTCGCCACCGGAGACGATGCCGATGAGGCCGCGCGCATCGCCGGCGAGCAGGGCCTGCCGCGGGAGTACGGCGGCCCGCAGCGGTTCACGATCGCGCGACAGGACGAGGTCACCGTCTGGCACACGCCGTCGCTGGCGCCGG
>JAYENL010000022.1:13645-15235 GCA_034722055.1 Armatimonadota bacterium
GGTGGGCCGGTGTCGTGGCTGCAGGAGCTGGGCAAGCGGAAGCAGTTCGACGCGAACATGTGGTACTCAGGCGCCGAGGAGCGCACCTGGCGGGTCGAAGAGCTGGGCCAGAACGCCATCAAGATCAACATGGTCGGCGGGCATGGGCCCGAGCCCTCGGAGTACGGCGACGCGGAGATCTACACCGACGAGCACCGCGAGGCCTACCTGGAGCACCTGCGCAGGAACCTGGCCTGGGTGCGGGAGAGAGGCTGGGAGGATCGCGCCTTCATCTACATCTGGGACGAGAACTGGGGCTCAGCCGAGGTCTTCGAGCACGTCCGCTACCTCGCCGGGCTGATCCGCGAGGAGACCGAGGACATCCCGATCCTCGCCGCTCTGCCGGTCAATGAGCGCATCGAGGGCATCGTGGACATCTACCTGGCGGAGTACTCCCCGCCCGGCACCATCGAGCGGCGCATGGCCGCAGGTGATGAGTTCTGGCGCTGGGGCAACGTGGACCTGCAGCTCGGCAAGGCGCCGCTGTCGGTGCGCATGAGCTACGGCTTCGAGTCCGTGCGCAGGCACTTCACCGGCGCCTACTGCTGGGGAGTGTCAGCCTGGGGCGAGGACGATCCCTGGACAGACCTCAACCGCTCGAACTGGGGCGGCAGCCTCTTCTATCCCGGCGCTCGCGAGGGCTCCGCGCCCGACCGCCCCGTGCCCTCCATCCGCATGGCGCTGCTGCGCGACGGCATCGAGGACTACGAGTACGTGGCAATTCTGCACGGGCTGGTCGAGGGTCTCGATGACGAGCACCTGGCCGATGAGGCGCGCGGAATCATCGCTCGCGCGGCGGCGCTGAGCCGGTTGAGCACCAACTTCCGGCGCATGGACGAGCAGATTGACGAGACGGCCACGGTCAGGCGCCGGGCTCCAGCAGGACAGGCCCGGCTCCCGGCGCGGTCAGCGTGACCGGAACGGGGACCTCCGCCCGCCAGCTCCCGTCCTCCTGTCGCTGCACCGAGAACGCGAAGGTCACCGCGGCCTCGTCGCCGATCCCGTAGTCGTAGATGATGAACGTGCCCGCCCCCTCGCCGTCCGCATCGGCGAACTGGTCCTCCAGCTCGGGCGTGGTGGTGACGCTGGTGCTTAGCGTCCTGGGCATGCAGTACGTGTGGTGGCCGCTGTCGCCCCTGGGCTTTGCGCTCTCGGGCTCGTGGGGCATGAGCATGTACTTGTGGCTGCGGCCGTTCTTCTTCGGCCTGATTCTGGGCGAGTTCTCCCAGACCATGCTCTGGGCGACCATCTCCGGCATCTGGCGCACCCCCGCGCCGTTCTTTCCGTGGCCGTGACATCACGGCGACTTACGTAGTCAGCGGGCGAGGAGGTGGGATAGCTCCTCTGCGAACGCTTCGCGGATATACTGATAGCACGCCTGCAAGTCATCAACGTCCTCCCGCGCGAGCGAGTGCTGTGTTCGATGCACGCTGACAGGCTTACCTCCGGCCTCGGCGATGGCTGTGTGCGCGGCACTCACGGCTTCCTGGACACTGGTGAGACGGGCTCGCGCCCTATTCCCGTCCGATCTTGCCGTTAGCCCCAGGAACT
>JAYENL010000023.1:0-15076 GCA_034722055.1 Armatimonadota bacterium
TGGCGGCCCCGTGGTCGGTCCGATGCACCCCGAGGCGGATCTCAACGTCGTCAACGTAGAGCCCTCGATGCCAGAACAGATCCAGGTCCTCGGGGCGCGGCTGCCAGCCGCTGCCCGCGCCGGCCCAGGTGTGGGCGTCGATGATCCCCACGTAGGGGAGGGTGGGCGGGTCGGCCCGGGACCGCTCGTGATCGGCGCACCAGGCGCTAACATCCCGGAACGCCGCCTCACCGCCCTCGCAGGCCAGTGCGAGCTGTCCGGGCGCCACGGCGTCGTCAGCGGCCCTGAGCGCCTCCTGGCCGTCCACGCGCACGCGGACGCGCCCCCCTTCCATGGTGGCCGAGAGCTCCCGCCACTCGCCGGGGCCGCCGCCGAGGGCCCTCTCGGCGAGCACCGTGCGCCGCCCGTCGGCCACTCGCGCCAGGACGAGTCGCAGGCCGTCCCGGCGCGCCAGGCCCACCTGGAAGTAGTCGCGCGGGCTGTGATAGCGCAGCAGAAGGCTGGCCTGCCGCGCCTGGCCGAGCCGCATGGCGGCTGACGCATGCACGTTCGTCAGCGGCCTCATGGACGCCACCACGCAGGCCGAGCCGGTCGGCTGCAGGGCGATTCCGTCTCTGAGGGGCTTCAGGCGACCGCGCTCGACCCGCCAGGCGCCGTCGCCGTCCAGGGGCAGCGGCAGAGCCTCCCAGGGCCCCACACGCGCATCGTCGAAGAACGCCGAGCCCCCGCGGAGGCGCAGGCCCACCATGCCCCGACCGCGCAGCGCCTCGTTTGCGACGCGCAGAACCTCGCGGCCGTTGAGATCACACAGAGCCCGACCGCGGGAGACGCGCAGGCGAAGCTGGTGCCAGCGATCCCGGGCCGCCTCCACCGGCGAGGAGGCCAGCACGCGCTCGCCCGCCGGCTGCATCCGGATCAGCTCCAGCGAGGCGTGGCCCTTCTCAGGCAGGCGCAGTCGCAGCTCCAGGTAGTCCTTCTCGTCCCACCAGTGCGCCAACAGGGAGACGGACTGGGCCTGTGGCCGGACGGCTACCGAGTAGTCGTAGTCGTCCCAGAACCAGTAGCCGGCCAGGGCGGTGGCGACGGCGTCGGACTGTGCGTGGAAGGCGAAGGGGTTGGCGCCGTGCTCCGGCTCGCCCTCGACCTGGAAGAGCTTCCAGGTGCCGGAGGGCGTCTGCCAGGGGTTGGCACCGCCCTCGGCGCGCATGAAGTCATCCTCGAACACCACCGGCGCGCACGGCTGCAGGAAGGCCTCCTGAAGCCCGCTCGCGGCGAAGCTGCCGGCCATGGGCTCCAGCGGCGCCATCAGCAGCGCGCTGCCGCGCGCGAAGACGGTGACGCTGTGGGGGCGGCGACGCACCACCACCTCCAAGGGCTCTCTCGTGGCTGGCAGGGGCGCCTCTGCGAGCCGCCGCTCGTGGCCGTCGGCCACCGCAGCCAACTGCACGCGCCCCTCGGCGATCCGCAGGATTCGATACCAGCGCGTGTTGAACCAGGGCAGCATCACCTTCGCGGAGCCGCCGGCCGGGAGCGTGCCGACCAGCGCCACGTCCTCCGGCGCATCCTCGGGAAGCTCCAGGGCCTCAAAGCCCTCCGGCAGGTCCTCGGGCGTCTCCTCGCGGGGAGCCGGGCGGGCGGTCTGCTCCTCGACCTTCGGCGACCACCGGATCTGCGGCAGCAGCCGCTCGCCCTCGTGGGAGCTGGGCAGCTCGAAGGAGAAGCTCTCCCGCAGCGCCACGAAGCGCGGCACCAGCGCGCCCTGGCTGAAGTGCTCCAGCGCCGCCAGGATCGCCGGCTGCAGTTGCGGCGCGCGCAGCGCTAGGGGGAATGCGATGGGCGCGCCGGAGTAGAGCCACTGCCCGGTCCCGTGCTTGATCAGGATCATGGCCGGGAGGTCGGTGCGGCCGCCGGTAAGCTCGCCGCGGTACTTGTCCGGCACGCCATCGTCGGTGAAGTAGGCCAGCACGGTGGCGGCGTGGGCATCGGCGGGCGTGATCGCCATGGCGTGGTGTCCCTGGGCGGTGATGGCGCCGGTGCCCCGCATCGCCCGGGCGATGGCGTGATCCACGTCGCGGAAGATGATGTTGGGGCTGCGCTTGGGCCCTCGCCGCTCGCCGGCGATGACGCTCTCGGGCGGGATGACGTGGGACTCGGTGAGTGCGTAGCCGCCGTCGGCCACGAAGTCGGCGACGGCCTGGGAGACCGCGCCGGCGTTGCTGACCGGGGCTGTGACGATAACCACCTTGAAGTCGGCCAGCACCTGGTGGTCGGCCAGCTCCTCGTCCGTGAGGTAGGCGCGTGGGAGCCCGTACTTCGCAAGCGTCCCCACGATCCCGGTGATGCGGCCGCCACCGATGGCGATGCGCCATCCCTCGGCGGGGAATGCCGCGGAGGCGAGGCACACGGAGAGGCCTACGATGATGAGCCGGCGTGTGGTCTGGCTTCGCATGGGTGATCTCTACCTGGTGTCCGTCCACATCTCTTGGATCGTCTCGATGGTCACGTCCGCCACCTGGCGCCCGCCTTCGGGCCCGATGGGCGTGCTTGCGGGCACTGAGCCGTAGCCCCCGCCGGCGACGGACCTGGCGCTGGGGACGTAGGTGCCCGCTCCGGCGAGCTGCACCAGGAACGTCTGCACCGCCGGGCTTCGGGCCTTGATGTAGGTGCCGAAGTCGAGGTAGTACTCGAACGGGTTGGTCCCGAACGCGACGTCGCCGAGTCGGACGACGTGGACCTCCACCGACCTGCGCGGGTCCTCCTGCTGCAGCTCGAAGCGTTCGGCCACTCCCTGATACCAGCGCATGCGGCGGTGGCACCTCGTGACATCAACGTACCAGCGCGGCTCGTCGCGAAGCTCCGGGTTCTCCTCCAGCGTCTGCATCTCAGCCTCATACCGCTGTCGCCAGACGGCGGCCTCCTCCTCGGCGGCCCGGACGTCATCCTCGGTCAGCGCGCGCAAGGGCACGGCCAGCGTCTTCAGCTCATGGTGCAGCCCCGGAGAGGCGTCCAGCGTACCGCCCAGGAAGCCCAGCACCTCCTCGACCGCGTCGGCGATCCGGTGGGCGATGTCCTCTCGCTCGCTGCGGCCCTTGAGCTGGAGCATACGCTCGGCCGCGCGCTTCTCGTAGATCGGGTGCGGCGACTGATCGCCGGCGGCGGAGGCCTGCGGCAGCACGAAGAGGTTCTCACCCAGGCGGCCGCGCAGCTCCTGGCGCGTCTCATGCCAGTAGTCGGCGCTGATGACGAACAGGGCCTCCGTCACCTGGGAGGGGCAGGGCACGTTGACGATCACGCCCGTCAGCTCATGCGCGGCGTCGTAGGTCGCCAGCAGGTTGACGCTGTGGTCCTCGTACCCCTCGATGTGGCTGAACTGGGGCGTGTCCGTGTCGCCGTACATCGTCGAGCGGCCGTCCACGTCCACCCATCGCCGGTTGCGGCCCACGACGGCGTATCCGAGGCCGAAGGCCACCGAGCCCTCCGCCCGGTCGTGCCAGGCCTCACGTATCGCCGCCGCGATCCGCTCGGCGGCAAAGTCCACGTACTCGGCAATCTCCATGACGTCCAGAGCGACGCCTGCGTACGCCGAGGTGTGTCCGTCGCCGAAGCGCCTGTATCGAATCTCCGGCGCGGTGTGCGTGTGCGTGGCGTTCATGATGATCGCCTGCGCCCGGGGCCTCTCCGCCTCCAGGCGCTCCGTGACCGCCTCGCGCAACTCGTCCGAGATCACGGCGAGATCGCAGCTTACGAAGACCACGTGCTCGTCATCCTGCTCCAGGGCGAGCACGGTCGCCGTAATCGGGTCCTGAACGCCCTCCGAGACGCGGGCGTGGAACTGCCCCGCGATCAGCGTCGGCTCGGGCGGGGTGATCTCGGTCTGAGACCAGCCGATCTTCAATCGCGCATCACTGTCACTGTGGCTCATAGCATCGTCTCCCTGCTGCGGCGGTCTCGCTACTGGCTCTTCTGCGCCTCTCGCACGGCGCCCATGTCCGTCATCTGCCTGGCCCGCGACTGCCGGATCTCGTACTGCAGCTCCTCGCCGCGGAAGAAGCGGTCGATCTCGTCGAGCATGGCCTCCATGTAGCGCGCGTCCCGGCCGGTGCCCGCGTAGTGCGGGCTGAGGATCACGTTGGGCAGCTCATTGAACGGGTGGTCATCCGGCAGCGGCTCCTTCTCGTAGACATCGAAGATGCCCATGATGCGCCCGGTCTGCAGCTCCGCGAGCAGGGCGTCAGGCTGGATCAGCGGCGCCCGGCCCACGTTGATGATGATCGATCCGCTCTTCATCGCCCGGAGCTGCTCGGCGCCGACGCGCCCGGTGTTTTCCACCGTCATCCCGGCCAGCGTGAAGATCACGTCCGCCTCGCGGAAGAGGTCATCGAACTCCACCTTGCGCATGCCCCTCTCCGCCGCGTCCTCCTCGCTGAGGTGGCCGCTGACCACCAGCACCTGGCGCGGCTCGAATGGCCGCAGCATCTCCAGCACCCAGGAGGCGATGTCGCCGAAGCCCCAGATGCCGATGCGGCAGTCCTGTGGCACGCGCACCCGCCAGTCCTTGTAGTGGTTCATGGTCTCGCAGCGCGTGCCGAGCTTGATGTGATCGTGGGCGCGGCGCAGGCCCATGAGCATCAGCATGATGCAGTGCTCCGCCACCGACCGGGCCATCAACGGATTAGCGGTACACACCCGCACGCCACGCTCGAAAATCTCCTCGGACACATAGGGTGCCACCGACCCGCCCACGTGGCCGACGATGCGCAGCGCCTCGTTGTTGGCCAGCAGCTTTGCATCGAGCTTCGGCGAGCCCCAGGTGGTGAGCAGGGCCTCGGCGTCCGCGATGATCTCCGCCCACTCCTGGGGCTCGATGGCCTCGCCGCGGTCGTTGATCCAGATGTCCCACCCCAGCTCCCGAGCCCGGGCCGCGGAAGGGCCGCGGAAGAACCACTGCAGGGCGCTCTCACTCTGGTTCATGAAGTAGATCTTTGGGGAATCAGACATCTGTCTCGCCCTCTCGTTCCATTCGGTCGGGCTCAATCATCGAATACTGCGGGTCCGCGGGGAGTCCTTCGGCGGCGAGGAGGCGGGGACCTCGCGGGGCGCGGAGGTGATAGCATTGCCCACTGGCTTACCTTTACCCACAAGTTGGGGAGGGCTGTTGGCCGTGGAGGGGCCGCCTGAGGGCGCTCCTCAGGAGCGCGCGAAGTCGGCCCGCTGGGGGCGAAGTGACGCAATCGGCGGCCTGGACGGCCAAATGCCGGGCCGGCTTCGGCTCCAGCGAACGATGCTGGAGCCTCAGACGGCCCCTCCGGACGGCAGACAGCGAATCGCCACTCGCCACGATGTGGGTAAAGGTAAGGCCCGCTGGGGGGCGGGGCACTGCGCAGTCTCACGGAGAGTGCGAGCTGCTCACGGCACGCGGGCGAGGGCGCCCGGAGGCGCTTGGCGGCTCTCCCCGCAGCCACAGCCCCCGCCCGCGCCCCAAAGGACAGGAGCAATCAAGGCCGCCAGAAGCCGGGCGAAGCCACGTTGACAGGCTTTTTCGGTATGGCTTATAATCGCGGTGCCTCTGGAGGGCCGGTCCCCGACGCATCCAGGGGTGAGCGGGAGAGAACTGACGGCCAGCGAGGTGCTGACAGTGAGGGAGAGCCGCGGCTTCGGAGTCATCGGCACGGGCGTGTGGGGTGAGACGCACCTGATGACCTACTCGACACACCCGGACGCGGAGCTGGTGTGCATTTGCGACCTCAACGAGGAGCTGGTGCGGCAGCGCGCCGAGCAGTACGGGGCCGGGCGCTGGACCACTGACTACCAGGAGCTGCTGGCCGACGAGAGCATCGACGCCGTCTCCGTCGTCACCCCCGACTTCCTGCATCGCGAGATCGCCATTGCCGCCGCCGAGGCCGGCAAGGACGTGCTGCTGGAGAAGCCTATGGCCACCACTGTGGGGGATTGCCAGGCCATGATCGACGCGGCGGAGGCCAACGACGTGACGCTGATGGTGGACTTCCACAACCGGTGGAACCCGGCCATGTGGGGCATCAAGGAGAAGATCGTGTCCGGGGAGATGGGGGAGCCGCAGATGCTGACGGTGCGGCTCAATGACACCATCTTCGTCCCCACGCAGATGCTGAGCTGGGCCGGGGACTCCACGGTGATCTGGTTTCTGGGCAGTCACGCCGTGGACCTGGTGAGGTGGCTGTTCGACGACGAGGTCTCACGGGTATACTCCGTGTCGCGCTCGGAGGTGCTGAAGGCCCGGGGGATCGACACCCCGGACTTCTTCCTGACCATCGCGGAGCTGGAGGGTGGGGGCGTGGCGCACGTCGAGACCTGCTGGATCATGTCCGAGGAGATGCCCACCGTCTTCGACTTCAAGCTGGAGATGATCGGCTCGGAGGGCACGGCCTTCGCCGACGCCAGCTCGCACCGGATGCTGCAGACCTTCACTCCCGACGAGGGCGGGGAGTATCCGGACGTGGCTGTCGTCACCGACATCCAGGGCGTGCCCAACGGCTTCGGGGTTCAGAGCATTCGCCACTTCGCCGATTGCGTCATAGAGGGTCGGGAGCCGTCCGTCAGCCCGGGGGACGGACTGGAGAACACGCGCGTTCTGGTCGCCATCCACGAGTCCGCGGAGAGCGGCCGGCCGGTCGAGATCGAGCGGTAACACAAGCCGCCGGCAGTGCGGGGCAAGGCGGTCGAGGAGGCGACCGCCGGAGCTCATGAATCGTCACAGGTGCGCGGGGGGAAGGGGTAGTGGCAGGTGTCAGGGGATAGTCCCCAACTGATGAAGACGGCTCTGTGCACGATCGCCTTCCGCGAGCGGCTGCTTGAGTACAGCCTGGATATCGCCTGCGAGGGGGGGCTGGACGGGGTGGAGATCTGGGGTCGAGAGCCCCATATCTCCGAGGAGTACGACGCCAATCGCGTGGAGGCGGCCAGGAGGATGGTCGCCGACCGGGGGCTGAAGGTGGCGGTCTTCGGATCCTACGTGTGCCTCGGCGCGACGGAGAGGGACAGCACGCCGCTGCGGGACGCGCTGCAGATCGCGGCTGGCCTGGACGCGCCGGTCATCCGGGTCTGGGCCAGCGACGTCGGGTCGGATGAGGCGGACGAGGACATCTGGAAGCAAACGGTCGAGGAGTGCGCCGGAGCCGCGGCTGCGGCCGAGAAGATGGGGATGCGGCTGGCGGCCGAGATGCACAACAACACCCTGGCGGACACCGGCGAGAGCGCGCGCCGGCTGGTCGATGAAGTTGGCTCCGATCACTTCGGGCTGAATTACCAGGCCGCGCCGAGCCTCAACGGTGAGGCGGCGCTGGAGCGGCTGGAGCACGTTGTCCCTGACGTCTTCCACCTCCACGCCCAGAACTACGGCCCCCTCAACGGTGACCCCGAGCGCGTGGAGCGAGTGGCTCTGGCCGACGGCGTCATTAACTACGCGCCCCTTATCGATCGCTTGCGCCAGAGCGGCTACGGGGGATACGTGGCGGTGGAGTTCAGCCCCTCAAACTGCGAAGATAAGCGGGCCGCTGTCCTCCGTGACTGCATGTACCTGCGCAACCTGTGAGGGTGGCTTCCGTGCGCTGGCTCTGGCTTCCACTGGCCCTGTTGGGCATCGCCGCCATGGCCTACGGCGTTCACCTCGGCCAGCACACCTGGGTGCGCAGCCATGCCATGACGCTGTGCACGGCCTGCATCGGCCTGGAGTGATAGGGCCATGGCCGACGGCGACGCGCAGCGCGTCCCTCTGTATCTTCGCATCCGCCGCCACGTGCAGCTCGCTGCCGCCTTCCTCGTCAACGCTCGGTTCCTGATCGACCTGCGCGGCGTCTGCTTTCCGGTCCTGAACTGCTGGGCCTGTCCCACCGCCGGGGTGGCGTGCCCGCTGGGCGCGCTGCAGGACTCCATGCCGGCGCTGAGGGCCTCGCTGCTGGCCCCGCTCTACATTCTCGGCACGATGCTGGCCGCCAGCGCTCTCATCGGCCGGGCCATGTGCGGCTGGCTCTGTCCCTTCGGCCTGGTGCAGGACCTGCTCGGCCGCCTGCGCCGAAGGCACTGGCGGCTGCCGCGGTGGGCGGGCTACTTCAAGTACGTGACGCTGGTGGGACTGGCGCTGATCGTCCCGTACCTGACCTGGGAGCCGTGGTTCTGCAAGCTCTGCCCGCAGGGGGCGCTGCAGGGAAGCATCTTCCAGCCCATCGTCCAGCCTCAGCTTCGGGAGGCCCTCGGCGGGTGGTGGGTGCTGAAGATCGGCATCCTGGTCGCCTTTCTGGTCAGCTTCGTCCTCATCCGGCGCCCGTTCTGCCACGCCTTCTGTCCGTTGGGCGCGATCTTCTCGCTGTGCAATGGCGTCAGCTTCATACGAATGCACTACGATCGCGATAAGTGCACCGACTGCATGTGGTGCGTGCGGGAGTGTCCGGCGGGCATCGACCCACGGAGGGACCTGGGGAGCAACGTGTGCGTGAGCTGCATGGAGTGCGCCAAGTGCCCCTTCGGCGCCATTCGGGTGACGACCGCCCTGGCGAGGGCACAGGTGAGCTCGGGTCTCGGCAGTGAGGAGGCGGAGCAGTGAGTGTCGGCGACTGGGACTCGCTGATGCCCGAGGATGTTGACCGGCTGACCGTGGAGGTGCTGCGCACGGCCTGGCGGGCGCGGCCGGAGGTGCGCCGCGTTCGCGTTGCGGGGCAGGATGCGGTGGTCAAGGACTACGGCCGGGGCGGGAGTCTGTTCAAGCGCGCCATCCTCGGCTCCTTCCTGGCCCAGCGGGAGGCGGCGGCGTTGCGCCGAGCGGAGGGGATTGCGAACGTGCCGAGACTCCTGAGCACGCCGCAGCCGTGGACGGTGGTGCTGAACTACATCGATGCCCGCTGTGTCACGGAGGTGGAGGAGCCGGACTTCGGGCCGGAGTTCTTCAGCCGCCTGGAGGCGCTGATCGCCAGGCTTCACCAGCGCGGCATCGCGCACGGGGACCTGGAGAAGCTTGACAACATCCTGGTGACCGCCGACGGGCAGCCGGTGCTGGTTGACTTCGCGGCAGCCATCATGGCGGGGGCGAACCCTCTGGCGGCTCTGGTGCTTCCGTACATTCGGGACAATGACCGGCGGGCGGTCTGCAAGCTCAAGGAGCGCGTCGCCCCGCACCTGCTGACCGACGAGGAGCGCGAGAAGCTCACCGCGCGGCCCTCCGCGGAGCGGTGGTTCCGTGGCATGCGCCGGTACATTCGCAGACCCATCAAGTCGCTGGCGACGGGGGAGGACCAGCGGGCCGGGGGATGAGGTCCCCGGCGGCGGGAACCGCCGCAACCCCTCCCGACGTTATCATCAACGGAGGCCCTGAACGGGCCTCGCACGGGGAGCGCCCCGATGACGCTCAGGCTGATCAGCTCGAGCTCCCGCGGCGCCTCACGGCGCAACGAGTTCGAGCGGCTGGTTCGAAAACATGAGCGCGACATCTTCCACGCCGCCCTGCGCATGACCGGCGATCAGGCCGACGCTGAGGACGTCGCCCAGGAGGCGCTCCTGAAGGCCTACGGGGCCTTCGATCAGTTCGAGCTTGGAACCAACTTCCGGGCCTGGATCCTGCGGATCCTCACCAACACGTATATCAACGAGTTCCGCAGGCGGCGGCGGACCCCGGAGATGACCACCTGGGACCTGCTGCCGCGGGAGGAGCTGGGAAAGGTCTCCCGCGAGGACGCGGCTGAGGACCCGGAGCTGGCGGCGCTGGAGGGACAGCTCGACGCCGAGGTGGAGGAGGCGCTGAGCGAGATCCCGGAGGTGTTTCGCGAGGCCGTGGTTCTGTGTGACATGCACGGGATGTCCTACAACGAGATCGCGGAGGCGCTGGACATACCCATCGGCACGGTGCGCTCGCGGATCGCCCGCGGCCGGGGCCTGTTGCAGGAAAAGCTCAGAGAGTACGCACAGGCGCGAGGACTGATCTGAGGATGAATGAGCGCTGTCGGGAGATCAGAGAGCTTCTTGCCCCGCTGGTGGACGGGGAGCTGGACGCGAGGCGGCGGAAGATCGTCGCCGCGCACCTGCTCGCGTGCTCGGACTGCAGCGAACGGGCTGGAGAGATGATGGCCGCCAAGCGGCTGGTGGAGCGCGAGGCGCCGTCCGCCGAGGCGGTCCCGGAGGGCTTCCACTCCCGCCTGCAGGCGCGGCTGGACCAGGCCGATGGGGAGCCGGTGCGGGCACGGTCGGTGGCGGCGGTCCGCCGGCTGGTGGGCATCGCGGCCGTCGGCGCCATCGCCATCAGCATCGCGTTCATCCTCAGCACGGTCTACTTCATGGGCGCCGACCGGGCGCTGGAGCTGACGAATCTGCACTACCAGCACGCGGGCGTCACCGGCCCCTTCCCTCCCGACGGCTACGCCACCGTAAGCTGCAATCCCTGGTCGGAGCGCTGGGTGGAGCGCCGCACCCTCCCTGTGACCGTGGACGGCCTGGGGGTCGCCTGGACCATCTACCACGTGGGGAGCTGCCCGGTGTCTGTGGTGGAGGGGCCCCGTGACTGGCACCCATACCGCACCGGCTGGCTGGTCACCGAGCGGGTGGGCGGTTTCGACATCCGCGAAGTGGGGGAGACCTGCATGACCTCATGGACCTCCGGCGACAACCGCATCGTGCTCATCGCCGTCGCCACGCCCCAAGAGGTGGCCGACATGGCCGCCGCCTACCGCGACAGGAGAAGGTCCTCAGCCCTGTAGGCTCGAATCACCCCGCGACTGCCCTAGCTAGCCGGCGGGAGGTGGTGCGTATGCGAGCCGCTGTCATTGTGCTCCTGGCGTGTCTGTGTCTGGTGAGCGCGGCCGACACCGAAGAGACGCCCCAGCCGCTGGCGCCCGGCACAGAGGCCCCGCAGTTCACCGCCACGACCCTGGAGGGCACCCCCATCAAGCTCGCCGAGTGGAAGGGGAAGGTCGCGGTGCTGAACTTCTTCATCACCTGGTACCGGGACGCCGGCAAGCACCTGGCGATGCTGGAGGAGCTGGCGGATCGCTACAGCCAGGAGGGCATGCGGCTGCTCTCCATCAGCCTCGACGAGGACGAGGAGGGGCTGGAGCAGGTTCGGGCGCTCATCCGGGAGCAGGAGATCGCTCATCCCGTGGCCTCCGACCTGGAGCGGCGGATCTCCAAGCTCTACCATGTCCGGGCCCTGCCCGCGATCTTCATCATCGGCCGCGACGGCAAGATCACCCACTATCACGAGGGCTACACGGAGGGTGATGACCGGCGGCTGGAGGAGGCTGTTACGGCCGCGCTGGGCGTGGAGTGCCCGCCGGCCGAAAAGGAGCAGCCCGCGGCCGAGGAGGAGCAGGAGGAGCCGGTCTGCCACTGCTTCCGCCGCGGCGAGTGACGTGGGCGACATGGTGAGATGACAGCCGGCGGCCCCCACCAGGGAGTCGCCGCTTCGACTTGCCGAGGCGTTCAAGGAGAGATACAGGTGCCACTTGCGTGCGTGATACTGGCGGCCGGTGAGGGCACGCGGATGCGCTCGGACGTGCCCAAGCCGCTGCATGAGGTGGCCGGGCGGCCCATGATCGACCACGTGCTGCGCACCATCGGCGAGCTGGGGCCGGAGCGCTGCATCGTGGTGGTCGGCGTCGGCGCGGAGCGCGTCGTGGAGGCGATCTCCGGCCGTGCGGACACCTGCGAGCAGCCCGAACAGCGCGGCACCGGCCACGCCGCCATCTGCGCCCAGCCGGCGCTGGAGGGCTTTGAGGGCGAGGTGCTCATCACCTACGCCGACATCCCGCTGGTGAAGTCCGAGACGCTGCGGGCGCTGGTGGCCCATCACCGCGCCGAGGGGGCGGCGGCGACCGTTCTCACGACCGAGATGGATGACCCCACCGGCTACGGGAGGATCGTCCGCGACGCATCCGGAGCCGTCTCCGGCATCGTCGAGCACGCCGACGCCAGCGATGAGCAGCTCGCCATCCGGGAGATCAACACCGGCATCTACGTCTTCGAGGCGGGCGCGCTGAGCGCCGCGCTGGGGCAGATCACGCCCGACAACGAACAGGGCGAGCTCTACCTCACGGACGCTCTGGGCGCGCTGGTGGCCTACGGACGGAGGGTCTCGGCCCTCGCCACGGCCGATGCCTCCGAGGTCATGGGCATCAACGACCGCGTGCAGCTCGCCGAGGCCGAACGCGTTGCCCGCGACCGCATTCGGGAGGAGCTGATGCTGGCGGGGGTGACCCTGGTGGATCCGCCCTCCACCTTCATCGACGCCGGCGTCAGCGTGGGGCGGGATACGGTCATCGGCCCCGGCTGCCATCTGCTGGGCGAGACCACGGTGGGCTGCGGATGCGAGATCCGGGGGCAGGTGACGCTGCGCTCGGCCACCATCGGCGATGGGGTTCTGGTGCGAGATCACACGGTCATCGATGAGAGCGAGGTGGGGGACGGCTCGCAGGTCGGCCCCTTCTCCCTTCTTCGCGGCAACAGCACGGTGGGCGCAGGCTGCAAGGTGGGCAGCTCGGCGGAGATGAACCGCTCGCACCTGGGCGATAAGTCGAAGATGCAGCACTTCTCCTATCTCGGCGACTCCACCGTGGGGGAGGACTGCAACATCGGCGCCGGGGCCATCACCTGCAACTACGACGGGTTCGACAAGCACCAGACGACCATCGAGGATGGCGTCTTCATCGGCAGCGACACCATCCTGATAGCTCCGGTGACCGTGGGCGAGGGCGCCTACACCGCCGCCGGCTCGGTGATCACCAAGGATGTGCCGCCCGGCTCGCTGGCCATCGAGCGCGCGGATCAGCGGACCATCGAGGGCTGGGCCGAGCGCCGCCGCAGGCGCCGGGAAGGGCGTGAGCAGCAGTGATCAAGCTCGGCATCGTCTCGCTTGAATCCACGCACGTGGGTGCCTTCTGCCGCATCTTCAACACCGACTCCTCCGAGCCCATGCACCTGGACGGCGCGGTGGTGGCCGCCCTGTGCAATCAGGACAACGACCCCGCGCGGATCGCGCAGCTCCAGCAGGAGTGG
This sequence comes from Armatimonadota bacterium, assembly GCA_034722055.1. Classification (GTDB taxonomy): domain Bacteria; phylum Armatimonadota; class Zipacnadia; order Zipacnadales; family UBA5352; genus JAYENL01. Next base: position 13,012 of record JAYENL010000023.1, read on the forward strand.
GGGATTGAGATCGTCGTCCACAATCCTCGCGACCTGCTGGGGATGGTGGACGCGGCGCTGATCTGCTCCCGCGACGGCGCCCAGCACCTGCGCCAGGCTCAGCCCTTCCTGGAGGAGGGGCTGCCGGTCTTCATCGACAAGCCCCTGGCGCTGCACATGGACGACGCCCGTGACATCATCAGCCTGGCGCTGGAGCACGGCGCGCCCGTCATGTCCGCGTCGGGCCTCCGCTACGCCGACGAGCTGCAGGCGGCGCTGGAGGAGATCGGCGACGAGGAGATCGTGCACGCCGACCTCATCGGCCCCGGCGAGCTGTTCTTCTACGGCATTCACCTGTCAGACATGCTCAACGCCATCATGGGCCCGGGCGTGGAGAGCGTCGCCAACCTCGGCGAGCACGAGTTCGACCTGCTCTCCTGCAGCTTCGCCGACGGGCGCTCTGCGAGCCTGCAGCTTCTGCGCGAGGCCGCGCCCCGCCACCAGGGACAGCTCTTCACCGGCGACACGTCCGTGCGCTTCGAGGTCACGGGCCACACGTTCTACGTGCACATGATGACGCGCTTTCTGGAGATGGTGCGGTCGGGCGAGCCGCCGGTGCACTACGATGACATGCTGGAGGCCATCGCGGTGCTGGTGGCCGCGGATCGCTCCCAGCGGCAGGGCGGCCGCGTCGTGCGCCTCGCCGAGATCCGTCCCGAGCGGGAGACGCTGGAGCCCACCATACACTGACGGGTACTATCATGAGTGAGCCCGACGATGAGGGGCGCAGAGGTCGTCGGTGCTGCTTGATTGCTGCCGTCAGCGTTCCCCTTCTCGCGATCGGTCTCCTGGTAGGGTGTTGGGAGTGGATGGAGTGTAAGTACGAGCGCGTCTGGCGAGACGAGAAGAGGCCCAGGCTAGCCGCAGCCACGCGGGCCGCGCAGCCGATCATCGCTGCCCTAGCGCAGTACCACCGCGACCACGAGCGCTACCCCGAGGAGCTTGAGGCGCTGGTGCCGCAGCACCTCGGTGCGATCCCCGACCCGCGGCCCCCACTCCACGATCCGTGGGTCTACGTGCCCCTCGACGGGGGAGACGATTTCCTGCTCTACGCCGAGGCCCCGATGAACTACTACGGCGTCCCCATCCAGCCACCGAGCACCGCAGAGCAGCTCGTATACGAGTCCGACGGCACCTACGAACATGATCCCTGGTCGGTCGAGGCCGGCGAACCGCGGCAGCGCGAGCCCATCGACCGCATCGGCAAGTGGGCCTACTACGCCTACCACGACGACCTCTTCTGAAGGATTCCCCCTCCCGCGCGGCAAACCTCAGAGCGTAGGTGCATGTACCGACCGACTGGGAGGATATCCATGCGCTGGTTGATGCTGCTGGTCATCCCGTCCCTCGCCTCGCCGCTGTTCGGCGCTGACCTCGCTCCGACGCCCGTCGCCACGGCGGGCATGACCGATGCGCCGCCAAGCATCGACGGGCGCCTCGACGACGGCTGCTGGACGGAGTCCTCGGCGATCCTGCGCGGCTTTGTTCAGACGGACATGTCCGCGTTCGCGCCGGTGGACACGGACGCCCGCGTGTGCTGGGGCGCCGAGAAGCTCTACGTCGGCGTGCGCTGCGAGGAGCCGAACGTGGACGCGCTCCGGGCTCAGATGACCGAGCGCGATGACGCTGTGTGGCGCGACGACTGCATCGAGCTGTTCCTGGATACCAACCACGATCGCAAGACCTACGCGCATGTGATCGTCAGCAGCATCGGCACCATCTACGATGATCGCATCCCCGGCGACGCCTCCTGGGACGCCGACATCGATGTCGCTGCGCAGACCGGCGATGGCCTCTGGGCGGTGGAGGTCGCGATCGGCCTCGAGAGCCTTGGCGGCGCGCCCCAGCCCGGCGACGTCTGGGGCTTCAATGTCGGCCGCGAGCGCTACGCCGGCGAGGGCCAGCTCAGCATCTGGTCCCCCACCTACGCGAAGTTCTTGGAGCCGGATCGCTTCGGGGAGCTGCTCTTCGCCGAGCAGCCCGGCGGCTTCGCGTGGGCGCTGATCGATCAGCCGATGTTCGGCCT
>JAYENL010000024.1:0-15033 GCA_034722055.1 Armatimonadota bacterium
TTCGGCTGGCGCGGCCTCCGCCTCTGCAGGGGCGGCCTCTTCCTCAGCGGGGGCAGCTTCCTCCTCGGCCGGGGCGGCCTCGGCGGGAGCGGTCTCGGCCTCAGCCGGGGCAGCTTCCTCCTCAGCCGGGGCGGCCTCAGCCTCAGCGGGGGCAGCCTCGGCCTCTGCAGGGGCAGCCTCGCCGAGTGTCAACTTGACCATGAGGTTGTCGGGCGTAAAGCCCGTTCCCGTGGGCGGGAAGGCGAAGACGCGCCGCCGCGTGCCGTCGGCCTCCTCGATATCCAGCGTCGTCACGTGCACCACCCAGGTTGGTGTGCCGGTGACGACCTCGCCGCTCGTGGTGGTGACGTTGAGCTGCTGGATCTTCCACCGGGGAGCCTCCTCGGTGCCGGTCTGGGCCCACTGCACGTCGATCGCAGCGATGTCAGTGGCGGGGACCTTCCTCACCTCGTCGCCGCTCCTTATGGCAATGTGGCCACCGTCGGGCACACGGGAGCCGATCTCGCCGCCCTCCACGAGTCCGAGCTGCGCCATCTGGATGAGGCCGGTGATGGTCTCGCCGCCGCGTAGCGTGGCGGTTCCCTCCAGCCGCGGGCCGGCGACATCGGCGAACCCCACAGCCGTCGCGACGAGGCCGATCAGCAGGGCAACCGCCAGCGTCCTGGTCGTCGTGGACATGCGACTCACCTCTCTTGGCGTCCATGAACTGCTCTGCGACGCCCCGAGCGCGACTGCCATGGCGCTGTCAGCGCCGGGCTCGCGCCTGGAGCGTCTCGATGAAGGCTTCGACCCGGAGTCTGGTGCGGGCATCCAGGGGCCCTGGGTTCTCCCCTTCCAACGACAGCACCGGGAGATCCAGATGGCGCTTGATCAGCAGGTCCTGGATCTGCCGGAAGCAGAACGCCTGGGTGTAGTGGATCAGCCCGTCGATACGTCGCAGCTCGATCTGCCGCCGCAGATCGTCGAGGCGGCCGGCGAGCTGATAGGGATAGGTGTAGCGGCGATACTGCTCCAGCAGCTCACAGTCCAGGCAATCGGCCATGGTGAACTGCCGCTGCATCTCGTTGAGCACCACGCGGGCGTCAAGCCCCTCGATGAACTCGTAGAGATCGCTGAAGATGGTCGGAACGCCCGCCACGCCGATGCGCACCGTGGCCTCATCCGGCGTCCGCTGCCCGGCCCTCTCCAGGAACTCGTCGATCTCGGCCTCGAATCGCCCGGGGTCCCCGTTGAAATCGCTGCAACACACCTGATAATAGTGGTTTTCCCAGCCGTTGACAAGGCCCTCCCGCCAGGTGAGGCGGTCGATCTCGGCCACCTTCCGGCGCACGGAGCGCAGGCGCTGGCGCTGCCCTTCGGCCTCATCCCAGGTGACGCCGAAATGGTCCGCCAACCGCTGGATCTGGGCCCGCAGCAGCTCGGCGTCCCGGTCGTAGGGATAGGCGAAGGGTATGATGCGCACGCCATGCTCGGTGAGGGTCTCGATCATAGCGTGGGTCTGGGCGCAGTCGCCCTGGGTGACGGCGACCACCACCGGAATCTGGTGCTTGAGCGTGGCGGCGTAGATGCCCTTGATCCAGGCGCAGGCGGTTCGTGGAAAGCCATCGGTCTCCGCGCGCCCCACCAGCCCGGCTGCCTCGGGGTCGGTGATGAAGATGTTGTTGAGGTCCACCGGCTCCGTGTCGGCGGCCAGGAGAATCTCGACGGGAATGGTGGTGGTGATTCCTACCTTCATGGTAAGGCCCAACGGCGGGAAGCGGGAGTTGACACAGGTGTACAGCCGCAACGTTCAGGATGGCGGATACCGGCAGCAGTGACATGACAGGTGCCACCGCGGGCGGCGCGTGCTCGGCGCTCGCCGCTTGCAGCTACGGCAGCCCCAGAACCTTGTGCACCTGCGGCATGATGCGCACGTCGCGCAGCCGCCTCAGAGCGAGGGCCCGATAGCGGAGCAGGTCCAGGCCCCTGGGCGGCCGCACATTGTTCACGGGGGTCACCGGCTGCAGGAAGACCGGACAGGCGGGGTCCACGTCCGCGATCTGGTCGAAGACCTCCACCATCTCCTCGTCGTCCGCGGCCTCAGTGACCACGATCTTCACGAAGACACGCTTGTACTGCGCAAGGCGCAGGAACTCCCGGCGGGCCTCGGCGTTCATCGGCCGGCCCATGGCGCTGTCGAGCTTGAAGTCCGCCGCCACCCAGTCGATCATGCGCAGTACCTGCTGCAGGTCATCAGGGCGCTGGCCGTTGGTCTCCAGCATGATGGGCAGATCGAACCTGCGGAGCATCGTGGCCAGTGCAGCGACGAACTCCGGGTGCATCAGCGGCTCGCCCCCGGTGAGGGAGATGGAGTGGATCGCGCTCTCCTCATCGTACTTGAGCATGCGCTTGACGACATCCACCACGTCATCCACCCGGGCCGGATTGGGGATGCTGAAGCCACGCACGCCGGGCTTGGACTGGCACCACACCTCGTCGCCGGGGTCGCCCAGCGCCTGGGGCGTGTCGCACCAGGGACACCCCAGGTCACAGCCGGCGAAGCGGATGAAGATCTGCTGCAGGCCGGCGAAGAGCCCCTCGCCCTGGATGGAGGTGAAGATCTCCACCAGCGGCGCCCGGACCCCGGTGTCAACCTCCTCCAGCAGCTCCTCAACGGTCGGCTCCTGGGGGACCTGGTAGTACTCCGCGGCCTCCTCGGGTCCGGACTGAGGCCTGTGCGTCCCTGTGATGTCGCGGTCGTCGTTACCGGGCACCGTCATTGAACTCCTCGGACCTTGCAGGTTGCCAGATGCGCGTCCTCGATCTCGCCCGCGTAGGCCTCCAGCAGCTCCTCGGCCAGCGCCTCGACGTCCACGCCCCACTCGCCGAGACCGGCGGCATCCACCGGCGCGCCCGCGGGATCGACGTTCAGCCCCACATGCATGAGCGCGGAGACCGGCGAGATGGTGGCGATGGAGACCGAGAGCTTGCGCTCGGCGGCGTAGAGGTCATCACCGTCTCGGCGCAGCGGCGGCACGGACCCCAGCGCGCCCAGCCGCTCGGCGATAAGACAGATGAAGAGACGCTGGCGGAGCACCGCGCGGTTCAGGTCGCGGTCGAAGTGCTCGGCGATGAAGTGCAGCATCTGAGCGGCCTCGATGGGCTGGCCGGCGGCCACGTTCGCGCGATCCACCATCTCCGAGAGCTCCACCCGGCAGGGGCCCACGAAGGCCACGATGGCGTCGCCCTGCAGGCCGAACTCGTCGAAGATCCAGAGGGAGCGGAGCTGATGGCCGGTGTAGCGGATCGTGGCGGGGCAGAGATGTGTCTGCATTACGCATCCCCTTTGCGCCCTGGGTGGCCGCGGGTATGATAGAGGGGTCGGAGAGCGCTGTCAAGCTGAGCTCCCGAGGGGAGAAGGTTATGGATACACGAGAGCGAGAGGCCCTGATCACCGAGCTGCAGCGCGCCTTCGTCGATCGATGGCGCGTCGCAGGATCGATACGCACTGAGGCGGTGGAGGAGGCCTTTCGCGCGGTCCCCCGCCACCTGTTCGTGGACCGTTACTACGAGGGCGACGGGCTTGACGAGCTGGTGGAGGTGGACCCCGAGGCGCCGACGGAGGAGCAGCTCCGCCGCATATACAGCGAGGCCGCGTTGGTCAGCCACGTGGAGGACGGGACGCCGAGGAGCTCCACCTCCCAGCCGCCGCTGGTGGCGGATATGCTGGAGACGCTCCTGCCGGAGCCGGGGATGAAGGTGCTGGAGATCGGGGCCGGGACGGGCTGGAACGCGGCGCTGATGGGACACATCGTCGGCCCGGAGGGCAGCGTGACCGCCATCGACATCCAGGAGGACGTGGTGCTGGGGGCGCGGCGGCACATCCGGCGGGCCGGGACTGCGAATGTGAGCATCCTCCACGGGGACGGAGGCCACGGGCATGAGGAGGGGGCGCCCTACGACCGCATCATCACCACCGCGAACTGCCATGAGATCTCGCCGCACTGGGCGGAGCAGCTCGCGCCGGGTGGGGCGCTGCTGGTGACGCTGCGGGACCTGCCCGGAAGCAGCATGTGCCTGAACCTGCGGCTGTGGCGGCGGAAGCGGTGCCTGAAGGGTGAGGTGGTGGGCTGGTCCGGCTTCATGACGCTGCGGGGCGACTACGGGACCGACGAGGTAGCCCGCCGGGACGCGGACGAGCGCCTTGAGGAGCTGGCCGATGGGCGCGAAGCCGAGGAGCGTGAGGCGCCGTGGGGCTACCTGGGCCTCCCGGAGCACTCCATGTCGTACATGCTGCGGGGCCTGGCGTTCTTCGCGCAGCTCGAAGGGCTGCAGGTGGAGCAGATCGGCTCCCGGTTCGCGATGAGCCAGCCGGAGAGCGGGGACCTGTGTGTGGTTGCTGCGGACGCGGTTCAGGCCTTCGGCGGCAGAGCATACGACGCGCTGTGCCAGATCACGCGGCGGTGGATTGAGTTGGGGGCGCCCAGGCAGTACTCCTACCGCGTTGAGGCCTGGCCGCTGGAGATACGCAAGCGCCGCCCTCGCGATGGCTGGCTGCTACGTCGGGAGCATACGCAACTGATCTTCGGGCTGAAGGATCGGGACCGGGACAGGACAATGCCGTGGTGACGCCGGGAGGGTGTTCGCGTGCTTGACTCCCCGTGAACGCGGTGGTAACCTTCGACGGAACGAACAGATACGCCTCGCTGGGGGAGCCAGCGGCTGAGATGGCGGGACCAACCGCCGACCCCGGAACCTGATCCGGTTAGCACCGGCGTAGGGAAGCGATAGCTCAGCGGCATCTCACGCCGCCGGCGCCCTCGTCGGCGGCGTTCCTGTGAGCCGCTGTCGCCGCCCGGCTCGAGAGCGCTCGCCATCTGAGCGCGACGGCAGAAAGGGACGAAGCCATGTCATTGGAGCGTGACGCATTCCGCTTCGACGAGCTGACCATCACCCGCGGGATCGTCGAGACCTTCATGGAGGACTTCCTTGACTCGATCGACCTGGACGTGGCGGTGGTGGGGGCCGGCCCGTCGGGACTGACGGCGGCGCGTGTGCTTGCGCAGGAGGGCGTTAAGGTTGCGGTCTTCGAGCGCCATCTGCACATCGGCGGGGGCATCTGGGGCGGCGGGATGCTCTTCCCGCGCATCGTCGTCGAGGAGGACGCCGCCCATCTGATGCGCGATGCGGGGATCGCCCTCCGGGAGTGGCGGGACGGGACGGTCATCGCCGACGCGGTGGAGTCGGCGACCAAGATGACCGCGGCGGCCATCGACGCGGGAGCGCGGGTCTTCGTGGGGATTGAGGTCGAGGACGTCGTGGTGGATGACGATGACCGTGTGTGCGGCGTTGTCATCAACTGGGGAGCGGTGCCGGCGGCGGGGCTGCACGTGGACCCACTGGGCGTTCACGCCAAGGTGGTCATCGACGGGAGCGGCCACCCCTGCGAGATCGCTCAGGTAGTGGTCACGAAGGTCCCCGGGGCCCGCCTCGACAGCGAGTTCGACTTCGTGCCCGGGGAGGGCTCCATGAACGTGCGGGCCGGTGAGGCCGCGCTGGTGCCCAACACGAAGGAGGTCTATCCGGGTTTGATCGTCACCGGAATGGCCGCCAACGCTATCAACAAGTCCTACCGCATGGGCGCCATCTTCGGCGGCATGCTCCTGTCGGGAGAGCGCGCGGCGGAGCTGGCGGCGGAGATCGTCCGGGAGCGGGCGTGACAGCACCGCGGCGCCTCCAAGGGCATCGCATCGGACGTGTTTCCGAGAGGACACCCCAATGATCACCATCGGCGAGCGGGTCGAGGCCATCGACACCCCGGCCCTGGTCGTGGACCTGGATGTGATGGAGGAGAACATCCTGCGCATCCACCGGGCCACGCTCGACGCCGGCATCGAGCTTCGCCCGCACATCAAGTCGCACAAGACCCCTGAGATCGCCCAGAGGCAGATCCGTGCGGGAGCCATCGGCATCACCTGCGCCAAGATCGGCGAGGCGGAGGTGATGGCGACCGCGGGGATCGAGGATATCTTCATCGCCAACTGCCTGGTGGGAGAGACGAAGATGCGGCGGCTGGTGGCGCTGGCGAAGCGGACCCCGAGGCTCTCGATTGCGGTGGAGAGCGTGGAGGCAGCGCGCCAGGCCTCGGCGGCCTTCAGCGACGCGGGCATGGAGCTGGAGGTGCTCATCGAGGTTGACGCGGGGGCCGGCCGGGCGGGCGTCCAGCCCGAGGACGCCATCGGGTTCGCCGACGGGCTCTCGGAGATGCCGGCGCTGGAGATCGGGGGGGTGATGAGCTACGCCTCACACTTTGCCTACACCAAGCGCGGTGAGGAGGAGCTGGTGGAGGGGGCGGCGGAGGAGGCGCGGGTGATCTCAGAGATCGCCGAGAGCCTGCAGGCTGCCGGGTACGAGATGCGGCGCATCAGTGGCGGCTCCACGCCCACCGCCGGCCGCTACCAGAAGGGCTGCGGACTGACCGAGATCCGCCCCGGGACCTACGTGTTCTACGATCACAACCAGGTGGACATCGGCTCGGCGCCGATGGAGCAGGTGGCGCTGAGCGTGCTCTCCACCGTGGTGGCGACGCCCAGCGAGGAGCGCGCGATCATCGACGCCGGCACTAAGGGCCTCGCCCAGCAGGTCGGCGATCTCTCGGACGGCTATGGCTGGCTGCCGGACGTGCCCGGCGCGGTGGTCCACAAGATCAACGACGAGCACGGCTTCGTGGACGTGACCGGGGCGGAGCGGCCACTGGCGATCGGGGAGAAGGTGCGCGTCATTCCCGCCCGGGCCCCCACCTGCGTGAACCTCTACGACTGGATCTGCGCGGCGCGCCGTGGCGTGGTCGAGGACGTGTGGCGCGTCGCGGCACGGGGAAGGAACACTTAGGCTTCCAGCAGACTCTGGAGGGTGCGGGCGAAGCGCTCGGCGACGTTAATGACGTCGCGAACTGCTGAGGACTTCGTGATGCCGTGGTAGTCACGGAGCATCGCGGCCGCATCTCGGGTTGCCCGGCGCTTGGCAAGAAAGAACACCTCGACCAGCGTCAGGAGCTCAGCCGTCAGATCTGGAGGCAGCTCGCGGGCGCACTGCTCGGCAATTGCCTCTGGACTGAGTTCGGCATATGCCAGGAGCATGTAGACGTCATACCCATCCTTCCCCTTCTCCTGCTTGTTCTGGTACGGTCGCATCTTCGCCAGAAGCAGCGCCGGTGTAGCAAGCACAGGCAGGTCGCTGGAGACAGCAGAGCGCCCCGGCACCGTCGTGAGCAAACTCGAGGTCAGGACGTCGATCGGAGCCTCGACCACCTCGCGACGCACAGTCACGGTCAGCCACACACGGTCGAGGTCGTCCGGGTCAGGACGTGCGCCGGCATCCAGCAAGAGCCTCTTCAGTGCGTCACGTGTAGCGCTGTCTGCTGCGGCTATATCCACGTCCTGCGTGCCCACGTACATCGCCGCTGCCTCAGGCCGCGGGGACGATTCCAGGATCGCCAGGATCGCCGAACCGCCGATCACCCGGTAGTCAATGCCGCTTGCCCGGAGGATGCGTGCGATCTCGGCGAGAGCCCCCCTGCAGGCAGCCTTTGTGCCCTCAGTATAGGCTGGCATCAGAAGGCGATGCATTCCTCTCGGAGTACTTCAGCCGCTTCCCGACCGCGCCCGCCGAGCGCCCAGATGTCAAGGTAGATCTGAATGGGGTGGGCGATGAGGACGGATCGCACTTCTTCCGCGCCCAGGAAGACGCCTGCATCCCAGGGGGGCGCGTTCACCAGCAGATTCCCCCCAGTGGCGACAGGAGTGACCGCGAGCTCCCGCAACAGGTCAGCTACCGCCTCGCTCGCGAAGACGTGAGTGACGCCGCCGAATCCGTACGGAGCGATCAGTGAGGCCGCACGAAGCCCGGTGAAAGCTATCCGGCTTTTCGCCTCTCTTGCCAGTTGGCTCAGACGGGGGGCGACGTCGTGCAGCTCTTCAACGGGAACATGCCACTGCTGCCAACTGATGCGTCGAAGCTGGTACTCAGCACACCACAGGTCGAGCATCTCTCCCGGATCCAGGAGTTGAACGGCGCTATCCCGGCGCTCAGCCAGGGCGCTATCAATGAGCTCGGACACAACCTGGCTCACATATCCTTCTGAGACGCCGGTGGCGTCGGCGATATCGATCTGGCGCATGGGTCGGTCTGGGTTGTATAGGAGGAGGCGCACGATACGGCTGGCCTTCGGGGAGAAGAGACTCACGTGGCGGTCGGGAGCCGGCGGTGGTTCCCGGCCTTCGACGCTCAAGTGGAGCGAGCCGTGGTGGACGAAGGCATTGCCCGCCAGATCAACGTAGGCGATGCCAGCTTCACGTGCCGCCTTCGCAACCCTGGGGCCGACGTACGGCGCCACCAGGAGCCGAATCGGTTCCGGCTGGCTCTGCGGTGAGCCCGATGCATGTGCCACCTCGGTCACGGCTCGCGTGCTCGCCTGGTTCTTGACGGTCACCGCGAGGGGGATTGACCTCGACGCAACCTCTACGTGCCCGGCGAGATTCGGTGCGACGCCCTGCAGCGTGCGGCTCGGGGCCAGCGCAACCTCGCTCTCGGGGATGGCGGCGAAGGCCCGCTGCACGGCCGCAACTGCGTCCTGGATGGTGATCTCTCGGGCGCTCATGGTCGCCTTATTTTACTATATTGTAGATTTGCTTGCAAGCGAACCTGTAATATAGTAAAGTCAGGGGGCCTCATGCGCGGGTGAGCTCGATGAGGGCGATCTCCGGGCGGGAGCCGATGCGGAAGGGGACTGTGGACATCCCCAGGCCGCGGCTGATGTAGATCTGCGAGACCTCGGTCTTCACCAGCCCGCGGGTGTACTTGCGCTTGCAGGGCACCGCGATGGCGCCGATGAGCGGCGGGGAGACCTGGCCGCCGTGACTGTGCCCCGCCAGCATCAGCTTCACCCGCGGGTCGTCCATCTCGTCCGCGTAGTCAGGGTTGTGGGTCAGCAGGATGACCGGCTCGCTCTTGGGGACCGACCGCAGCGCCGGGCCGAGGTGCTGCTCATCCTCCCACAGATCGCCCACCCCCGCCAGCCAGAGGCGCTCGCCGCCGCGCTGCAATGGCACTGCGCGGTTGTCTAACACGGTGATCCCGGCCTCGCGCGCCGCCCGGCGGCCGGCCTCGATGCCCTGCCACCAGTGGTGGTTACCCATCACGCACCACACGCCCATGAGGGCCTGCAGTGGCGCCAGGGCGTGCCAGGCGGGGGCCACGTAGCGCTCGTGGCGGTGCGGGAGATCGCCGGTGATGACGTAGGCGTCGGGGCCGAGCCCGGAGGCAATGCGCACCATCTCCTCCACCGACTCCAGGCTCAGGTAGGGCCCGTGATGGATGTCGGTGAGATGACAGATGCGGAAGCCCTCGAAGGCCCGGGGGAGGGCGGGGATGCCGATGCGGGGCCTGGTCACCTCGATCCAGTGCCGCTCGTAGGCGATATCCAGGGCTGTACCGCCGGCCACCAGGCCGGCTGCACCCCAGCCGAGGCGCTTCAGAAACGTCCGCCTGCTCTCCGTCTTCTCCTCTGCCATGGTGACCACGCCGATGACGCCTCTCTGGCAGTATACCACGCGGCCCGGCCTCGCGCCACCCAACCCCGCCGCGTAATGGGCGTCAGAGGACAAAATGATGAATGCACGATGGTTCTTCTCCTCTCCCTGGCGCAGAGCATGGTTTACCGTCGGCCTGCTGGTGCTCGTGGTGGCGGGTCTCGCGGTGGGGCGGCGCATCGGGATCGAGTGGCACCGGGGGCGGCTGATGGCGGCGGAGTACGCGCCGCCGCCGGAGGGTATGGTGCTGGTGCCGGCGGGCTACTTCCTGATGGGCAGCGACAGCCCCGAGGCCGATCCTGACGTGGGCCCGCTGCGAGAGGTCTTTCTGCCGGCCTTCTACATCGACAGGCACGAGGTGACCAACGCGGAGTACGCCGCGGTCTTCCCGGAGCACACCTACCCGGAAGGCCACGACGACATCCCCGTGAGCGGGGTGCTCAAGCACGAGGCGGAGGCCTACGCCGCGACGGTCGGCAAGCGCCTGCCAACGGCGGCCGAGTGGGAGAAGGCCGCGCGAGGCACCGACGGCCGGCAGTGGCCATGGGGGAACCAGTTCCGGCCCGAGTGCGCGAACGTGGGGCGACTCGATGCGGCGGAGCGGGCACGGCTTGCCGAGCGCGGCATCTCATGCACGGTGCAGGGCCCGCGGCTGAAGGTGGAGGTGGGCAGCTTCCCCTGCGGCGCGAGTCCCTGCGGCGCGCTGGACACGGCGGGGAACGTCTGGGAGTGGGTGGCGGACGTCTACCGGGATCCGAGGCCGTGGTGGGACCTGTGGGCCGAGCCGATCCCCCGTGGCATCATCCGCGGCGGCGCCTACGGCTACGGTTCGGATCAGTGCCGCACGTGGTATCAGGCCTTCGAGGACCTTGAGGCCACCTGCAATGACGTGGGCTTCCGGTGTGTGAGGGATGCGGAGCAGGCTTCGCCTAATGGGGGGAGAAGGTGAAGACAGGCGGTGGGACGAATGTATACTATGGCGACGCGGGGGGAATACATGGTCCGGGAAGTATGATTGTGAGAAGGGGGTAAGTGCAGTGGCAAGGGCTGAGGACCTACGGATGCACAGAAGCGACACGCAGAGAGTAGTGTACACTCGACGGTTCCGTGGAGATGAACTCGTGGGGGCGCGCCAGTACGACGAGTTGCTGACCAAGCTCACCAGGAATGCCATTCTGCAGGCACTGGTTGATGTCGTGGCTGACGGGGTCAGCGAGTAGCCGTCACCCGAGCAAGTCTTCGCTCGCGATCTTCTTGGCGATGGCGATCAACTTGGTTGCCGTCGCCTTTTCGACCTCTTGACCGTCAATGGTCCATTTTATCGCCGATTCCTCCACATCGGAGTCGAGATTCAGAAAGCCCAAGAGGCGTTGCTCGACGCCGACATCTCTGAGTATTGCCACCGAGACTATGCATTTGAGTTGCTCCGTCTTGGCTGCTTGTTCTGGCGTCAACTGGAACTCTCTGCGGTCCTCTTCGGTGAGGGGGGCCGCACAGGCAATCTGGTGTCCGGTCTCCCATAGTTGACCGACACAACCTCTGCCTTTACGCCAACCTATGCCAGCATCAGGCGATCCGCGCATGTTCTCTGTGCAGGCCACGACGTAGAGTCTCTGGAGGGAACCGATTAGCGGATATCGTAGGAAGCCGAAGAGAACTGGCCGTGACCATCGGTGGACGGTCATAACGTTCATACGCGCGTTCAGGGCTCCGTCAGGATCAATTCCAAGCTCCTCGTTGTGTACACAAGTATCCAGCAGTTCGGAAAGCTGGGCCCGGCGAAGCGTCCGTCTCGCTGCGACCTTCCGGTGCCAGAGAAGCCACGCATTGAGGGCCGCCGCCAGGGCAAACGTCCAAACCAGCACCTGGAGCTTCACTGATGTCGTGGTGTTGGCCCAGTCCTCGTACCAGAACTGCGCGACGAGCGGGATCATTGCGACCGCAACTGGAATCAGGCTGCGCAGCCACTCAGTCGTGTGCCATACATTGTGGTTGCTTGTCCCGTAGTTCGAGCGCAAGGTCACTCCCCCAGTACTTGCTTCGCGTTTCCGTGCGTGAGCTTCGCGAGGTCGGCGTCGGAGAAGGCGCACTCCTCGAAGACCTTCATGTGCGAGGACTCGGGGTAGTAGTAGGGGGCGTGAGTGCCGAAGAGCAAGTGGTCGATGCCGAGGCTCTCCGCGAGGTCCTGCACGCCGCCCACGGACTCGAAGTGGGAGATCTCGAAGTAGAGGTTCGCCGGCAGCTCGGCGCCGGCGTCGCGGGCGAGCCCATTGGCCTCGGCGTTCTTGGCGTTGGCGACCACGATGGGCACGTTCGGGTGATCGGCGGCGGCAGGCAGGAGGCCGGTGAGGGCCACCGGCGGCACCATCACACGTGGATGGTGGTGGCGCTCGTCGGTCATGCGGACGGTGACCTCCACGAACAGCCCCAGGTCGTCGGCTGCCGCCAGCAGCTCCCCGAAGATCGGCTCCTCGAGAGTCCAGCCGTGGTAGTTGGGGTTCACGCGCACTCCCGGGAAGCCGAGCTGTTCGGCGCACTCGGCGATGTCGCGCTCCCACGCCGGCCAGTCGGGGTTGACAGAGCCCACGGGCGTGAGCTGCTCGAAGTCCGCGACCGCCTCGGCCAGCGGCGCATTGGCTGCGTGCACGTTCTTGAGCATGACCGCGTCGAGGCTGGTGACCCAGGCGCGGTCGATCTCCACCCGCCCCAGGCGCTCGATGAGCTCCTGGGGAGTGTTGTAGCTGGTGCGGCGAAAGGGCCAGCTTCCCAGGTTGGCGTTACAGTCGATGATCATGCCGCGGACACCGCCTCGCAAAGAGCGTGTGACACTGATGTAGTCAGACAGATCACGTCTGCTAGTGCTCACTTCCGCAATTCCGCGTACTTTGAGGACGGGCACAGTCGCCGCTCGGTTGCCTCAAGAACGCACCGTGTCCGGTGGAGGGGCCGCCGGGCGCGCAGCGCCCGGTGAGGCCTGTGACTGAGACTTCGTAGAAGTCTCCCAGCGAATAGGCCTCAGGTTCCACCCCGGCCCGGTAGGTAGCTCTATGAAGCGGCTAAACGGCGCGCAGGCGGGGGCGCCTGCGCTGATGGTCGGGCTGGAAGCCCGTGAGACCGAAGGTCTCCAGTGGGCCGGGGTGGAACCTGCGCGGTCAGTCGCTACCGCTCCTGATCGCGCCCCGCTCGCTTCGCTCGCGGCGGCCCCTCCATGGCGGGCACGCGTCTTGTCGGGACATAGGAAGGTACGCGAAGTTCTGCGACTTAGCACTAGCCGCGGGGAGATTGCCCGCGCCGATCGGAATCTCCTTCCTGCCCACATGCCGGAGCGAGTCGCGGGCGGGAGGGAAGGGCACCTGCCGACGGGAATGCCCCGTCGCTGCAGGAATTGCGCAGATAAGGGCGGCGCAGGGGGCGAGCCCGGTGTCTGTGGGAGAGGTGATCAGGCGGCCGGTTCCGGTCATTCGAAGGGCGTGGCAGGCGCATCTGCAGGGGCTGCTGGCAGGCCGGCGCGGGGCCGCCCTGTGCATGGGGATCATTGTGCTGCTGAACCTGCCTGGACTCCACCGTGCATCCGATATCCCTCTGAAGTTCGGCCCCGACACGCCGATCATCCTGCGGGAGGTGAGCGCCGACACGTCGCTGCCGGGGCTGCTGCGCTGGTTCACCACCGACTGGCCGCTCGGCAATCGCCTCTACCGCCCGCTGGTGACGATCTCCTTTGCGGCGGACGTGACTGTGTTTGGCGACTGGGCTCGCGGCTACCGGCTCATGAACTGGCTGCTGGCAACGCTGACAGCGATGGGACTGTTCGCGTGGCTTGCCGGGCTGGGGCTGCCGCGACCGGCGGGCGTGCTGGCGGCCGGTCTCTTCTCGCTGCAGCAGGCGTCCTTTCGGCCTGCCGTCGGGGGCTGGCTGGTGCTGGCGGTGGGGGTCCCGGGGATGGTCCTTGTGCTGCGGGACGTGCTGCGAGCGCCCGGGGGCAGGAGGGCGAAGGCAGCGGTGTCCTCGCCCGGCACGCTGGTGCTGGCGGCGCTGTATGTGACGGCGGTGGAGTGGACGCCGCTAACGAGCGTGGTGTCGTGGATTGCGACGCGGACGGCGCTGTTGGGCGGGTTGCTGTCCGTGTACGCGCTGGTGGCGGTGGCGGCGTACTGCCGCAGCGGACGTGCCTGGCCGCTGGTGACGGGGCTGGTGCTTGCGGCCGGTGCGCTGTGTTCGTATGAGCAGAGCGTGATGCTGCCTCTCGGTGCAGCGGCGGTGGGGCTGGCCCTGCGCGGGAAAGCGCGCGCACGCCTGCTCGTGGCGTGCGCGCTGATGGCGGCGCTGCTGCCGGGTTACCTGGCGCTGCGGCAGCACGCCGTGGGCGGCGAGCTGTCCGACTATGCGATCATGCAGATGAAGAGCGGTCACAGTGGGCCGGGTCTGGAGATGGCGAAGTACGCTCTGGCGCCGCTGTACTTCGCGAGGCTGACGGCCGTCCGCGTGCAGGACATCTGGACCGTGTGCGATCTTCAGTTCCTGGCCACGTCGATGCTGGTGGCGGCCGGTCTGGTGGCCTACTGGCGGCTGCTTGTAGTGGCGCCGCGTCCGGCCGTGGCGCTGCTGGCGATGAAGGCGCTGCTGTTTGCGCCGATGTGCGTGCTGCATCTGCTCGACCACTACTGCTACCTGCCGGAGCTGGCCGGCGCTCCGCTGGCGATGGGGCTGCTGTGGCCGAGGGGGCTGTCGGCGCTGGGAGGACCGGAGGAGGCCGAGCCCGAGAGTGCGACCGATGCGGCGACGGACGGAGGCGATTGTTAGCCGAAGGGTCGCCTCAGCGCGGGCGCAGGTGCACGTGCGGGGCGATGGTCACAGGCCGAGGATCTCGCGCATGTTCTCGCCCAGGATCCTGGCTCGCACGGCGTCGGGGAGGTCAGCGCCGCGGATCTTGGCGAGCTGGGAGGCGAAGCTGCGGCCGGGGGCATCGGAGCCGTAGACGATGCGGTCGGCGCCGAGCATGCGCACGCCCATCTCGGTCTGGCCCAGCTCCGGGTCGCCGCCGGCGACCTCAGCGCAGACGTTCGGCAGGTCCTGCACGATGCGATAGCCCATCTCCCAGTTCCCGCCGCTGTGGCCGAGGATGAAGGTGACCTCCGGGTGCCGGCGCGCGAGCTGGGCGAGATGCCAGGGGGTGGACTCGTGCGGGAGATTGCCGGTGATCTTGATCCAGGTGTGCTGAAGGATGGGTACGCCGAGCTCCGCGGCCCGCTCGCAGATCGGATCCAGGTTCGGCTGGTCGCAGTGCATCGCCACCCAGAGCTTGATGCCGCCGAAGGGGCCATTGGCGATCCAGCGATCGATCTCCTCCAGGGAGTCATCGAGGTAGCAGGGGTTGAGGTAGCAGAAGCCGATGTAACGGTCGGGGTGAAGCTCCACCGCGTCCCGGACCATGGCGTTGGACTCGCGGACGATGCGGGTGTCGGGC
>JAYENL010000025.1:0-2949 GCA_034722055.1 Armatimonadota bacterium
ATGCACACGAATCGGTCCGGGTCGGTGATTCAGAGAGTCGAACCACACGGGATGACCTGCAGGCTTGTTGCCCGTCCTACCGTCGTCAGAGGCTACGGCTATCAGAGGAAACAGTAAGTGGGCCGGGAAGGACTCGAACCTTCGAAGGCTGTGCCAGCGGATTTACAGTCCGCCCCCTTTGCCGCTCGGGACACCGACCCACGACTGTGTTGCTGTTGCAGGTTGCGTCGCCAACCCGCAACCTGAGCCGGCGATGGGATTCGAACCCATGACCTACTGATTACAAGTCAGTTGCTCTACCGACTGAGCTACACCGGCGACTCACCGAAAATTATACCACGACCACTTCCAACGTCAAGTACGTGTGTTCCACCGCCTCCCTCCTTGCTTCTTGCTCCCTTCCCCTATTGCCGGTGCTTGACCCTCCCCTACCTCGTGCTACAATTACTATGAGACGCGCGTCACCTCCATCGATCTCCGAGGTGCCGCTAACCAGGGGGCAGCTATGCCCGGCCGCTCCACCATCGAAAGCGCAGCATCTGCATCTGAGGCACTCCAGGTCTACCTACTCGGTCCACCGCGAGTGGAATGGAGCGGTACCGTTCTGTCCGTCCCCCGTCGCCAGGTCCGCGCCCTCCTCTACCGCCTGGCCGCCCAGCCCGATCCGATCTCCCGAGAGCAACTTGCTTTCCTCTTCTGGCCGGACACCGCAGACTCCGACGCCCGGCGCAATCTCTCTGGCCTCCTGACCCACCTGCGCCGCGCCCTGCCGGACCCAGACGTGCTGGTCACCTCCGACCACCGCGTCGGCCTCGATCGGCACCGCGTCTCCTCCGACCTCCTCGCGTTCATACGGCTGGCCGACCCTGAGGGCGGGCTCGAATCCCTCCGCCGGGCCGCCGATCTCTACCGTGGCCCCTTCCTGGCCGGCTTCTCCCTCCCCGGGAGCCCCGAGTTCGAGGCCTGGCTCGTCCAGCAGCAGCGAGACTGTGAGCACGCCTATCTCAATGTCCTCATGTCCCTCGTCGAACGATACACCGCGCGCCAAGAGCTCGACGCCGCCATCGCCTCTGCGCGGAGCTACCTCGCCACCGACGAGCTGGCGGAGGACGTCCATCGCCGCCTCATCGCCCTCTACGCCGCCAGGGGGGACCGGGGCGCTGCACTCCGCCAGTTCGAGCGCTGCGCCGCTATCCTGGAGCGTGAGCTCGGCGTCCGCCCTTTGCCGGAGACCCGCGCCGTCTACGAGGGCGCCCTGGAGGGCCGCCAGGCTCCAGTGCAGCCCGCCGTCCCCTGCCCCTCCTGGGCCACGCTGCCCGGCCTCGACGTGCCCCTGGTGGGACGCGACGTGGCCTGCGGGCAGTTGAGGGAGGCGCTCTCGCAGGTTCAGGCCGGTCGCGGCCGGGTGGTTCTGATCTCGGGCGAGCCGGGCATCGGCAAGTCTCGCCTCATGGAGGCGTTCGCCACCCGGTTGGGTGATCGCGCTCTGGTTCTCGCGGCGGCGGCCCGATGCCGGGAGCGGTCTCTCCCCTATCAGCCTGTCGTCGAGATCCTCCGTGCGATCCCCGACACTCGCATCCTCACGTCTGCTGTCCGGCCTGTCTGGCTGGCCGAGGCCGCCCGCGTCCTCCCCGAGCTGCGCGACCTCTGCTCCGACCTGCCGCCGCCGCTGCCGGCCGAGCCGGACGAGGCTCGCGCGCCTCCTGGAGGCTCGCTGTCGCCTCACGCTCGCACTGACCGTCGGACCCCGGCCCCTCGTCCTCTGCCTCGACGACCTACATTGGGCCGACAGCGCCACCCTCGACTGGCTTGCCTGTCTGGCCAATCGTATGGCCGCACGTCGCGGGACGGATCGGGCCATCCTCGTCCTCGGCACCTACCGTACCGCTG
Source organism: Armatimonadota bacterium (assembly GCA_034722055.1). GTDB lineage: Bacteria > Armatimonadota > Zipacnadia > Zipacnadales > UBA5352 > JAYENL01. Next base: position 1,891 of record JAYENL010000025.1, read on the forward strand.
AGCAGGAGACCGTCAACAAGCTCCGGCATAACCTCCTCCGTCTTGGCATCCTCTCGGAGCTCCGGCTCCCGGGTCTGGATTCCGATACAATTCTGGAGATCGTGCACTATCTCACCGGCCCTCGTCCCGGCGCCGTCGCTCTCTCCCGTCGGCTCCACGAGGCCACCGGGGGCAATCCTTTCTTCCTCCTGGAGACGCTCCGCGTGCTTCTGGAGGCGGGGGAGCTGGCCGAGGACCTCAGTGTCCTGGACGAAGTCCCGCTCCCCGAAACCGTCAGGCACGCTGTCGAGGCGCGCTTGGGGCGGCTCGATCCGCAGGCGCGGCAGGTGCTTGAGGCCGGCGCCGTCCTCGGCACGGTCTTCGACTTCGACCTCGTCCGTCGCACGGCGGGGCGAGGCGAGATCGAGACCGTCGATGCCCTCGACCAGGTGGTGGCCCGCCAGCTTCTCGCGGAGGAACCATCCGGCTATCGCTTCCACCATGCCCTCATCCGCCAGACCGTCGAAGCAGCCCTCGGCCCCGTCCGCGACCACTTGCTCCATCGCCGTGCCGCTCGGGCACTGGAACGGGTTGAGCCCCAGCTCGCCGCGCGGATCGGCTACCACTTCGACCGGGCCGGCGACCGTGAGAGGGCCCTCCGCTACTACCGCCGGGCCGCCCGCGAGGCGAGTGATCTCTTCGCGTGGCGGGAGGCCGAGGAGAGCCAGAGCCGCATGCTGCAGCTCCTTGAGCGGCTCGATCCCGACCGTTCGCGGCCGGAGTACCTCGCCCTCCATGGCGACATCCTCACCAGCCGTGCCCACGCCCGGTTCCTCCAGGGACGGCTGGAGGAGCGCGACGCTGACCTGGCGGCGCTCGTTGCCCTGGCCGAGTCCGCGGGAGACGACAATCTTCGCCTGCTGGCCTTCTTTCACCGCGTCCGCTACCTGAACCTAGGAGGGCGCTATGAGGATGCCATCGGCGAGGGGGAGCGGGGCGTAAGGCTGGCGCGGCGGCTCGGCGACGCGGGGGCGCAGTCCCGCCTTCTGGCGCACGTCGGCTTTGCGCACTACTTCCTTG
>JAYENL010000026.1:0-2937 GCA_034722055.1 Armatimonadota bacterium
AGCCTGAGAAGACCTGGCTAAGCTACAGGTACCAGATCTGCGACAACTGCGGAATGTATCGCAGCGTGCTGTCGGAAAGCTCAGAAGAGCTTCCAGCAGTCTGTGATGTTTGTGGAAGCAGGATCTCGCCCCGCAGCCAGCAGTTCGTCGTGCCCGAGTTTGGCTTCATCTCCGACAAGCGTCCCAGTCAAGCCGGTGCCTTTCGGCCCCGTCGTCTTTACGGCAGCAGGGCCCACTTCGCAGGAGCAAGAGCAGAGGCGTCCGCCTCGCGCGAACTGACTTCAGCGGAGGTCCACCTCTCCATCTACTGCAGAGAGGACGCGCAGATGGCAGTCATCAACCGAGCACCATTCTATTTGTGCCCCAGATGCGGGCGGGGGAGGCCCGGTGGCGGACAGCCACCGAGCAAGCATAAGACACCCTGGGGGAGTGACTGCAATGGCAAGTTCCTCTTCGCAAACCTTGGCCATCAATTCCTTACCGATGCTGCGCAACTCCAGCTTGACGGTGTGCCCCCGAGCATCCCAACGGTTGACGCCACGTGGCTTTCCCTCTTATACGCCCTCTTGGGGGCCACCTCCGAGACGCTGCAAGTCCCTGCGAGAGACCTTAACGGGTGTCTATATCCGGGCGGCAGACGCGTTAGAAAGACGCCCGACCTAGTGTTGTTTGACAACGTTCCCGGCGGAGCCGGCCACACTCTCCGGCTCGCGGAACCGGGCGTTCTGGAGGACGTCTTGGAGACCGCTATCAAGCGGATGCGTTCCTGCACCTGTGAGACCAGTTGCTACAGCTGCTTGAGGAGCTACCAGAACCAGTACTGCCACGATGAGCTCGACCGCCAAAGAGCGCTGGATGTGCTGGTACTGATGGTGTCAGACCCCGCACGTACGGCATGAGGGGGCGTAGCAAGAGGAACATGACGCCGCGTGGCGAATAATCCTTGTAGCACAGGAAGCCGAGTCGACGTGGCGCCGCCCTGCGCGCATGCCCCCTTGTGGGTCGTCTACGGTCAAATCAGCGGCCCAGGGGCGAATGGGTCATAACTCGGCTTACGGACACGCTCTCCGTGTTAATAAGCCGAATCGGGCGGATCGAGCGTCTATCAAGTAGTCTTATGGACACACTGTAGGGACACTCTCTCGCCAGCGATCAGTGAGCGTAACCGGCACCCGAAAGGATGTGCCGAGTGATGCTGATCGAAGACGCGGCGAGAGAGTTCTTCGTGTACCTGGACGCCGAGAAGGGCTGCAGCCCCGCGACCATCGAGGCCTACCGCTCGGACCTCAAGCTGTTCCGCAAGTTCCTGAGAAGCGATGGCACGTCGCAGGCGATCGAGGAAATCACGCCGGAGGTTCTGCGCAGGTACATCGCGGCGATGTCCAGCGCGGGCCTTGCCGCATCGACGCGGGCGCGCAGGCTGTACGCGCTCCGCTCGCTGTGGCAGTATCTGGAGACAGCCGACCTGGTCTCCAGCAACCCCACCCGCAAGGTCGCGACGCCCCGTCGTGAGCAGCGCCTGCCGACCTACCTCTCCGCCGAGGAGTGCGCGAGGCTCCTCGCCGCCTGCGATGACAACCACTACGTCGATCTCGCGTTCCGCGACCGCGCCATCCTCACCGTGCTCATCTACCAGGGCCTGCGACGCGCGGAGCTACTCGGGCTGCGGTTGGGCGATGTTAACCTGGACGCAATGACGCTGCTCGTTCGCAGGGGTAAGGGAGGCAAGTCGCGGCTGCTCCCGCTGGCCACGCAGACTGCGGCGGCCGTGGAGGACTGGCTGGAGTTCCGTCCGTCATCGAGCGACGGCGCGCTCTTCGTCACCCGTGGCGGGAAGCCCATGTCTCCCACCGATCTCAACCGCATGTTCCGCCGCACCGTTGAGCGGTCGGGCGTCCGGCGGGAGGACGTCACGCTGCACACTCTGCGGCATACGTTCGCCACGCTGCTGCTCAAGGAGGGCGTGGATGTGCGGAGCCTCCAGCGCCTGCTTGGTCACGCGTCAATCGAGACGACCGCGCAGTATCTGCACCTGCAGACGGAGGACCTGCGTGGGGCGCTGGCGCTTCATCCCCTCGGGCAGCGGGACGATACCACCCGTTACCACTCTCAGGAAGATGACTGGGGTCTGCGCAGGTGACCTCGGGCCGCCAGCGAAAGTGCGCAGGACATCCGCGAGCATACACACACCGGGAGGCCTGAGCTTCTGGATGATCACCAGTTGGAGCATGGCCGCCGGGCTGCTGCTTCTGCCCGCGCTTGCGCCGGGCGCATAGATAGGCCAGGAGAGACCGGCTCCTGACCGCCATCGCCCCGTGGCGCGAATCCGAGCCGGGGGTGCGGCAGATCGGCGCTACGCATCTTCCGATCACGGTTGACGGCAGCACCGACGTGATCGGGTTCGGCGCCGGGCCTGCCGGCACCATGGACCATCAGGCCGTGCAGGCCCGAGCGCTGGAGTGGCTGGAGGAGTGGGGGCCGGGGGAGAGGCGGCTCTTCGGTCACCTCTTCGCTGGCGCTCTCCATGAGGTGGCCAAGTGTGCCTGGTGCTCACGACGTTGGTGCCCAGCGCACGGCTACAAGCTATCCGTGTCAATGCTCTCGCAGCCCTCCTCAACGGCCCGGCGCATCTCCTCCGCGTCGGTATCGCTCAGGCCGCCCACTGCGCTGCTCCAACGCCGAAGTCTCGCGCGCGATCCCATCTCTCGCAACACGTCCAGCAGCGCCCGGATGTTCTCCTCCGGCAACTGGTCCAGCAGCTCATCAAGCTGGTCGCGGTAAACAGTACTCATGATCGATCACTCCCTCCTGCCGGCCATCCTCCTCTGCCTCCAAGCCCATTATACTCGTACGCTGGACTGCAATGCATCTCCCTCTGTGCGAAACAGCGCCATGCGAGGGCGGCGGCGTCATGCTGCAGGCGAGCCACGCGGGTTC
>JAYENL010000027.1:0-8451 GCA_034722055.1 Armatimonadota bacterium
CGAATACCCTCCCGTTACCCCAACCACCTCCCGGCGGCCTATCGGCCGCCTGAGCTGGAGACGATAGCCATGTCCGAGAGTAAGGTCGCTCTTGCAGTCGGCGCTCACCCCGATGATGTGGAGTTCGTCATGGCCGGGACCCTGGCGCTGCTGGGCGATGCCGGCTATGAGCTGCATGTCATGACCATCGGCAATGGCAACTGCGGCACCGCCGAGCACACCCACGAGGAGATCGTGCGCATCCGCGCGCGAGAGGCCCGCAACGCCGCCGCGATCATCGGCGCGCAGTACCACCCCGGCCTCGTCAACGACATCGAGATCTACTACGAGGACGAGCTGCTGCGGCGGGTGACCGCGCGCATCCGACAGATCACGCCCAACATCGTCCTCACCCAGTCGCCACAGGACTACATGGAGGACCACATGAACACCAGCAGGCTGACCGTCACCGCCTGCTTCACCCGCGGGATGCGCAACTGGCAATCCATCCCCGCCGAGCGCCCCACCTTCCAGGACGTCTACATCTACCACGCGCAGCCCCTGGGCAACCTTGACCCGCTGCGCCAGCCCGTCCTGCCCTCGCTGCTGGTCGATGTCTCCGACAAGATCGACGTCAAGGACGCCATGCTCCGCGAGCACAAGTCGCAGAAGAGCTGGCTGGACGTCTCGCAGGGCAAGGACGCCTACCTGGACGCCATGCGCGAGATGGCCGAGGATGTGGCGGACATGAGCGACTCCGAGGTGCAGAACGCCGAGGGCTGGCGCCAGCACCTGCACGTGGGGCTCTCCGCCCATGACGGCGACCCCATCAGCGAGGTACTCGGCGAGAAGGTCGAGCGCATACAGTGGTAGTACGGCAGAAAACGTCAGATAACGGCAGATAACAACAGATAACGACAGACAACGGCAGATAACGGCAGGGCACGGCGGAGAACGACAGACGACGGGGAACGGCGGCTGGCTCGGCTGTTTGCCGTGCTGCGCCAGTAGGTTCGGGAGGTGCCGTCGATGACCACGCTCCTTGCATTCGTACTCCTGACTCCCGCTGGCGCCTGGGCTCAGGACGAGGGCGGGCGGGAGACATCGGTGACGCTGCCTGAGATCGAGGAGGCCGACCAGCCCATCGTGGAGGCCTTCCTCCGGCACGTGGATAGCTCCGCCGCCTACTGCACCCCCGAGCGGATGGCGCGCTTCGCCGCCCAGCCCGAGGACATCACCTGGCAGACCTCCCGCCACATCCGCATGCCGCTGGTGGCCTTCCGTCTCACCGGGGAGTCGCGCTACCTCGACGAGTTCGTCACGCGCCTGGAGGCGCTGCTGGCTGAGATGAGCCGGGATGAGGAGGGCCATCCCGGCTGGTACGGCCTCGCACTCGAGCTTTTCCGCCATCCGGAGCACCCCGACGAGCCCGTGGACGTGATCATCACCAGCTTCACCATGGCGGAGCTGATGGCCGAGTTCGCCATCGTCGTCCGCGAGGCCGGCCTCGCGGAGCGGTACGCCGAGCAGATCGGCCGCTACCTGGAGCTCGCGCAGAAGCTGGTTGACAAGTGGGAGGAGCGCGGCAACTACCGGGAGATCGGCGAGCGCGGCGCCGTCTACATCACCCACGAGCGCCTCAAGCCCGTCAAGGGCCACCTCACCGAGCCCCACAACAAGCACGAGATGATCACTCGGGCGCTGGTCAATCTCTACGCCGCGACCGGCGAGGCCGGCTACATCGAGAAGGCCGTCCGGCTGGGCACGCGCTTCAAGCGCTGCCTGATGCTCGACGAGCAGGGCATCTACCGCTGGAACTACTGGGACCCCGCCGGAGAGTGGGATGTACACCCCGAGGAGCCGGGCAGGTGGAAGCACTGGATCGGTGCCGAGCACCGCGGCGGCTACTACTCGCTCTCGCTGTCGCAGACCGTCCTGCTCTACGAGCTGGGCCTTGTCTTCGATGACCGGGATATCGAGCGCTTCGTGCGCACCCAGACGGAGGTGGCCTGGAACGGCAGCTACGAGGATCCGCAGTGGTTCCGCGTGGACGGCCGGGAGGCGGATGAGGGCCACGTCTACCTCTGCCGCTGGCTGGCGAGCTACGACGAGCGCATCCACGAGATGGCCTTCGGCGCTCACGCGCGGTCCGTGCGCATGGAGGCCCGCGACCATCCGTGGCAGGGCGGGGTGGTCGCCATGAGCTGGCTGGAGGACAAGTACCTGATCCTGCCCCGCTGGGAGAGCCCCGGCGCCTCGGACGCCGCCCTGGTGGGCGAGTGGGCCGCGGGGGAGGGCGCCGAGCTGCTCGCGGAGCTGGCCTTCGACGTGGAGCCGCCCGGCTATGAGCCGCCGATGTCGCCCTCCCAGGCCGCCTGGCTCGACTGAGCGCCGTTGACACGGCAACGATCTGAGACCAGGATGGACAGGATGACGACTGACGCTAACGGCGTGGTGGGTGTGGATTCCCGCCGTCTGTGGCATGCGCGGGCGGGGGCGCCCGCGCCCCAGTACTTGCCCCGGTTGCCGTTATCCCGTCCGGCGCGTAGCAGCCCGAGGAGGTATTGGATGCCCAACGCTCCGCTGCCCGCACTGGTGGTTACCGCCCTGATAACGGTGGCGCTCTCCACCCCAGCCGCCGCCCAGGCGGAGGTCCGCGACGGCCATCTCTACGTGGACGGTGAGCCATTCTTCGCCATCGGCCTCTACTCGGTGGGCATGCGCGACCTGCCCGCCGTGGCCGAGGCCGGCTTCAACCTGGTCCACACCTACTCCTGGGAGGGCCAGCGCACCTTTGATGACGGACAGGAGTGGCTCGACGCGTGTCAGGAGAGCGGGCTGAAGGCGCTTGCCGGCCTCTACCGGCCGTCCGTGAAGGAGATGGACTTCGGCGGGACCATCGAGCGCATCCGCACGTATCGCGAGCACCCCGCGCTGCTGGCGTGGCACACCATGGACGAGCCCGGCTGGGACGACGTTCGCGATGAGTGCCTGGGCGTGGCGATCGACGGCAGGCCCGGCAGCGAGTACATGCCCGGCGCCTACGAGGTCTGCAGGGAGCACGACCCAGACCACCCGGTCACCGCGGTCTTCTGCCACTTCGCCGATCCACCGCTGTTCATCGACAGCGTTGACATCGTGCAGGCGGATTACTACTGCGTCCCTCCCATCCCGCAGAGGAACTTCTCGGGAACGGGCTTCCGCGGCGTCAAGATGTTCGTCGATAAGACGCGCCAGGCCTCAGACGGCGAGAAGCCCTTCTGGTTCGTCCAGCAGATCTTCGACTGGAGCGTCTCCAAGGAGGAGAGCTACGAGATTCCGCCGGAGTGGCAGCGCGGGCCGAACCGCGCTGAGACGCGCTGCGCGACGTACACGGCGGTGGCCTCCGGGGCCCGCGGCGTGCTCTACTGGTCCCTCTCGCGCGCCCTGGGCAGTGAGTGGCACCGGGACTCACTCTCGCGTGTGCGGCGCTGGCAGGACCTGGTCGAGGTGGTTGGCGAGCTGAACGAGCTGATGCCGGTCCTGACCTCGGCCGAGCGGGAGGTCATCCGGACGCGCGACCACGTGGTCGCCATGGTCAAGAGCGATGGCGCCGCGGTGTGGATCATCGCCTGCAACTACGAGCGGAAGCCCTCGGACACGGTCCTGACCATCCCCGGCGTGCGGCGCGGGACGCTGGAGATGCCCTTTCGGGGTGAGAGCGCGCGGATCGTTGATGGCGCGTTGCAGGTGCACTTCGAGCCACTGGAGGCCCGCGTCTACCGCCTCCGTGGCGATCAGAACCTGGAGCTGTACCCGGAGCGCTGAACGGCGCCCCGTGCCGGACGGGCCGCCAATGGCCGGCTCAGGCTCAGTAGGGTGCGCCGCCGGCACCCAGCTCAAACATCATGTCCTCCGCCATGGCCACGCCCTCTTCGGCCAGCTCCCGTTCGGTGAACTCCACCAGGTAGCGGTAGCTCAGGTCCGCGTAGATGGGCGCGATGCCCAGCAGCGGCAGGAAGCTCCGCAGGTCGTCCTCGGCGAAGGTGGACCGTGCGCTGAGTGCTTCGATAACCTGGCTGTCACCGACCCCGGGCGCCAGGAGCGGGCGGAGGTGGGGGAGATGCTCCCGAAGCTCGTCCTCGTCCGGAGGCGACGACGCGGCCGCCGCGGCGTGGTTCAGCGGGGTCTCCCCCGTCAGGCCCGGGAACATCTCGGACAGCAGCTCATTGACCTGGCCTACGAGTCGCGGCATCTGCGACTGCGTCCAGTCCTCATACCGCTGCATCTCCGCCGCGTCCACCGGCTCTGCGCTCTGCAGTCTCTCGTGGATATCGCGCATCTCGTCCGGCATCAGCTCGGCCAGGCGGTCGTGGAACTGCTGCATGTGCTCCAGCAGTCTCTCCTGCATCCCATCGACATCTCCGTCGTCGAGCATCTCACCAAGCTCATCCGCCATGTCGTCGTCGAAGTACGCCAGGAAGTCCTCCTCACTCATCGAGTCGAATGCATCCTCCAGCTCGCCGGATCGGAAGAGCGTGTAGACCCAGTTATCGCTGTCGTTCACGGCGACGGTGAGCACGTCGGCGCCCAGATGCTCAGAGAGCGCGCCGGCCAGCGCCTCGATACCCAGGAGCTCGCTGTCGAGCAGTGACACCCAGCCATCCCGAGGCTTGGACACCCGAACTGCGCGCAGCGGCCCTCCGATGCCCCAGTCGTCCGCGTGCGGCGCCTGGTCGCTCGGCTCATACCCCTTGGCGAGAAGGACCGTGGATACGGCCTCCACGACGCCTGCACTGTCATCGGCGCGAACGTGGATGCTGTTGGCGAAGCTGCCCATGATGGCTCCTTTCGGCGCAGTTGTGAGCCGTGAGGCATTAGTTGCCAGTTGACGGTAGCGTCCCGGCGATGGTTGGTTGTCACTCACCGGCTGAGACGGCGTCGAGAAAGCGTGCGCAGCGGCGGTTAGCTGTCGTCGCGCACGCTGGCGATGAGGCCGAAGAGCATCTTGCCCACTTCCTCCGTCATGGCCCGTAGCGATGCAAGATCCCTGGCAGAGGCGTAGTCAAGCCGTTGGCAGACTTCGATGAAGGTGTCCAGTTCCGCCAGGCTGCCAGCGGCAATGCGCAGGAACCTCACGAAGTCGCCCCGGCTTCCTCGTGCGGCGCCCTCAGCGATGTTCGCAGGAACGGATGCGGCCGCGTCGCGCATCTGCGCGCTTAGGCCGTACCGTTCTTCCCGGGGAAGCCGCCTGGTCAGCTCGTGCACGGCCACCGTCAGGTCACAGCCCTTCTGCCACACCAGGAGGTCTCTGTAGCTGGACTTACGTTCGCGGGACATCGCAGAAGCCCCCAGGAGACAGCGCGCTGATCCCCGTACACATTGCATCATTCGCTTGGCAGCGCACGATCTCCGTCTGTCTTCACTCCCCACTGATAACTCACAGTTCGCATCTCAGAACTGAGAACTGACAACTCATAACTCAGAACTCCAAGCTGCCGAAGCTCCCCGGCTCCACGAAGCCGCTGACGACCTGCGACCACGAGGACAGCTCCTTCTCCGGCCGGCGCTGCCGGCAGATGTTGGCGCGGAGCGTCTCTCCCGGCTCCGGCGCCTCCCAGCCCATGGCGGCCCAGGGCAGGGCGATCTCCACGTTCCAGAAGTCATCGCCCATGAGGGCCGCGCTCTGATACTCGGGGTTCCAGGATGTATCGGTGTCGCCGTCGCCGTGCATCGCGTCCCAGCGCACGCCGTCCGGGTTGATGATGATGTGGTAGTACGGGGCGCCCTCCTCCTGCTGCAGGAACAGGTCCACGCTGTCGCCCAGCCATACGTTGTCGTCGCGCTGGGAGCCGATCAGCTCCATCCTCTCAGTCATCGGCTCCATGCAGCGCACGGCGACGTAGAGCGCCTCGTCGTCATAGCCCACGTGCGCGATGGTCGTGGCCTCCACCTCTCCCTCGGTCGAGAAGGTGCCCACGAAGGGCTCAAGCTCGGTCGCCATCTGCCAGCCGAGGTCGTCGCGACGGCCGTCGATCACCGGCGGCACGTTAGTGTTGCCGGCGAAGCTCCCGGCGAGGCGCTCGGGGAAGCGCTTGATCGACGCCGTGCGGCGGAGCAGCTCCTCTTGGATCTCCGCCTGCCTCTGCTCGCGGGCCTTCTGCCAGATGGCGTCGGCGTCGATGGTCATCGGCTCCCCGGCCTCCAGCTTCCGCTGCCCCTCGCGCACGGCCTCCGGCAGCCCGGGCGGGATGTCCCGGTCCTCCCACCAGCTCATCTTCTCGCTGTAGAGCCACACGTAGCGATCCGAGGACTTCAGCGCCCAGTAGACGTTGTGCTGGAACCACTGCGCGCGCTCCTCTGGGTTCAGGTAGTGCCCCTCCACCTTGCGCGTTCGCAGCCCGAAGAGGTGATCCACGTAGAGGGCCTGCGCGCAGAGCACGTGCTGGCGGTACTTGGCCCAGTTCTCCGGGGCGATGGCCCCCAGCGCGGTCTGCTTGATGTAGTGATAGACGTCCAGGTACTGCCGGGAGTCGTGGTAGTAGTAGGCCGGCTCGTTGCCATCGTTGAGCCGCGTGCCGGGGTCGATGGCGTCGAGCATCCCGTTGATGAAGGCCCCGTACAGGCCGTAGTGGTAGTCGCGGAGGATCTCGTCGGCCTCCTCCTCGGTCTCGGCGCGGGCGGCGTTCATCAGCCCGCCGACCGTGGTCAGGAAGAAGGTGTGAATGACCGGGTCCTCCATCTCCGCCTCGATGGCGTCGATGAACTGCGCGCCGCGCTGGCGGACCTTGGCCTGGTACTCGTCGAAGGAGCGCTCCTCCGCGCGGGCCTGACTCGGGTAGTGCCAGGGGTTGTCGCCGTAGGGCTCGGCATCGAAGCAGACGCCCGTGCAGCGCCCCATCGCCGCCGCCCGGGCCACCGTGCCCACGTTGTGCAGCACCGCCTCCCAGTCCTCGTCGGAGAACCAGTCCATCTGCGATGCGGCGTACATCATCAGGAAGTTGTCGGTGAACTTCTCCCACTCGATGGCCCTCAGCGCCTGCTCCTCCTCGGCGGGAAGCTCGTGCTTGACGGGCTGGAAGATCTGTCCGAGGGGGCTGATGCGCATCAGCAGCCCGTCGAAGGGCCGCTGCTCCATCTCGCGGATGTGCTCGGCGACGAAGCTCGGTTTGGGCACGTCCCAGCCGTACTCCAGCAGCTTCTTCTCCGGCGGCCCGGCGTGCTGGAGCTGAGCCAGGGCCGGGGCAGCCACCATAACAGCGAGCGTCATAAGCGGCATGGACCACGTCGCGCGCATGTCAATCACCCTCCCGACGTCTTTGTGTGCACAGGGGAGTTTCAGGAGCCAGGCGCGCGGACCTGCAGGCGGCGCCTCGCGGATTGCGTTGGCTGCGATAGGAGGTTGTGGCGGGCTCGTGGTCACGTGCGCGATTCGGCGTATGAACAACGGCCGGGCGGGGACGGAGGCCCGCTCGTCCAAATGACTTAGACTTCACACAAGTTGCGCGAGGGTCGTTTACCGTGGAGGAGCCGCGTGAGGGCGCTCCTCAGGAGCGCACGAAGTCGGCCCGCGGGCTCCAGGCGAACTCCTGCAATTCGGTGCGCCGAACGGAGGGGTCGGGCCGGCTTCGGCTCCAGCAAACGACGCTGAAGCCTCAGACGGCCCCTCCGAACGACCAGACCGCACGGCCCGGTGGTGCCGTATGGCCGGGGCTGCGCTCTCACGCGTCCCGCGGCCGCGCGAGGAACGCTACCGGCCCCTGCCTGGTCCCGCGCAGCGGCGGATGCTACTGCCTGCGCCTGCCGCGTGTGAACAGCAGTACGCCCAGGGCCATGACGACGCCCATGAAGATGAGGATGTTGGGCAGCGGCTCACCGGGAATGCCGCTGCCGCCGTCGCCGCCCGGAGTGGCATACCAGATCAGACCCGCCCCCAGCGCGCACACCGCGGCCAGCGCGGTCAGCCAGATGAAGATCCACTGGAAAGCTGAGGCGGCCGCCTGCCAGTCGAATATCGGCGCCCGGGCCGGCCGTCGGGCGTCCGGGACGTCGCCCAGCCGCGTCTCGAAGTGATCCGCGAGATCGTCGAAGGCCCGATCCAGGTCGCCCTCCAGCTCCCCCTCGCGGATCATGGTGATGAAGAAGGGGCTGAAGGTGTTGGGGTAGCGGCTGAAGGACGTGGCCAGCGTATGGCCCATCTCCACGTCCTGTTGCACCTGGTCGAGGATCTCCCGAAGGAGGGGGTCCTGGGCCTGCGCCCGCAGCGTCTCCAGAATCTCCAAGATGTTGATGTCCGCCTTGGTGAGCGTGGCGAACTGCCTGCAGACTGTGGCCAGGTCGGCGTTTGTGACTCGCCCTTCGGTCTCAGGCATCGCAATCACCACCTGAGTGTTCCCGGCCTCCGCCGGGATACCTCCCGCTGACGACCACGGGGAGCGTGAGACTGGACGTCCCAGCCACGAGCTGCATACCGAGCGATCGTGCGGCCACGGC
>JAYENL010000027.1:8551-14857 GCA_034722055.1 Armatimonadota bacterium
GGGGAGAAGGTGGAGGCGTTCGAGGAGGAGTTCGCGGCGATACACGGCCTCGAGCACGGGATCGCCAGCACCTCGGGGACCGCAGCCATACACATCGGCATCGGGATGGTCAATCCGACGCCGGGCGATGAGATCATCACCGGCCCCATCACGGACATGGGCTCCATCGTGCCCATCCTCTACCAGGGCGCCATCCCCGTCTTCGCCGAGGTCGATGAGGGGACGTTCAACATGGACCCGGCGGACATCGAGGCCAAGATCACCGACCGCACCGTCGCCATCATGGCCATCCACCTGTTCGGCAACCCCTGCGACATGGACGCCATCATGGAGATTGCGCGGCGCCACGACCTGCCGGTCATCGAGGACTGCTCCCAGGCGCATCTGAGCGAGGTCAACGGGCAGTACGTTGGCACCATCGGCGACGTCGGCTGCTTCTCGCTGCAGCAGTCAAAGCACATCACCTGCGGCGACGGCGGCATCACCATCACCGATGACGACGAGTGGGGCATGCGCGGGCGGCTGTTCATGGACAAGGGCTGGCACCGCGCCCAGTATGGGCCCCGGGAGTACGAGGTATTCGGCCCCAACTACCGCATGAACGAGCTGTCAGGCGCCGTGGCGCTGGCGCAGACGCGCAAGCTCACCGACATCATCGCCCTGCGGCGCGCTCGCGGCGACCTACTCACCGAGCTGCTGGCGGACAACCCGCACGTGCGGCCCCAGAAGCTGCTTGATGGGCACAGGCACACCTACTGGCAGTACGGAATGCGCGTGGAGGATGACGCGCCCTTCACGCCCCAGGAGTTCGCGGAGGCGCTGCGCGCCGAGGGCGTCTCCTGCGGGGCGCATTACATCGGCAAGCCCATCTTCCTGTGCCACGCCGCCATGCGCAACAAGCACCTCTTCGGGGACTCCGACTACCCCTTCGACCGCGCCAGCCGCGAGGTGATCTACGACGAGAGCACCTGCCCGCGGACGCAGAGGGTCCTGGATCGCATGGTGCAGCCGCTATGCCCCACGCAGTTCATGACCGAGGAGGACATCCACGACACGGCGCGGGCCATCGGCAAGGTCAGCAAGCTGCTGGCGGCGTAGGGGAGAGCACGCTGCGCAGCGGGCGGAGAACGGTGGTTCGTTCCCGTCCGGCCTTACCCGTAGCGCAGGGGGTCGTTCGCAGCGACGGGCCTTCAGACCCGTCGGCCGTTGCTTGGAGCGTGGCGCTTGCCGCTTGCAGCTTGCCCTCACAGCTCCATCGTCTCGCCGCTCTCCGTGGCGTCGTACACGGCCTCAGCGATGCGCAGGGCCTCGTAGCTGTCCCACAGGTCCGGCCCGCCGTCGCGCTCGCCGATGCACTTGAGGGCGAAGTGCTCCACCTCGCCGAGGTAGCCGAAGTTGGCCCGGGCATCGGCGATGCCCGTCCAGGCGGGATCGTAGGTGTGGGTGTAGCGGCCGGTGGCCGGGATGAGGTCGCTCCAATCCGTCTGCGCCTGCCACCGCAGCCGCTGCATGTCCTCGCAGATCACGTGGCTGCCCAACCCCACCAGCTTCACCCACTCGCGGATGTCCCGGAAGCCGGTGACGGTCTCCAGCCCGTTGAGGTCGAGCTGCCCCACCGCCCCGGACTTGAAGTGCAGGTTCACCAGGAAGGCGAAGCGGTTCTCGTCCACCTCGTGGTAGATCGCCGAGAGGCTCGCAACGTCGCCACCGAAGAAGCGCGTGAGGTCGAAGATGTGCACGAGCTGGCCCACGAGCATGGAGCGCTTCGCTGACTCCATGCCCCAGATCTGCGGGTAGGGGCCCTGGCCGAAGTGGCAGGTCACCATGTTCAGCGGCCCGAACTCGTCGCGGGCGATGATGTCCTTGGCCATACGGTAGACGTAACAGAAGCGCTTCATGAAGCCGCACTGGCCCCAGGTGCTGTTCTCCTCCGCGAACTGAGCCAGCTCCTTGGCCTCCCCGGCGGTGTTCGCCGATGGCTTCTCCACGTAGACCGGGATGCCGCGGCGCAGCACCGCCGGCGCCAGCTCGTACTGCTGCGGCGCCGGGCCGATGACGAAGACGCCGTCCAGGTCCTCCTCGTCGAGCATCTTGTTCAGGTCCACGTAGACGCGGCGGGCGCCGAAGTTGCGGGCGTTGCGCTCCGCCTTCTCTCGCACCAGGTCGCAGACCGCGACCAGGTCGATCTGCGGGAGCTTGTGAATCTGCGGGTAGATGGCGCTGGTGGCGAAGCCCCCCGCGCCGATGAACGCCAGGCGTGCCTGCTTGTGCTCCGCTGCGTCGGTCATTCAAGAGCCTCCCGTGTCAGACTGGCCTCTGTACACATCCTGGTGAGCGGCGATTCGCTGTCAGCCGTTCGGAGGGGCCGTCCTGAGGCTCCAGCGTCGTTTGCTGGAGCCGAAGCCGGCCCGCCCGTTCGGTGTCCGGGCCCCAACTGCGGCGCTTCGCCTGCGGCGGGCCGACTTCGTGCGAGTGCTGCGCAGTCGCCCTTAGGCGGCCCCTCCACGGCAGACGACCCTCGCGCAACTTGTGTGTAGAGGATAGCTTATGAGAGACGGCTGCAGTCCTGAACCGCCGCCCGCAACCGACAGTCTCAGACCGCACCCCGCGCGACTTGGAGGTCACGCGGTCACAGCTCGAAGACCACCTTCAGCGCCTCCCGGCGCTCGATGAGCTCGAAGCCTCCCGCGATCTCCTCCGGCCGCAACCGGTGGCTGATGAAGCGCTCCGGGTCGATGCTGCCCTCCAGCGTCGCGGCCATCAGCTCCTCGTGGCTGAGGCTCTCGTCGGTGCCGCCGGGGCCGAAGCGCCCGTCCTCGGGCAGCGGCTGCTGCTCCTGATCGGCTGTGCGAGCGGCGTAGGGCCCCAGCGTCCCGTCCTCCGAGAGTGCCTCCAGCGCGCCGGCGTTCACGCTCGCGGCGCCGGTCGTCTCGTAGACGACGTCAGCCTCACCGCCGAGGGCGTCCATGGCCGCTGCGGGCCACCCCTGCTCCCGCGTGTCTACGTAGGCGTCGGCGCCGAAGCTCAGCACCTGCTCTTCGGCCTCCGGTCGCCGACCAGCCACCACGATCCGCCCCGCCCCCACGATCTCCCGCCCCAGGTACGCCGCGGCCAGGCCGACCGGGCCGTGGCCCGTCACCAGCAGCCGGCAGCCCTCATCGGCGCCGATGATCCGGAGGTAGCTGAGGACCTCCTTGAGCGTGATGAGCGTGACGGCGTGCGCCGGCTCGATCTGCGGCGGAACCACCTGGTGGCCGACGTGCACCGTCGGGCCCGGCGGCGAGCCGTCCTGGATGTGACTGCGCCGGTCCGACACCAGCCCGAACTGAGCCATCGCGCCCCAGTAGGACTCGTAGCCCTGAAGCTGCAGCATGGGCCGCAGGACCTGGTCGCCCTCGCGCAGGTATCGGCAGTGAGGGCCGAGCTCCACCGCCTCCCCCACCGCCTCGTGGCCCAGCAGGATGGGGCAGTCCTCCTCGGTGACGCCGAAGAGCTGGCAGTCGCGCAGGTGCCTGTCCGTGGCATTGCAGATGGAGAAGGCGGTGACGCGCACCAGGGCCTCGTAGGGTCCCGGCTCCGGCGGCTCCGGGACGTCCCGCCATGCGACCTCTCCGCACCGCTCGATCACCACCGCCTTCATTGCGCCCACTCCAGGACCACGCCGAGGCACTCCTCAGGGTGGAAGACCGCCAGATCGTATGCCTCCTGGCAGCGCTCCACGGGGAAGCGATGGCTGATCAGCGAGGCGGCGTCGAAGGTGCCCTCGGCGATCATCTCCAGCGTCTTGGGCTGGGTGCCGCCGGTGGAGCAGGGGAAGTGCATGGTGATCTGCTTCCCGTGCGCGGTGTTGTAGTAGAAGTCCACGCGGCCCGGATACCACCCCTGCCAGACCACCTTGCCGCCCGGCGCCACGAACTCCAGCGCCACATCGGTGACCTCGCCCGCCTGCGTGGCCTGCGCCACCACGCTGAAGCCGGGCAGGCCGCGGTCATCGAGCCAGGCCTGCAGATCGTCCTGCTCCGTGAACGCCTCCGCAGCCAGCGAGCGAAGCACCTCCGCGCGGTCCTCGATCAGGTCCAGGCCCACGATCTCGGCGCCCACCGCCATGGCCCACTGGGCATAGCTGAGGCCCACCAGCCCCAGGCCGATCACCAGGACGGTGTCGTCCGGCTCGACCCCGGTGATGTTGACCCCGTGCATGCCCGTCCCGTAGAGGGTGCACAGCGACGCCTCCTCGTCCGAGCAGCCCTCCGGGATCGGATGCGCGGCATCGGGGCTCGTGATTACCCGACTGGCGTGTGTGCCCCACACGATGTCGTAGGCGGGCTCGATGAGTCGGCTGGTCACTGACGTTACCGCCACCCGCTCGCCGACCTCGCGCGGAGCGCAGTCGTCGCCGGCCCACTCGATGACGCCCACGCTCTGGTAGCCCGTCACCAGCGGGAATGTCCCGTTGTGCGTGCGGATGCCCCGGAAGATGGAGCCCTCGGTCCCGGCGCTGATGCCGCTGACGTTCATGCGCACCACCAGCTCTTCGGGGCCGGGGTCCTCGTAGATCACGTCCGTCAGCTCGGCCGTGTCGGCCTCCGGGAAGCAGATCGCTTGCGCCTCAATCGCCATGTCCTGATGCTCCTCCCTTGAAGTCGTGCGCGGCACTCGCGGCTGTGCTGGTGCTAAGCCGGGTAAATTCGCGTATCATCCTGCCTCACAGGGAGACACTTGTTGCTGCCATGGAGGGGCCGCCGCGAGCGAAGCGAGCGGTGAGCGCTGCGTTCCCGAACGCAGCGCTCAGGTTCCACCCCGGCCCACGTCAGGAAAGGTATTGGGCCGGGGTGGAACCTTCGGCCTGTTCGCTGCACTCATAGGCCTCACCGGGCACTGCGCGCCCGGCGGCCCCTCCACCAGAATCCTCCTGCGCACCGTAACGGAGGCCGCCGACTACTCTCGTCATCGACGTTCGACGACTTCTGCAGGTGAGCACTAGGGCTCTGCGATGCGGTAGATGTGCACCGCCAGGCCGTCGAAGTGATCGCGGAAGCCGCCCTGGTCCGCCTCGATGGTCCGATCCTCGTCCACGACCTCGATCTCAGTGCCCGCCGCCAGGCCCTCAACCGTCATTGTGGCCTGCCCGCCCTCAGCCGATGGATCGTAGTTCACCGCGAACAGATAGAGCCCGTCATCCGCTTGCTTCGCCAGCACGTCCGCCTTCAGGTCGCCCCCGATCGCGATGCCGACCTCGCGCTCGGCATCCGCCCCCAGCAGTGCCGGCGCCAGCCGCGTGATCTGATCGTTGATCTCCCGCATCGCCGCCACGTTCTCGTCAGGCGTGCCGAACTGCCTGTACTCGGGCTTCCAGATGTGCGTGAAGTAGCCGATGGCCGTCGCCCCGCCCACCAGCGCGCTCCACACCTCGCAGCGGATGTGCTCCGGCGTCACCTCCGGCTGTCGCTCCGCGCTGACCCACTGGCTGCCCTTGGAGGTCTCGATCCATGCGTAGACCGGCCGGTCGCCGGCCAGCTCCACGAGTTGCTGTGTACCCTCGTGCACCAGGTGCAGCCAGTCGGGCCGGCCCCAGCCGTACAGCGGGTAGACGTCAAAGCCCATCACGTCCGCGGCCTCGACGTAGGCGGGATAGAGGCTCTCGCGCTGCTCCTCCGACCATCTCTCGAAGTGCGGCATGAAGTTCGCTGTGACGGTCATGAACACCGGCCGGTTGGCGCCCGCCTGCCTGATGGCGCGATACTTGCGCAGCGTCTCTTCCGGCTTTTGGCGGGGCACGTTGCGGGGCGGGCTGAGCAGCACGTTCTCGCCCTCGGCGTTGAAGCCCTCGATCTCCGCCACCGAGCCCCACACGTTCTCGCCCGGATAGGCGCTCTCCACGCGCATGGTCAGCGCCTCCAGCGTCACGGCCTCCGCCAGCTCGATCTCCTGGCGCCCCTTCTCGGCCCGCAGCGTGGCGCGCGCGATCTCCTCGCCGCCGGCGGCGAAGGCGACCTCCTTCGCCACCGCCAGCCCCTCCGAGATGGTCAGCCATACGCCCAGGCGCTGGATGGTCACCGGCTCATCCAGCTCGATGGTGATCTCCGCGCCCTCGATCGGGTCAAGCACAGACCAGCTATGCGTCACGCCGTCCACCATCCGCCACAGAGGCGTGTCGTCGTTCAGCCGCATGTGCTCGGCGGCAGTGACCGTGGCGTCGCTGACCTGCCGCGGCAGGTCCGGCTCATCGTCATGGATGAAGCCCAGCAGCGCCGGATGGCCGATCAGGCGCTCGTCCCACGGCATGACCCCCAGCAGCCCTGCCCC
>JAYENL010000028.1:0-14809 GCA_034722055.1 Armatimonadota bacterium
GAAACCGCCCTGCGGGGCGGGATGAAGCGGCGGATAGCTTCCGGCGCGGCTCGACCGTGCCGGAACACCATAAAAAGCCGCAAAATGATGATAAAACTCCGCCGAAAAGGCGGAGCGGAGGGTTACATCGTGATGTGGAGAAGCTCCTGTCCCTGCCCTGCGGCGGAAAAGAGAGACGTCAGATCCCGCCCCACGGCAGCAGACGCCCATTCTTCAGCAGTCAGATGATCGCGATCACCACCAGCAGTTCGATCAGCGTGAAGCCACGTCGCATCTCTACCGCCTCCTTCTCGCCCACTGTAGGATCACCTATTGGAAGGATTCTTGAAGCCTCCCCACCCCTGGCACTCACCATCATCATATTGTACCCCGCGTGGTGCGTTGTCAAGGATATCGCGCATATTGGGCCGGAATTCGCTCCCCTTGCTGGCGCAGCGCATCCTCGCCCAAGCGGCGAGTCAATACCGATGCGCCCACGTAAGCCATGTTTCTGGGGTGACAGCGGCGCCACCGCTCACTGCTCCTGCGGCAGCAGCGACCGCTCCTCGAAGCGGTTCGTCCCCGGGTTGTACTCGTAGTACGCTAGCCATGTGTCCTTCGCGATCCGCGTTGTCTGGGTCGTGGCCTCGTGATGGACCTCCGGGAGCGCGTCGAACACGAAGTCGCCGTCCAGCCGACCGGCGATCAGTATGGGGACCGGCCGCTGCGCGTACTCGAAGCCCGGCTGCTGCTCCGGCTCCGGAGGCGCATGCTCCTTCACCCCGACGGGACCCTCCGGCACCGGGACGTACTCCCACCTCTGCCCGTCCTCGGGTCGGCGGAACCACGCCGAGACCGCGGCGTAGTGGTTGTTGCGCAGCCTCAGCCGCCGGGCGCCCTGGACGACGATGCAGGCGTTGTCGGAGAAGTCGTTGCGCCGCCACCCGTGGCCGTAGTAGCCCCAGAACAGGTTCGTGTCAATGGTCGTCTGCCAGGGCGTCCTGACGCCGATGTGGTTGCCGTTGGCCTCGAAGTAGCTTCCGGCGATGACGGTCTGAGCGCTATCCAGCAGCAGGATTCCATAGCCCTTGTTGGCCTCAAAGATGGAGCCGGAGATGTGCTGGCCATTGGAGGCCCACTGCCCCCGGTCGGGGCCGATCACCAGCCCGTGATGGTGATTGCGTCGGAAGGTGCAGTTGGTGATGCCGATGTTGTTCCCGTGGTTCTGGATGATCATCCCCACGTCATTGCCGCGGAAGAGGCATTCGGCGAAGAAGACCTGCCACGAGTGATTGATGTGCACGCCCACCTTCTGGCCCAGGAACCTGACGCTGCGGAAGGTGGTGTTCTTGGGCACCCGCTCCGACCAGGGCACCGAGACGCCCACGCCGCCGTGGCGCTGCTCGCGGTCGAAGGTCAGGCCCTCGATGGTGAAGCTGGCGCCCTCCCTGCCGCCGGGCCCCTGCACCACCATGATCGGCGGACCGTGCTCGGCCTCCTCCGGCTCGACGTCGCTCCACTCCTGCGCGTCCAGCGCCGCCGTTGCCAGCAGCGTCGCGCCGTAGCCCACCATGTGCAGGCCCCACTGGCCCGGACCGGTGCCCAGCCGAATGGTGCTGCTGACGCGATAGACCCCCGGTGGCAGCACGATGGTCCCGCCCGGCGACTCCTCCGACGAGAAGGAGTCGATGGCCGCCTGGATGGCCGGCGACCAGTCGCCCTCCTCGGCCAGCTCCGCGTAGTCCTGCACGTTCACGGCCACCTGCTGCGAAGGCGTCTCGCCATCCGCCATCCACTGCGCCGGCGGCAGCAGAAACGCTGTCACGATCGCCGCCATCATGCTGTCATCGCTCTCCCCTGTGCGCGGTCTCACGTCGGCGTGGGGTATTCGTCGCCTGAGACGCTCAGGCCTTCTCAGTCGCCCGCCGCGTGACAGCACTACTCAGGTCAGCCTGCGTGCGCGGGAGGACCAGAGCGTCGGGCCGCCGAACTACCGCTCCGTGACGCAGCAGGCAGGGACCCAAGGAGCCTGGCATGACTCGCGCGCAGAAGATGTTCTCCGAGGCTCTCATCGTCATCGGGCTGCTGGCCGCGGTCTGGATCGCGGTGGGACGGGTGATGGTGGAGCAGACCAACCTGACTGTGGGCATGGCCGTGGACTGGCAGGAGGTGGTGCGGCTCGCCGCCTCCGAGGGCGTCGGCCCCCGGGACGTGCTGGTGGCCCTCGAGTCCGCCGGCGCCACGCACCTGGCCGTGCCCGAGGAGGCACTCTCGGACCTCACCGAGCGCGGCGAGGTGGCGCTGTTTCGCCGCGGCGATGTGGATGTGGTCGAGGTCTATGGCGACGACGATGCGACGCTCCAGCGCGTGGCGCAGGCCCTCAAGGCCCGCTTCCCGGGCACATACCAGAAGACCACCATGCCGGACGGGGAAACCTGGCTGAGCGTGCCCGCTGCAGCGGTTTCGGTGCCCGACGCCGGGGTGGGCTATCCCCGCGCGGCGCTGGCGACGGCGAATGCCCTCGGGCTGAGGCTCGTGGTCCGGCCCAGGTGGCAGGGCGTGCGAACGCCGGCCGCGATCAGCCACGTTATGCAGGCCGCCGGCGACGCCCGCGCGGAGATGGTGGTCTTCGACGGGGAGCAGGTGGTGGGCTTTCCGGAGCATGTGGATGTCACGGCACAGAAGATACGGCAGATGGGCCTGACCTTCGGGCTGATCGAGCTGGTGCCTCAGTTCGGCGCGAGCAGGCTGGCCATGCGTCTTCGCCATCAGCTCGTGCGCGTGCACAGCATCACGGAGCCGGAGATGCGGACCATCGGTCGGCGGCGCGCGGTGGAGCGCCTCGTGCGCGCCGCCCGGGAGCGGGGAGTCCGCCTGCTCTATGTGCGCATGCTGCCGGCATCCGACGCTGGCCTGCTGGAGGGGAATGCCGAGTATCTGCGCGATGTGCAATCGGGACTGCGCGCCGCCGGGCTCAAGACCGGCGTGCCGCGGCCGCACGCGCCCTTCTCGACCGCGCCCTGGCGCCTGGCGCTCGTGCAGCTTGGCGTAGTGGGCGCCGCCCTGTGGCTGCTGCAGGCCCTCTTCGGCCTGAAAGGCGGGCACTTCTGGCCGCTGGCGGCGGTGCTGATCGCCGGGGGCGCGGCGGCGATGTTCGTGGCCCAGGACCTGGGGCGCACGGTGGCGGCACTGGGCGCCGCCGTGCTCCTGCCCATCATCGCGGTGTGCTATGCGGGCCGGGCAGCCACCGCTCCGGCAGGGGGCAGGCCCGGCCTGCTGCGGGCGCTCCCGGAGGTGATCGGGGCCTTCCTGATTGTGTGTGCCGTAAGCGCCTTCGGCGGCCTGCTGGTGGTGGGCCTGCTCGGGGACACGACCTTCATGATCAAGGTGGCGCAGTTCAGGGGCGTGAAGGTCGCGCAGCTCCTCCCCATCCTGGTGGTGGCGCTGGTCTGGCGGGCGCGATCCACCGGGAGCTACCAGCGGGCGGTCTCGGAGGCCACGCCCGAGATGGTGGACTACCGCTCCGGCGAGACGGTGGCGGAGTGGCCGGCGCTGTGGCGGGGCCTCCGGGAGGCCTTCGCGAGCCTGGTGGCCTACTGGCACGTGGCGGCGGCCTTCGCCGCGCTGGTGCTGCTGGCGCTGCTGATGCTGCGCTCGGGGAATCAGCCCGAGGGAGCGGTGCTGCCCATGGAGCTGGAGATACGCTCCCTGCTCGACCGCCTGCTGGTTGTGCGCCCGCGCACCAAG
This sequence comes from Armatimonadota bacterium, assembly GCA_034722055.1. Taxonomy (GTDB): domain Bacteria; phylum Armatimonadota; class Zipacnadia; order Zipacnadales; family UBA5352; genus JAYENL01. The sequence goes on from JAYENL010000028.1 coordinate 3,727, forward strand.
GAGGTCTTTCTGGGCCACCCGGTGATGCTCCTGGGGCTGCTCCTGGCGCTGCGCGCCCAGCGGCGGGGGCTGTGGATCGCGCTGGCCGTGGGCACTATCGGACAGATCTCGCTGGTGAACTCCTTCTGTCACATTCACACGCCGCTACTGCTGACGCTGATGCGAGTGCTCAACGGCATGTGGCTCGGGGCCGTCGGCGGCCTGGTGCTCTGCGCCGTCTGGGACGCTCTGGGCGGCGCGCCGCAGCCGGAGGCCGAGCCGGCCCCGCCCGAGCAGCCCGGCGATGAGCAATGAGGATCGTCCTGTCCGGGTACTATGGCTTCGGCAACGCCGGCGATGAGGCTGTGCTCAGTGCCGCCGTCACCGAGCTCAGACGGCGGCTGCCGGAGGCCGAGCTCGCGGCGCTGTCGGCCGACCCACGCGCGACCGAGGACGCCCACGGCGTGCGGGCGGCGCAACGCTGGCCGCCCGGGCCGCTCTGGCGCGCCATCGCCTCGGCGGACCTGATGCTCTCCGGCGGTGGGAGCCTCCTGCAGGACGCCACGAGCCTCCGGTCGCTGGGGTACTACCTGCTGACAATGGAGCTGGCCCGCCGCGCCGGCGTCCCCTACGCCATCCTCTCGCAGGGCCTGGGGCCGCTGCAGAGCTGGCTGGGGCGGCGGCTGGCAGGGCACTACCTGCGCGGCGCCGGGGCCGTGACCGTGCGCGATCAGCAATCGGCGGACCTCGCGCGCACGCTCGGCGTCCCGGAGGCACTCATAACGGTGGGAGCGGACCCGGGCCTGCTGCTCGAGCCCGCCAGCGCGGGCGAGGCCAGAGCGATCCTGCAGGAGGCCGGTGCGGAGGTCGGCCGACCGCTGACGGGCATCGTCATGCGGGAGTGGCGTGGAGCCTACCAGGCGCTCCCAGCCCTTGCGGCTATCGGCCGCGCGGCGATCGAGCAGTGGCAGGCCGGGGTCGTGCTGCTGCCCTTCCAGGTGCCGGCGGACCTGGAGATCACGCATGAGCTGGCCTCGCTGCTACCGCACAGCGCGGTCGTCGCGGAGCCGCTGCACCCCAGGGCCTTGATGGCCGTGATCGGGCAGCTTGAGATGGTAGTGGCGATGCGCCTGCACGCGCTGGTGTTCGCGGCGGCCCAGGCTGTGCCGGCGCTGGGCGTGGCCTACGACCCGAAGGTGGCGGCGCTGTGCCGGGCGGCCGAGCAGGCTTGCGCGCCGCTGGAGGAGCGCCAGCGCCTCGCGGAGCTGGCGGAGGAGACCTGGCGGTCCCGCGAGAGCCAGGCGGAGGTGCGTCGGCGGCGGGCGGTGGAGCTGCGCCAGCGAGCGGCGCGCTGCTTCGACGTCATCGAGCGCCTCTGCCAGGAGCTGTCGTAGCGTCTGTTGGCAGCCAGAGATGCCTGGCCACGGGGAAGGCTCGCTTCGTGGCGCAGGCTGGAAGCCTGCGGTTGGTGGCAGGCAAGCGTGACGCTGCTGTTCTCCGGGATAGAACCTGCGTTCTATCTGCGTGCAGGAGCACTCTGCGGCGCCTGTGAGCCCGCTTTCGAGACTCTCCCATCACTCCGGCGCCATCGCCCTCGCCCGACCGTAGCCCGGCGCAAAAAGCCCGCCAGAACAGCAGCGTCACTCCCGCCCGTGCGCCGTTCTCTACAGGAGCGGCAACGAGCCGAAGCGTCAGAGGTCAAACTCCGCCAGCAGGGGCGCGTGATCCGAGGGCTTCTCGGCGCGGCGGGGGGCCAGGTCGATCCAGCAGCGCGTGCTCAGCCTCGCCAGCGGCTTCGTGGCCATGGTGTGATCCACGCGCCAGCCGTGCCCCTTTTGCAGGGACTGCGTGTCGCGGTAGTCGTAGAAGGTGAACTGCCCGTCCTCGTCATTGTGCCGGCGGAAAACGTCCACGAAGCCCCACTCGGCGGTGTGCGCGAAGGCCGCCCGCGCATCCGGATGGAAGTCCGGGTGGTTCCCGAGGCGCTTCGGGGCGTAGACATCCCGCTCGGTGGGCGCCACGTTCATATCGCCGACCCACAGGATGCGCTTGCGCGGCGTCCACCTGCGTTCGAACAGATCCCGCAGCCGCCGCAGCCAGTCGAGCTTGTAGCGGAAGGCCTCGTCCTCGGGATCGCGTCCCTGCGGCACGTAGGTGTTGACCACCGGCAGCCGGCCGATCTGCACGATCAGCAGCCGCGAGGCGTCGCTGGGCTCCTCGTCGAAGCCCTGATCGGTCACCTCCATCTTCAGCCGGCTGGCGGTCGCCACGCCGTTGTACGACTTCTCGCCCGCAAAGGCGACCTCGTAGCCCATGGCCTCGAAGGGCTCGGCCGGGAAGTCCTCGTCCGCGACCTTCGTCTCCTGCATGCACAGCACGTCCGGCTCCTGGTCCTCCACGAAGGCCTCGACAACCGGGATACGAGCGCGGATGGAGTTGACGTTCCAGGTGGCGATGCGCATGATGCGCCTCCAGTGAGCGACGAGCTGTGAGCTTTCAGCTATCAGCTACCGAGTCTCACCGAACAGTCGGGCGTCCGTGAAGTGCTTCTGCAGGGCGCGCGGGGGGGACCTTTCGCCCGTTGCTGTAGGGCGCGGACCAGTGCCGCGCCGGTCGTTGCGGCTGCCCGTGCGCCGTCGTGGCGCTCGAACCATTGCACGATTCTGGGAGGCGGGCGCCCTCGCCCGCCTGCGATCCGAAGGCCGGCTCGACGGCCGAACGAGAGCGACCGGGCACGAGCCCTTCGTGCGAGTGCAGGGCGGCCTCGGTGACTTCGCCGACGGGCTGTGAACACCTGCCGGCACGCGCGCAGGCAGAATCCGCGCAGGAGGAAATGAACACCCATCGAATACCCACGAGGGGGCAATGAGAGAGAGTCCGTTACGTGCGGAGGGTGACGGGTGCGGCCCGCCGGTCCGGACCGCGTATGGGGGCATGAGTGGAGGCGTCAGATGGCGGAGGAGCGCAACGGCGAGGCGGAGCAGGAGCGGCAGGCCAACGAGCAGAGACGAGCGAAGAAGCGGCGGCCCTGGCTGCGCTGGCTATGGCTGGTCCTCATCGCGGCGGTGGTCGGTCTGGCTGTCTGGCGACTGCGCCAGCCGGCCGAGGTGGAGGTCGTCCATCCCCAGAAGCGCATGATCGTGCAGACGCTGACCGCGAGTGGGCGCGTGGCGGGCGCGCGCGAGGCGGAGCTGTCGGTGGACCGGGCGGGCGTGCTGGTGGATGTGCTGGTGGAGGAGGCCGATCACGTGATGCCCGGCGACGTGGTGGCCCGCATCTCCTCGGACGTGGAGTCGGCCGAGCTGCGGCGCGCCGAGGCGGCCGTAGCGACCGCCCGGGCGGAGCTGGCCCGCGCCAGCGCCGACGCCCGCACGCTCGCCCCTACCATCGCGCAGGCCGAGGCGGAGGTCGCCGGCAGCGTGGAGCAGGCGCAGGAGCGGCTGACCGCCGCGGAGGCGCGCCTCTCGGAGCTGCTGGCGGGCGGTCGGGAGGAGGAGCGGCGCGAGGCCGAGGCCGCCGTGCAGCAGGCTCGGGCTCGCGTGGCGCAGGCGGAGAAGGACGTGGAGCGCGCCCGGAGCCTGACCGAGTCCGATGCGACCGCGCGGGCGGCGCTGGAGCGGGCGCAGGCCGCCGCCGCGACGGCCGGGGCGCGCGTGCAGGAGGCCGAGGTGCGGCTGGCCCAGGCGAAGCGGGACCTGGTGCGGGCGCAGCGGCTCTTCGACGACGGCGTCATCCCCGAGACTGAGCTGGAGGGCGCTCAGACGGCGGCCGACACCGCCACCCAGGCCCTCGACCAGGCCCGCGCACAGCTTCAGCAGGCCAAGGTGGAGGTCGAGAACCAGCGCACGCTGCTGGAGGTAACGCGCGAGGAGCAGCTCGACCGGGCGGAGACGGAGCTGGAGGCCGCGCGCCAGCAGCTCGTCCAGGCCGAGGCGCGGCTGGAGCTGGTCTCCGGCCCGGCGCGGGGGGAGCAGATCGAGCAGCAGCGGGCGGAGATCCGCTCCGCGCGCGGCCCTGCAGGCGGCCCAGGAGGGCGGCGAGCCCCGGGTACGCAGCCTCCGGCTGACCCCAATGCAGGAGGCGGTGCGGGTGGCCCAGCGCCGCCTGGAGGAGGCGGTGCGGGCCCGCGACGCCGCGCTGCAGCGCCTGCAGACCACGGAGATCCGAGCGCAGTTCGAGGGGATCGTCACGGAGATCGCCCGGGAGCCGGGCGATGTGCTGGCGCCCGGCCAGGCCGTGGTCACCATGTCCGAGATGCAGTGGCCCGAGGTTCACATGGAGATCGACGAGCGCGACATCGCGGAGGTGAAGGCCGGCCAGGACGCCGTGCTGACTGCCGACGCCTATCCGGAGGAGCGCGTGCCGGCTGAGGTGACGCGCATAGCCCCGCGCGCGAAGACGGAGCGCGGGATCATCGACGTGGTCCTTCGGCCCACGCGGCGGCCCGGCTGGCTGCGTACGGGCATGACGGTGGACGCCAGCATCGTCGTGACGCCCAGGGAGGAGCTGCTGGTGCTGCCCACCACGACCGTGGTTCAGTCGGGCGAGGATGCCTTTGTGATGGTCGTGCAGGATGGCCGGGTGCGCCGACTGGCGGTGGAGACCGGCGTCGGCGGCGTGCGAGGGACGGTCATCCGCTCGGGCCTGCGCGAGGACGCCGCGGTGGTTCGCGAGCCCGCCACCGTGTCGCCGGGGCAACGCGCGAGGGCCGTGGAGAGCAAGGCGAACCTGGAGGCCGCAGATGCGGTTTGAGACCCGCATTGCGCTCCGACACCTGCGCGCCGGCGGCTCGCAGACGCTGCTGATCCTCGGTGGCGTGGCCATGGCGGTCACGCTGGTGATCTTCGTCAGCGGCCTGATCACCGGCCTGCAGCAGCGGCTCATCGACACCATCGCGGGCTCGGTCTCGCACATCACGCTGGAGGCCCCCGAGCGCATCCCCCGTGTGCCGGCCGAGCTGCCTGACCACCCGCAGGCCCTGGTGGTCTCCTCCCGCCAGCAGCGGCTCTGGCAGCCGGATACCATCGACGAGTGCCGCTGCCTGGAGGCGAAGATCGCCGCCTTCGACCACGTGACCGCAGTGGCCCCGGCCGTCTCGGGGCAGGCGCTGATCACTCGCGCGGGAGGCGAGAAGTCCGTGCTCGTGGTGGCGTCGCCGCCGCTGCAGCAGGACAAGATCAGCAACCTCAACAAGGACCTGGTGCGCGGCGATTACCTGCATCTGCAGCCGGACGAGGCCGTCATCGGCTACGACCTCGCCCGGGAGCTGGGGGTGACGCTGGGGGATCGCGTGCGGCTGACCACGGGCGCCGGCACCACCGAGACCTTCCGCCTGGCGGGAATCGTCTTCACCGGCTCGGAGGGCATCGATCAGTCCACGGTCTTCCTGACCCTCCGCGCCGGCCAGACCCTGTTCGGCACCGGGACGCTGGTGACGGCCTTCTCAGTGAAGCTCGATGACCCGTTCCGGGCCAACGACGTGGGCGACGCCATGGCCGCCTCCCTGGACCTGGACGTGGCGACCTGGATGCGCCAGAATCCGCGGCTGCTCTCCGCTCTGCGGGCCCAGAGCGGCTCGGCAGCCATGATCTCCATCTTCAGCCTGGCGGCCTCCGGCTTCGCCATCGCCAGCGTGCTGATCGTGAGCGTCCTCAAGCGCTCCAGGGAGATCGGCATCCTGAAGGCCATCGGGGCGCGGAGCAGGCAGATCCTGATCGTCTTCACCCTGGAGGGGCTGATCATCGGCGTCCTCGGCGCGGTGGTCGGGGCCCTGGTGGGCAGCGGCATCGTGCTCGCGGTGGCGAGGATCCCACAGCCGGTGCGCGTGCCCGGCGTGGCGCCCGACCCGCTCTTTCCGGGTATCGTCACCCCCACCATCGTGGGAGGGACGATGCTCGCGGTCATCATCATCACCGTCATCGCCAGCATTCTGCCGGCCCGCCAGGCCGCGGAGCTGGACCCCGTGGATGTGATCCGCGGTGCCTGAGCAGCGGCCGGCGGTGGAGACGCGCGGCCTGAGGAAGACCTACTTCGGCGCGGTGCCGGTGAAGGTGCTGCACGGTATCGACATGCTGGTGATGCCAGGTGAGTTCGTCTCGGTGCTGGGCCAGTCGGGCTCGGGCAAGTCTACACTGCTGAACTGCCTCGGCGCGCTGGACCGCCCCACCGAGGGCCGGGTTGTCATCGACGGCCAGGACCTGGCGGACCTGGACGACGATGAGCTGGCGGACTTCCGTAACAGCGCCGTCGGCTTCATCTTCCAGTTCCACTACCTGCAGGACGAGTTCACCTGCCTCGAGAACGCCCTGATGCCGGTGTCGATCCGCAGGGGCACGCCCGACGACCAGGACGTCGAGCGCGTCATTGATCTGCTGCAGCGCGTGGGGCTCGACCATCGGCTGGGCAACCTGCCCAGCCAGCTCTCCGGCGGGGAGCAGCAGCGGACGGCTATCGTGCGCGCACTCGCCAACCAGCCGCGGCTGGTCCTGGCCGACGAGCCCACCGGGAACCTCGACAGCGTCTCCTCGGACCAGGTATTCACCCTCATGCGGGAGATCAACCAGGAGACGGGGGTGGCCTTCGTGATGGTCACACACGACGACCGCCTCGCCTCCCAGGGCGACCGCATCCTCCGCATCCAGGACGGGCTGCTCACCGAGGACTGAGAGTGAGGCGCGCCTGCAGCGCCAGAGATAGCCGACGGCGGCGCGGCAGGGCTCTCTCCGGGCGGGCGCGAAGGTCTTCAGTGGACGGAGCAATCCGCGTGCGGAGGCGTTGGCAATGAGACGAGCCTTTATGCTGGCGATTGCGGCGCTGATGCTGGGAGTGATGATGGTGGCCTGTCCCGGACAGGAGGAGCAGCCGGAGCGCATCGACCTGCCCGAGCCCGACACCAGCGGGGACATGTCGGTCGAGGAGGCTATCGCGCAGCGGCGCTCTGTGCGGCAGTTCGCCGACCGCGATCTGTCCGCCGAGCAGGTCGGACAGCTCGCCTGGGCCGCACAGGGGATCACGGACCCGCGACAGGGCTTCCGGGCGTCGCCCTCAGCGGGCGCGACCTACCCCATGGAGCTCTACCTGGTGACCCCCGACGGCGTGCATCACTACCTGCCGCGGGAGCACGCCGTGGAGACCAGGAAGCGCGAGGACGTGCGCGCCGATCTGGCCGCAGCGGCGCTGGGTCAGGACTTCGTCGGCACGGCCCCGCTGGACATCGTCGTGGCGGCCGTCTACCAGCGCACCATGCAGCGCTACGGCGACCGCGGGCGGCGCTACGTACACATGGAGGCCGGGCACATCGGCCAGAACATCCACCTGCAGGCGGAGGCGATGGGCCTGGCGTCGGTGCCCGTGGGGGCCTTCGACGACGCCGGGGTGGCCAGGACTCTGGGCCTGCCCACCGACCAGGAGCCGCTCTACATCATCCCCGTGGGCTACCCGCGCTGATCCGCGAGGCCGTGCCCCGCGCGGCTACTGCCGCGTGGCGGGGATGCTCTCGGTGTGCTACGGGCTGACCCGCGCACAGCCGACGAGGCCGTGGCCAAGGTGGTGCATAGGACTGCTTGCCACCATGGGGATGTGATGCGGCGGGGATAGCGTCCGCTGCCCGAGGGAAAGGACCTGCGGGACACGTAGCGGCCGGGGCCCGCTCGGGCCCCGGCCGACGCGACGCGATGTGTATGAACAACCCCCGTGTGCGTCGGTGCTACGTCTGAATCGAGCGTCGTCAGACTCTCAGCGCCGTCTCGACCCTCGGCGCCACTACCTCTTCCGCCACCCGGGCCGCTGCGCCTTCACGATCTTGGTGTCGGACACCGCCTCGTTGCCCTCATTGTCCGCGGCCTGGAGTTGGAACTCGTAGTCGCGGCCATCGAAGTCCCGGGGCCGCACCCACGAGCGCAGGTAGACGGTGAGCCTGAACTTCCCGTCCTTGTCCAGGAGTTCCGTGACGTCGTACTTCCCATCGTGCCGGCCGTACTCGTCCGTGACAACCACGACCGCCGATTGCACCCCGCTGACATCGTCAACGACGCTACCGCTGATGCTGACGGGCTTGAGGCGGAAGGGGCTCCGCCACGGCAGCACGGGCGGCTGGGGGGACTCCAGCGTGACGTCCGGGGGCGTTTCGTCGGGCTCCGACCCGCGATCCGGATCGGGATCTGGCTTCCAACCGTCGCCCTTTTCGATGACCGCGAGGTTGGCAACGGCTGCATTAGCGTCGATCCACCAGCCGCCGAACTTCGCATAGACGGCGCCAACGTCCTCAACGCCCTCCCAGTCGTTGGGCTCGTTGTTGTGCCACTCGGTGTAATCCAGCCCCTCACCGGTGATCCAGCCCCAGCCCTCGTCTTTGCTCTTTGCGTCAGGGTCCTGCCTCAGGCCGATCCAGAAGTAGTCCGTAGGGGTGGCGCTGTCGCCCTTCGCGGCGCGGTAGAGGTCGTAGACGAACGTGCTCTCCTCGGCGGAGGTAATGGTCGCCAGGTGAGCGCCCAGGGCCTCGGCGTCGGCCTCCTGGGCATCCCATCCCTTCGCCTCCAGGAGCACGGCGTACTGGTGGCCGTTGCCCCCCTGGTCAGTCTCCCATGTGGTCCACTGCACGTCCTGTGCTGCAGCTATGGTGCATGCCAGGGCTATGATAATGAGTGTCGAGCAGGCCGCCATCGTCGTCCTTCGCCTCATCAGTAACTCCCTCCCGAGCGTCTGTGATGGCGCGTCCCGCCCAGCCAGGCCTGTAAACCAAAGCCTCTGATGCGCTCGCGCCCGCCGCCCGACGGACACGGACGCAACTGCCAGTTGTCATCCAGTTGTCATCGCGCGCCAGGGGCCATCGGCGGGGCCATCATGCCCCGCGCTTCACGGTCTGGTGGCTGCCGCCGCTGTCCCAGCGCTCCACGGCAGCGTCAGCGTCTGCGCTGACGCGGGCCAGGCTGTAGACGAAGACCCAGGTGAGCAGCAGTGCGGCCAGCCCGATGATGGCCACCGTGACACCCTCCTCCGGCAGCGCGTTCTCCCCGAACACACACGTGGTGTGAATGGTGTATGCCTCGCCAGGCGCCGGTTCATGCACCGGGGACGCCAGACGAGTCGCCGCGCGCGAAAAACTCAATAACCTCTCAAGCTACGCTCTGTTTTTACTCTACCCATTGTGTAGTTTATATGAAACATCGATTCGTGTCCAGTCATCGCGAGGATACTGTCCGAGAATCTCACCCGGAAGGATGAGAGAGGTCCCGAACGGTCTACCGGTGAACCTCGGCGAGGACGCTCAGACGATGCCAGGGAGGGCACCACCGATGGACCGGTCGTCGCTGAAGATTCTGCTGCTGTGTGACAGCCCGGGCACCTTGAAGGCCGATCTCGATCTTCTCTACCCGGAGCGCGTGAGCGTCGTCAACTTTGCGGAGGAGCCTCCCGGCGCGGAGGTCCTCGAGGAGTATACGCACGTGATCACCGCGGTCCAGGACGGCGAGAATCTGCCGGGCCTGGACTACACCGCCGTCCGCGGCTATGCTGAAGCTGGCGGCCAGGTGCTCTCCTGCCTGCTGGAGTACGCCGCTGACCGCGGCTGGCAGTTCTCCAAGACCCACGTCGGGGATCGCATCGAGCCGGCGATGCGCATACAGGCGGAGTGTGATGTGACCCGCGGCTACACGGTGGGCGACGAGGTGTGGTGGTACGGAACCGTCTCCAGCGCGCCCATGCAGACCTACAGCAACCAGATGTATCAGCGACAGATCCTCAACCCCATCGAAGACGAGCGGACGACCGTGCTGGGCCGCTCCAACGTCAACCAGGGGGCGGTGATGATCGAGGAGCGCGTCGGGGAGGGCCGCATCCTGGCGCTGGACCTGATGTCCCCGGGGCGACCGTGGTACGGCTCACACGGCTCCGAGAATAAGTGGCTGTTCCCCGGCAACTTCATCGGCGGCAGCGTGGGCTGGGGCAGGCACTACCCGCGGCGGCTGTGCTACGACGAGTTCGTGGGGCTGATGAGGCGCACGGCCGAGGCCCACGAGGGGCTGGAGATGGTGGCCGAAGGCCCCTGCAGTGACGGCCGCGAGATGTACACGCTGCGGTGGGGCGATCCCGGCCTCCCGACCGTCTACCTGGGCGGAGCGCTGCACGGCTGGGAGTGGGAGAACTGCTACGGGCTGGTGCGAGTGGCGGAGCTGCTGGGCTCGGACGCGGACCTGGGCATAGACGCCGCAGCCCTGCACTGGGTGATGATGCCGGTGCAGAACCCCTACGGCTTCGACCACTTCGTGCGGCAGAACGCTGACGGCGTGGACCTCAACCGCAACTTCGACCACGGGTGGGCGGACTACCCCATGCCCCAGGACGTGGCGGTGCCCTGGGACTACAACTACAAGGGCACACGGGCGGCGTCGGCGCGGGAGAGCCGCATCATCCAGGGCCTGATCGACGACCTGGCACCCATCGGGATGATCGACTTTCACACCGCTCACTACATCCTCATGCCAGCCATCGGCGCCGATGAGGAGCTGGTCGGGCGAATCCATGAGGATATCCAGCAGCGGCTGAAGGATCGCTTCGTCTGCCAGGCGCCCTACAACGGCGACTACCAGCAGGTGAACATGGACCGCATCTCGGACCCGGTGGATGAGCCCTACGCCACCTGCTACGCCGCCGACCGCGGCTGTCGTGCGCCGATCCTGATCGAGATGTCCGGCAACCGCGATGATGTGCACGGACTGGTAGTGGTCACCGACACGGTGGTGGAGATCTGCATGGCCCTGGCGCATCACTGCGCGGCGGCCGCAAGCGAGGGGAGCTGACGGCGATGGACCGCGGCGGATGGATCGAGATGGCGGAGGCCGGCGGGCTGCAGGAGGCGCTGGAGGAGCTGCCTGACGAGGGCGGGACGGTGCACGTACCAGCCGGTCGATGGGAGATCGATGCGACGGCCGAGATCGCGCTCCGCGAGGGCCAGCACCTCTTCGTAGTGGGCGACGGCCGCGCCAGCGTGCTGGTGAACACCAGCACCTCCGGCGATCCACTGCTGTCCATCGCCGGGGCCATCGGCGAGTGGTGGCCGGACCTGAACATCACCATCCGCGATCTGTCCATGGAGGGCAACTACGAC
>JAYENL010000029.1:0-33090 GCA_034722055.1 Armatimonadota bacterium
CGTGTCGTCGGCTACAAGCCCTATCCCTCGGCCCATCAGGTGCCGCTGCCGGACCCCAGGCATCGGCCGATACTACAGTGGGCCGATCGCCATGGCGCGCCCGTGCTGTGCCACGGTGGCCTGTCGGCGGATCGGGCGGTCACACCCCAGTGCCTGGCCGCGGTGGCACCGCTGTATCCGAACGCGAAGTTCCTGCTGGCGCACAGCGGCTCAAGCTGGGCGCTGGCCGAGGCCCTGATTCCATTCGCCCGCCAATGGGGTAACATATATGCCGAAATCACGTATACTACCATTACATACAACATGGTGGAGTACCTGGTGCGCGAGATGGGGCGCCACCGGGTGCTGTTGGGAACGGACTGTGTCATGCGCGACGCCGCGCCGCAGCTCGGCTGGGTGGCGTGGGCGCGGATTCCGCTCGAGGACAAGCGCATGGTGCTGGGGTACAACATTGCCGACATTCTGGGGGTTCCTCGCGAGCAACGCGTGCCGGTCTCGCCCGCGGGGCACGGAACGGTGGGCTGATCATGTCTGAGCTGATACTTGCCATCGAGGACGAGGAAGACGTGCAGGAGGCCATCGTCGCCGCGCTGGAGGCCAGCGGCTTTCGAGTCATCACGGCCGGCGACGGAGAGGAGGGGCTGGAGCGCCTCCTCTCCGAGCGCCCGGACCTGGTGGTGCTGGACCTCATGCTCCCGAAGATCAACGGCATGGACGTCTGCTCCATCATCCGGGAGCGCTCCGAGGTGCCCATCGTGATGCTCACCGCCCTCACGGAGGAGGATGACAGGGTGGAGGGCCTCACCCGCGGGGCCGACGATTACATCACCAAGCCCTTCCGAGCCCGCGAGCTGGCGGCCCGAGTGCGGGCGGTCCTGCGCCGCAGCAAGCACTGGTCGAGCCGCGACCGGGAGCTGATGGAGATCGGTGAGCTGCACATCCGGCCCGCGGCTCGAGAGGTGACTCTCAGAGGAGAGCGCGTCAACCTCACGCCCAAAGAGTTCGAGCTACTGGAGTACCTGGCGCGCAACACCGGACGCGTCGTGACCCGCGAGCGCCTGCTGGAGCGCGTGTGGGGGGAGGACCAGTACATCGACCCCCGCACGCTCGACGTGCACATCCGGTGGCTGCGCGAGAAGATCGAGGAGGACCCCAGCGACCCGCAGTGGCTGCTGACCGTGCGCGGGGAGGGCTACAAGCTGGTCGAGCCCTGACGGCCCGGCGGTGTGACGCTCGCCCCTCGCTCCCGTCTACGGCGTGGCCGGACGCAAGGCGGCCGTATGGGGGCTGGCGGCCCGTACTCACCCAACCGCACCCAACACTCCACACCCCTGCGAGCGAGACCATGGCCCAGAGCATCCTGATTGTGGAAGACGAGAGCAGCGTCGCTGAGGCCATTGCCTACACCCTGGCCCAGGAGGGCTTCGAGACCGAGATCGCAGCCGACGGGCGCGAGGCCCTCGACGCCTTCGAGGAGACACCCCCATCGCTGGTGATCCTGGACCTGATGCTGCCCGGCCTCAGTGGCTGGCAGCTCTTCACCGCCTTCCGCCGCCAGCGCGACGTGCCCATCATCATGCTCACCGCCCGCACCGAGGAGGCCGACCGGGTGGCCGGCCTGGAGATGGGCGCCGACGACTACGTTCCCAAGCCCTTCAGCATGCGGGAGCTTGTCGCCCGTGTGCGGACCGTGCTGCGCCGATCCGGCCGCGGCGAGGACGAGGACGACACGGACGTTCTGGACACCGGCGATGTCAAGGTGGACATGAGAAGTCACGAGGTGACGGTCCGCGGCGAGCGCGTGACCCTCTCCCCCAAGGAGTTGGGCCTGCTGACGTACCTGATGCAGAGCGCCGGCCGGGTCCGCAGCCGCGACGAGATCATCGCCACCGTTTGGGGCGAGGAGGAGTACCTCGATCAGCGCACGGTGGATGTCCACATCCGGTGGCTCCGGCAGAAGATCGAGGCGGATCCGGCCGACCCGCGCCACCTGATCACCATTCGCGGCGTCGGCTACAAGTTCGTGGAGTGAGCTCATGGCCCCCCTGCGATGGCGCGCCTTCCTGGCTGTCGGGGCACTGCTGCTGATCGTGGGCCTGGTCGTCTGGGAGGTGGTCAGCGCCCACGGCGCCACCGGCGCCGTCTCCCCCATCGGCCTCGTCGCTATTCTCGTGGGCGCCCTCGGGGGCGCCTGGCTGGTGGCTGCCTGGCTGGCCCACTCCGTCGGCGAGCCCCTGCAGCGGCTGACGAAGATGGCCGAGCGAATGAGCCAGGGAGATCTGGGCGTTCGGGTCCACGACGTGCCGCCCGGCGTCACCCACCGTCTGGCCGAGGAGCTCAACGCTGCCGCCGAGCACCTCCAGGGGCAGCTCGCCCAGGCCCACGCCCGGGGCCGCCACTACGCCGCCATTCTCCAGCAGATGACCGACGCGGTCGTGGCCGTTGACGACCGGGGCCGAGTGGAGTTCGTGAACCGCACCTTCGCCAACCTCTTCGACGTCGCCTCGGGTGAGGCCGCCGGACGACCCCTGGAGAATGTCACCCTCAACTACGATCTCAGCGCCCTGGTCAGCCGGGCGCTGGAGCAGGGCACCGTGCAGCGTGACCGCCTCCGCCTCAGCCATCCCCAGGAGCGCCTCCTGGAGGCCGTTTGCAGCCCGCTGACAGATGGCGGGGAGGTCATCGGTGCGGTGGGGCTGCTGCATGACATCACCGAGCTTCGCGAGGTCAACCGCGTTCGGCAGGACTTCGTGGCCAACGCCAGCCACGAGCTGCGCACGCCCGCCGCCGGGATCAAGGCTCTGGCGGAGGCGCTGCAGGCCGGTGCCGCCGACGATCCTCAGCGAGGCCCCAAGTTCTGCCAGCAGATCGTGGAGGCCGCCGACCGGCTCACGGAGATCCTCGACGACATGCTCACCCTCACTCGCGTGGAGCGCGGCGCCAGCCTGCTGGAGCCCCGGAGTCTGCAGGCCGCCGACGCCGTGGACGAGGCCCTCTCCCAGGTTCGGCCCGCCGCTCGGGCCAAGGACATCGAGGTGACGGCCGATATCCGCGACGGCGACCGCATCTTCGCCGACGCCGAGTCCCTGCAGACGCTGCTGGTGAACCTGCTCGACAACGCCGTGAAGTACACTCCCGAGGGGGGATCGGTGATGGTCCGTGGCCACCGTGTGCCGGGCGGCTATGAGTTGGCTGTGGTCGATACGGGGGTGGGCATCCCCCGGGAGGAGCAGGAGCGAATCTTCGAGCGCTTCTACCGCGTGGACCGGGCCCGCGACCGAGCCACAGGCAGCACCGGCCTCGGACTCTCCATCGTCAGGCACATCGCCGAGGCCCACGGGGGGCATGTGAGCGTGACCAGCGCGCCCGATGAGGGGGCCACCTTCACCGCCTTCTTCCCCGCCCTACAGGGGGACTCGGATGCCCAGTAGCGACCGTCCGCGGACCTCGCCTCACCCTCCGTGTGGAAAGCCGCTCTTAACGCAAGCTTAACCTGGCCATAACGCGACATTAATGGGGCACCTGTATGATGCCTCCTGACATGCGGCGGGTGCCTCGGCACCGGCGGTAATCCCATGCTCAGGAGGTACGGTCCAGCATGAGGTCCGGCAGGCTGATGTGTGTGGTGGGGATGGTTGCTCTTGGCCTGGGTTGCATGCTCCCGGCTTTCGCCTGGGATCCCACGCCCGAGGGCTACGCGCAGTTCCGCTACGAGTACGAGGACGCCGAGGACGACGGCGACTTCGATACCCGGCGGGTTCGCTTGAGCTGGCGGGACACCGTCAACGATCAGGGTACGAAGGCCCGCGTCCAGTTCGACGTCGGTGATCTTTTCGTCGGCGGCGGACACGAGATTGACCTCAAGGACGCCTGGGTGTCGCATCCGTTCGGGAACGGCTGGAGCACCCGGGTGGGCGACGGCAACGCCGAGTTCGGCCTCGACGGCCCCTACTCCAGCAGCAAGCGGGTCCCCTTTGAGCGCGCCAAGGTCACGCGAGAATTCCTGCCCGGCGAGCGGGCCCTTGGCGTCCTCTTCACCTGGGAGGGGCGGGAGGAGAGCAACGTCATCGTGGACCTGCAAGTCACAGACGGGATGGACGCGTGGTCCGAAGACGATGAGGACTCGGAGTCCCTCATGGCCCGCGTGCAGGTCCCGTTCGAGGACAGCATCGCCGGCATCAGCTACATGACCTCCAACCGGGAGGCCGACGACTACGACGTTGAGCCCGACGTCTGGGGCGCCCACGTGCGCTGGGAGGGTGAGACCGCCGGCTCGAGCTGGGCCTTCCAGGGCGAGTACTTCGACGGTGAGTTCTTCGACGGCACGCTGTATGACGCCGATGGCTGGTACGGCCTGGTGGAGTTCTCCCCACAGGCCTCCGACGCCACCGTCTTCTACCGCTACGACGAGCTTGATGCCAGTGCTCAGGAGACCGGCTGGAGCTACGAGCAGCATACGCTCGGCGTGGCCTGGGACTGCATGGAGAACAACCGCCTGACCTTCCAGGTCGAGGACATCGACAACGCTGACAGCGAGACCAACTGGGGTCTGCAGTGGCAGGTCAAGTACCAGTAGCTCCCCCATCGCAGCCTCAAGCGCAGCCCGCCCGGTGGCGCCTTGCTGGGCGCCGCCGGGCGACACCCGCAGCACCGCTCCCAGCATTCGTGCGTACACACAAAGCCGAAAGGAGCAGTACCCTGATGAAGATGCACAGGATCACCGTCGGTCTGCTCGTCCTCGCGTTTCTGACCAGCATGGTGGCCCTGGTGGGCTGCCCCCCGAAAGAGGAGGAGCCGGTGGAGCCGATGATGACAGAGCCCGGGGAGCCCGGAGCCGGGCCCGTCGGCGAGCCAGCCACCATCGACCAGATCGGCTCGACGACGGTTCTGCCCATCGCTGAGAAGTGGGCCCAGGCCTTCCATGAGAAGCACGCAAATGTCGAGATCGACGTCGCCGGCGGCGGCTCCGGGACCGGTATCAAGGCGCTGATCGACGGCACCGCCGACATCGCCGACGCCTCCCGGCCGATCAAGGACAAGGAGAAGGCGCTCGCGGAAGAGAACGGCATCACGCCTGTCGAGCATGTCGTCGCCTACGACGGCATCGCCGCGGTCGTTCATCCCGACAACCCGGTGGGCGAGCTGTCCATCGAGCAGCTCTCGGACATCTTCTGCGGCGAGGTGACGTCGTGGGATGAGCTGGGCGTCAGCGGCATGGGTGACATCATCGTCGTCAGCCGGGACTCCGCCTCCGGGACCTATGAGAGCTGGAAGGACATGGTCGTGAGCATGAATGGCGAGGCGGAGGACCGCGACTACGATCCCGGCGCGCTGAAGAAGGGCTCCAACAAGGATGTGCGGTCCATCGTCGCGCAGACAAAGGGCGCCATCGGCTACATGGGCCTGGGCTATATCGACAGCTCCGTCAAGCCCGTTCCGGTCATTCCCATGGATGGCGGCCCGGCTGTCGAGCCGACCTCTAGGAACGTCCAGGAGGGCTCCTACCCCGTCTCCCGGAAGTTGTACATGTACACGGACGGGCAGCCGAGCGGCGCCGTCAAGGACTACCTGGAGTGGGGCATGACCGACGAAGGCCAGGGCCTCGTCGAAGAGGCCGGATACGTCAAGGTCAAGTAGCATCCTCACCGACGTGCCTGGCCCGGCGCGCTGTCCACTGTGCCGGGCCAGGCGACACTGCTATTGTTCGGTTACAGAAGGTCCGGCATGGTCAAGAAGCAGGTCGCGCGCGTGTGGGAATGGGTCATTGAGCGCCTGATCCACATCGCTGGCGTCATGGGGATCATCCTCGTTATCCTCATCTTCTACTTCCTGTTGCAGAACTCCCTGGCGATGTTCGGCGAGCGCTCCCTGGGCCAGCTCATCCTCGGACAGCGCTGGTCACCCACCCACAAAGAGGGCTTCTTCGGGATGCTCCCGCTCATCCTGGGCTCCCTCTACGTGACCGTGGGCGCCCTGGTGCTGTCTGTCCCGCTGGGAGTGGCCGCCGCCATCTTCATCGCGGAGATCGCCTCGCCCAGAGCGCGCGAGGTACTCAAGCCGGCCGTGGAGCTGCTTGCCGCCATCCCGTCCGTGGTCTTCGGCTTCCTGGGCCTGCTGCTGGTCGGCCCCTGGTTCGCCGACAGGTTCGACGCCATTCAGGTGGGGCAGTTCGCCGCACTCGGCTCCCTGATGCTGTGCTTCATGGCCCTGCCGACCATCGTCTCCATCTGCGAGGACGCCCTCCACTCCGTGCCGCGGGAGATCTTCAACAGCTCCCTGGCCCTGGGCGCCACGCGCTGGCAGACCATCACCCGGGCTCTGATCCCCGCCGCCCGCTCGGGCATCATCGCCGCCTGTCTGCTGGGGCTGGGCCGGGCCATTGGCGAGACCATGACGGTGCTGATGGTCACCGGCAACGCTCAGGTCATGCCCGAGGGCCTCAAGGGCTTTATCAAGCCCATCCGGACCATGACCGCCACAATCGCAGCCGAGATGGGCGAGACCCCCTACGGGACGACGCACTTCCACGCCCTGTTCGCTATCGGTCTGTTTCTGTTCATCATCACCTTCGCCGTCAACACCATCGCCGACATCGTGATCCGCCGCAGTGAGAAGGACATCGCATGAACGGGAGCCGCAAGCAACTCATCGATCCCCGCATCGCGGAGAAGATCGCCTTCGCCGGCCTCTGGGCGGTGATGGTCGTCGTCGCCGTCCCCGTGGTCGGCATCATCGGCTACATGCTCTACCGCGGCGCGGCGGCGCTGAGCTGGGAGCTGGTCAGCTCCGTGGAGGCCGGCCTGCTGCCCGCCATTGCGGGGACGGCCTATCTGGTCAGCCTGACCGCGCTGGTGGCGGCGCCAATCGGCGTCGGCGCGGCCATCTACCTCTCCGAGTACGCCCGCCCGGGGCCGCTGCTGCGCATGATCCGGCTGGCCATCATCAACCTCGCAGGCGTGCCGTCCGTGGTCTACGGGCTTTTCGGGCTGGCCGCCTTCGTCATCCTGTTCGGTTGGGACCGCTGCCTGCTGGCCGGCTCCTGCACACTGGCCCTGCTGGTGCTGCCGCTGGTGATCAGCGCCTCCGAGGAGGCCCTGCGACAGGTCCCCCAGGGGCTGCGAGAGGGCTCGCTTGCGCTGGGGGCCAGCAAGTGGCAGACCATCCGCCGCGTCGTGCTTCCCAACGCGCTCCCCGGCATCATCACCGGCATGATCCTGTCCATCGCACGGGCGGCCGGCGAGACCGCCCCCATCCTGTTCACGGCCGCCTTCTACTCGCTCAGCGACCCCTTCCCCGACTCGCTGCTGGACCCCGTCATCGCCATGCCCTACCAGCTCTTCGTCATGGCCACCGAGGAGCCCGACGTCGAGCCGGCCACCATGTGGGCAACCGCCTTCGTCCTGGTGGCGCTGGTCCTGGGCCTGAACCTGGTCGCAACCGTCATCCGCTCGAGGCTGCGCCGAAGGCGCTGGTAGAGAAGAGGCCGTTGCGAGGCTTTGATCTCCACAGGAGCCGATTTGCGGAAGGGCATATTGCTGCCCGCGCGGAAGTTCAACAAAGAGGTGCCCTGAATGCAGGAAGACGCGCCATCCGAGACCAGGGCAGCGGATGCTGCCGGCAACGGGACTGACGAGCAGGCCCCCAAGGAGCGGGAGGATTTCCTGACGGGAATCTCGCGGGCCCGTGAGGAGGCTCAGGAGCCGGCCGGGGAGCACGCCGTCAAGATCGAGACCAGGGACCTCAACGTCTACTACGAGGACTTCCGCGCCATCAAGTCCGTGGACATCGAGATCCGCAGTAACGAGATCACGGCTCTCATCGGCCCCTCCGGCTGCGGGAAGTCCACCTTCCTCCGGGCCCTCAATCGCATGAACGACGAGATCCCCGAGGCCCGCACGGAGGGCCAGGTGCTGCTCGACGGCCGGAACATCTACAGCCAGGACACCGACCTGGTGCAGTTGCGGCGGCGAGTCGGACAGGTCTTCCAGCAGCCCAATCCCTTCCCCATGTCCATCTACGACAACGTGGTCTACGGCCCTCGGCTGCAGCACCGCGTGTCCCGGAGCGAGGCGGACGAGATCGTGGAGAGGAGCCTGACCGACGCAGCCCTGTGGGACGAGGTCAAGGACGACCTCCGCAGGTCCGCCCTGGACCTCTCCGGCGGCCAGCAGCAGCGCCTGTGCATCGCCCGCTGCCTGGCGGTGGAGCCCGAGGTGCTGCTCATGGACGAGCCCTGCTCGGCGCTGGACCCCACCGCGACCTTCCGGATCGAGGAGCTCATGCTGGAGCTCAAGGAACGATACGCCATCGTAATTGTCACCCATAACATGTATCAGGCGTCGCGGGTCTCCTACCGCACCGGCTTCTTCCTGCTGGGGGAGCTGATCGAGTTCGGGAAGACCGGCCAGATCTTCGAGGATCCGCAGGACGAGCGCACCGACGCCTACGTCCGCGGCCGCTTCGGCTAGCTCACCACGCGCCAGGCATCACCACCGGGGAAGTGCGCAAGATGCGCAGAATACGAAAGACCTTCGAGCAACAGATCGAGCAGGTGCAGGTGGATGTCACCCGCCTGGCGAGCTTCGTGGTGGAGATGCTGGCCGACGCCATGCGGGCGCTGGTGGAGCAGGACGAGGCGCTCGCCGATAAGGTCATCATCGATGACGACGTGGCCGACGACCTCGACCTGCACATCGAGCAGGAGTGCATACGGCTGCTGGCGCTGCAGCAGCCCATGGCCAAGGACCTCCGCATCATCGGCACGGCCATGAAGGTCATCGCCGACCTCGAGCGCGTCGGCGACTACGCCGTGGACATCGCCCGCAGCGCCAAGACCCTCGCCGATGAGCCCTACTTCAAGGCCCTCGTGGACATTCCCCGCATGGGCGACATCACCATCTCCATGGTGCGCACCGCCGCCCAGGCCTTCGTCAAGCAGGACCTAGACCTGGTGCGGGAGGTCGTCGAGAGGGACGACGAGGTGGACCGCATCTGGTACCACCTCCTCGACGAGCTGGTGGAGTACATGCGCAACGACCCCGACCTCATCCTCCAGGCCACGCACCTGCTGCTGGTGGCACGCTACCTGGAGCGGTGCGCCGACCATGTGGTGAACGTCGCGGAGCGGGTCTCGTACATGGAGACGGGGCGGTTCGAGGACCTGGCCATGTCACACACCGCCAGCTACGAGCGCCCGGAGGTTGGGCCCGGCCAGGAGGTCGAGGAGCAGCCGCAGTAGTCTCAGCCCTCGAACAGCTCCTCCTCCGACATGCGGAGGACCCGGAGGGCGGCGGTCTCGTCGTCGGCCTCCTCCATCCAGGGCCCGAACCGCTCGATGACCTCGCGGCGCGGCGTGATAGTCACGGCCGCGCCGCTGTCGGCTACGGTCACCGTCAGGGAGATCTCCTCGGCCGGGATAAGCTCGATGTTGGCCTTGCCCAGCGTGCACCCGGTGGAGTACTGCACGCCATCGGCGAAGCAGGAGGGCGGGGGCTGCGGCGGGCAGTGCACGCGCGCGCTGATACCGAAGTGCGGCTCGGCCTCCAGCTTGTTCAGCGCCAGCCGCCCCGCGCGGTAGCCCAGCATCGCGAAGGGCCCCAGATGCCCGTGGAAGGCCCGCAGGGCCTCGATCTCCTCGCGCTGCGGCGCCATCCTACTCCTCCTCGTCCGGGATGACCAGGATCCGAAGGCAGTTCTCACACCTGACTACGGAGTCCCCGCGTTCGATGGTCGGGATGCGGCCATGCGGCACGGCCACCTGGCAGGCCTGGCAGGTCTCATCCACGACAGCCGCCACGGCCACGCCCCCCAGCCGCTCCCGGAGCTGCTCATACTGCGAGGTCAGAGCCGGCTCCAGCTCCGACACCACCTCCTGACGCTGCTCCTGGAGCTGCTCGATCTCCTCGCGCGCCTGCGCGGTGGTTGTCTGGTAGGTCTCGGTGATCTCATCGTGCTCGGTCTGCAGCCGGTCAACACGCTGCTGCTGCGCCTCGACTGCCTCCTCCACGTCGTCGATCTCCTCCAGCAGCTCCAGGATCATGTCCTCGTGCCGCTCGACGTTGCGCGTCAGCTCCTGGATCTTCTGCTCCAGCGCGCTGAGCTCCTTGGGGTCGGAGACCGTCCCGCCGTAGGCGCGGTCGGACTTCTCCTGCTTCTCGGCCTCCACGGTCTGCAGGTCCAGCTCCAGCTTGCGGTGCCGCGCCTGCATCTCCCGGAGGCTCTTCTGAAGCTGGTCCAGCCTCTCGCGGGCCTGCTCCAGCCGCTGGAGAACCTCGGTGCCATCGTCGATCGTCTCCAGCAGCTCCCGCCGCCGGTCGATGGCGCTGTCGATCATCTGCAGCTTATAGAGCCGATTGAAGTCCTGTTTGTCCATGCGCCCATCACTCCGCGATACAGCGTGTGCGCCCCGTGACCCCGACTCAGCACGGCTCGCCGGCAAAGGGGTCAGTGACCACCGCGGATTCCACCACCGTCACTTCCGACCCCAGGCGGTCTTGCAGGGCCTTCGCCAGCCTCCCCACCACCGGCCGCTCGGTGGCGTAGTGCCCTGCGTCGATGACCGCCAGCCCCACCGCCAGCGCGTCCAGGGCGTCGTGGTGCGTGAGATCGCCGCACACCAGCACGTCCGCGGCGGCCGCCGCCGCGGCCACCGCATCTCCCCCCGACCCGGGCATCACCGCCACCCACCTGACGGGCGCGTCCTCACCCACCACCGTCATCCGCCCCGGTCCAAGCAGCTCCCTGACCGCCTCGGCCAGCTCGCACACGCTCATCTCCCCGGCAAGCTCGCCCACCAAGCCCAGGGCCACCCCATCCTCCTCCAGCAGCGGCGTGGCGTCAGTCAGCTCCAGAAGCTCAGCCAGCGTGGCCGCGGTACCCACCTCCGGCGCGGCGTCGAGATTCGTGTGCGCCGCGTAGACCGCGATGCCCTCCCCGAGGAGGCGCTCGATCAACGCCCCCAGCGGCAGATCGGTGCGCACCGCCGGCATCGGTCGGAAGATCAGCGGGTGGTGGGCGACGATCAGCTCCGCTCCGACCTGGAGGGCCTCATCCACCACCTCAGCGGTGACCTCCAGGCAGACCAGCACCGTGCCAACCGCGGCCTCGGGGCTGCCCACCTGCAAGCCCACGTTATCCCACTCCTGGGCCGCATCAGGCGGCGCCAGCGCCTCGATCTGCGCGATGACGTCGGCTGCTGTCATGCTTCCTCCGGCCGGAATACTCCCCTTAGCACTCTCCGGGGTCGAGTGCTAACACCCCCGGAACGGGCTTGACTCCGCCCCCTGAGCCCTGTATACTTGGCTGAGTTCACGAAGCAATCTGGGAGGCGTCCGGCACCAATGCCCATCTACGACTACAAGTGCGACAAGTGCGGCCGCGTCTTCGAGCTCACCCACGGTTTCGACGAAAAGCCCGACGATACCTGTCGGGCGGACGGCTGTGAGGGGACGCTTCGCCGCGTCTTCAGCCCGCCCACGATCATCTTCAAGGGCAGCGGCTGGCATGTCACCGATTACGGGCGCGGCAACGGCCGCGCCGAGCGGGCAGACACCGAGGGCCGCCAGGAGGCCGAGAAGGCCGAGGAGTCCGTCGAGGCCGCGGAGTAGGACTCCGGCCGTAAGAGCTTACGCCGGCCGTGGCAGTCGCCGCGGCCGGCTTCTCTCCTGTCGGGCCACCGTCAGCGAGGGTGGATGATGACCTTCACGGCCCCGGTGCGGTGCTTATCGGCGGCCACCTCGAAGGCCCGCAGGGCGTCCGCGAGGGCGAAGCGGTGGGTAATCATCGGCTCCACCATCACCTCGCCGGTGGTTAGAAGCTTCAGGCCCCGCTCGAAGTCCTCCCGCAGGTTGTTGCTCGACGTGGTCACGACCCTCTCCCCCGCCATGGCCGCCGGATCGAGGGTCAAGCCCTCCGCGGCACCGGCCATGAGCACCAGCGTGCCGCCCGGCGCGAGCATCGACAGCCCCGCCCGCTGCAGCTCCCTCTCGCCGGTGCTGTCGAAGGCCGCGTCCACGCCTCGCCCACTCGTCCACTGCAGGACCTCCGCGGCCAGCCTGTCGGGCTCAAGCTCCCTCCCGTCGAAGGCGACCTCTGCGCCCAGCTCCCCGGCACACGAGAGCGCCGCATCGTAGATATCGCTCGCCGCCGCCCCGGATGCCCCCTCGGCCAGCGCTGCCTGCATGATGAGCAGGCCGATCGGCCCCGCGCCCAGCACCGCAACCCGGTCGCCGGCACGCACTCCCGCCCGGCTGACGGCGTGGATCGCCACGCCCAGGCCGTCCAGGAAGGTGGCCTGGTCGAAGGTGATGCGGTCGGGCAGCTCGTAGACGTTCTCCCGCCAGACGGGCATCAGCTCGGCCATCCCTCCCGGGTTGAAGCGCCGGTTTGCCCAGCCGGCTCCGTGGCCGAGGTGTGCCGTGTATCGGCAGAGCTGACTGGCCCCGCGCCGGCACTGTGGGCAGTCCCCGCAGGGGCGGAAGGCCAGCAGGCCCGCCCGCACCCGCCGCCCCGACATCTCCACCACGCCGGAGACCTCGTGTCCGAGGACCATGTCCGGAGGGTTGGGCTTCTCCACGCCGAGGGTGTGCTTCGCCCAGGGGTTCTCGCCGGCCAGGTAGCGCAGGTCGCTGCCGCAGATGCCGCAGGCATGGACCTCGCAGAGCACCTCGTCCGGACCGGGCTGCGGCGCCGGGATGCGCTCCACAACGAGGTCCTCGGGACCCCTCAGCACCGCCGCCAGCATCGTCTCCATCGCGTCTCTCTCCGTGAGCTCGCCGCCCTGACCCGAAAAAAGGGCCGAAGCGAGCCTCGGCCCTCCAGTGTCGGCGGACGGCGCGGCTGCTACTGCCCTTCGGGCTCCTGCTCCTCCGCCGGCTGCTCCGCGGGCAGCAGGATCGCAAGGATACCTGGAACAAGCTCGGGGTACTTCTCCGTCACCGCCTGCGTCACCTCGCCCGACAGCTCCGGATACTGCTTCGCCATCAGCGCCGCCACGTCGGACAGCAGGCCCGGGTGCTTCACCAGCACCTCGCGGTTGACCTCCTTCAGCAGGTCCGGGTAGCGCTCCCGCAGCAGAGCCATCACGTCATCCAGCAGCGCCCCGTGCTTCTCCCGGATCAGCTTCGCCGCTCGCAGTGCCGGGTCGCCCTCCCCGGCCTCGAGCATGGCCTGCAGCACCTCGGGGTACTTCTCGGCGATCAGCTCGGTGATCTCCTGGCGCACCTGGGGATAGCGCTCGGCGATGGCCCTTTGCAGCAGGCGTTGCACGGTGGCTGGCAGCCGGGGATGGCGAGAGGCAATCAGCGTCTGCAGCTCGCGGTCGAGCTCCAGGAGGACACCCGGCTGCCCGGCCTGCAGCAGGGCCAGCAGATCCGTCGAGAGGGTGGGATAGCGGTTGCGGATGAAGCGCAGCACCCGCGCCCGCTGGTCCTCGGTGGCCGAGGCCAGCAGCTCGAACAGCCCTGGCTCGGCGGGTGGCTCCTGGGGCTCCTCCTCAGTCGCGGCCGGCTCCGGCGGGGGAGCGTCCTCTTCCGTGTCCACGTCTGCCGGCGCCAGGCCGGCGGTGAGCAGCAGGGCGAGGACGATCGGCAGTGCAGTGCGCATCAGCGAGGTCAGTTCCCCGCCTCGGCCAGCGCGCGGCCCATGGATTGAGTGAAGCACAGCCCGAAGCCGCTCGTCTCCGCGGTCCCGGGTGTGTCGGCGCTGAGGGCCAGCATGGACTGCGTGAAGCACAGCGCGAAGCCGCTCGTCTCCCTGCCCTCATCCACGAGGACGGGCCCGATCTCCGCGGTGGGCGTATCGGTGACCACGGCCAGGGCCGTTGGCTGGCTCTCCAGCAGATTCTCGGCGACGAACTTCTCCACGACCGCACCGGCCACGACCCCCGTCGCCACCTCGGTCTCCATGCGGCTCGCGCCATCCGCGGGCAACGGCCCGATCTCGACCCCTCCCCGCGTGGTGCGCGGGGCCGCTCCGAAGACGGCGGCGGTCTCCCCGCGCGGCGCCACCGGCCCGGCGGCATCGAGGTGCATCGCTTCAGGCCCGGTGTCGGCGTAGGCCACTCTCGGCGCCTCAGCGGCCTCAGGAGGGCGCTCGGCCGCGGACATCGGCCGCGCGCCGGACCGGCGGCCGCCGGCGACCCCGGCCGGCGGCACCAGGGCCAGAGCCGCCGCTGCCGGCGCAGGTGAAGGCGCCTCCGGCTCCCGCGTCGCCTCTTCGGCGGCGGATACATCGTGCGGCCGCTCGGCGACTTCCACAGCGCCGCCACTGTCGGGCGGCTCCGCAACGATCTGCGGCGAGGTCTGCGGCTGCATCACACGTGGCAGGACGGTGATGGCGAGGACGGCCGCAGCGGCCGCAGCGGCGACCAGCACAGGCGTCTGGAACCGCTGGAAGATCGTGGCCGGCCGCCTCAGCTCCATGGCCGCCTCCGCCCGGATCGCGCTCAGCAGCCCGTCCGGCGGCTCCGGATCGGGCGTCGCCCGGAGCAGCTCGCGCGCGGCGGCCAGCTCCTGGTATCGCCTGCTGCATTCGGCACAGCCGTCGAGATGCTGGTGACACCCCGCGGCCTCCTCAGCGGTCAGCTCGCCGTCGAGCAGCGCGCTGAGCTGCGCCTGGATTCGTTCGCACTCCCGGTTCATCGCACTCTCCCGGTACCGCGTCCTGCCGTCTTCGCAATCCCCGGCTTAGATCGACACCTTGCCGTCCTCGTAATCCTGCCACTTCTCCGCGAACTGCCGCCGCGCCCGCGCCAGCCGCGACTTCAGCGTCCCCAGCGGGCACTCCAGCACGGTGGCGGCCTCCTCGTAGTCAAGCTGCTGCAGGTCCACCAGCGTCAGCGCCGCCCGGTGCTTGGGGCTGAGCGTGGCCACGATGGCCTGCACCGCCCGTCGTATCTCGGCCCGCTCCGCCATCACGTGCGGGCTCCGCGTCTCATCGGGCACCGCACGGGGGACCGTGCCGTCCTCCCTCTCCAGGTCCTCGTCCAGCGACGGGCCCTCCACCGCGGCTCGCCGCTTGCGCCGGCGCAGCTCATTGATGCACACGTTCACGGCGATCCGGTACAGCCAGGTCCGGAAGCTGGCGTCGCCGTGGAACTGAAATTTGCGCAGCGCCCGCAGCGCCCGCAGAAAGATCTCTTGCGTCAAGTCCGCGGCATCCTGGCCCCCGCACATGCGGTAGACGATGCCGTAGACGTTGCCGTGGTACCGGTCAGCAAGCACCCCAAAGGCCTCGGCGCTACCATTCTGCGCCGCCTCAACCAGGGCCTGATCCGCCCGGTCCGCATCGGCCTGATCGGCCCCAAAAGCCTTCACCGGGAGATCCTCACTGTCAACAAACGCTTCGCTACCCATAAGGTTCCGCCACTGCGCGTTAAGGTCACGCCGAGCGCCCGCCGCTCAGCCCAGCGTCATGGTGCGGATGATGCGATACAGCTCCAGCGCAATGAGCGCCTGGCCGGCGACGGTGGGGTGCACGCCGTCGTAGCGGCTGATGAGGTCCGCGATGCAGGTCAGGTCACCTGCATCATCGGTGTCCCCGTCGAACTCGGACTCCACCGCCCGGTCGTAGAAGGCCCGCTTGAGGTCGCACACGGTCAGCTCCTGCTCCGCCGCCACCTCGCGGATGACCTGGTCGTACTCCATGAGCGCATTGTTGCAGCCGCCCCAGGGATCATAGAAGTCCACCTCCTGGGAGTAGACATGGAACTGGTCCACGATCGGCGTCGGCGTGCAGATGACAATCTCCGTGCAGACCTCGCGGATGCGCTCCACCATCTCGACCAGGTTCGCCCCGAAGTCATCCAGCTCCACTCGCTTCTCGGGCTCGTACCGGACGTCGTTGCAGGCGAATTCCACCACCACCAGGTCCGGGCGGTGGGCGATGACGTCCTCGTCGATGCGCGCCAGGCCCTCCACGGTGTTCTCGCCCGGCACCCCGGAGTTGATGACGGTCACGGCCTCGCTCTGCTGCCCCAGCGTGCGATTCAGTCGCCGCTCCAGCACCGCAGGATAGGTGTCGTCCTCCGGCACGTACGGGTAGCCCCGCGTGATGGATGTTCCGAAGCAGACGATGGTGCTGCGCCTGAGGATCTGCTCCTCGCTCACTGCGCCTCACCCGCCTTCACCGCGGCCTGTTCGACCGCCATCTCGATGTCGTCGAGCACCAGCGTCAGGTCGTGGAAGCCGATGGTCCTCAGCGCCTTGAGCTGGCTGCCCGGCGCCGCCACCACGATCATGTCGCCGCCGTGCAGCCGCAGACGGCCCAGCACCGCCAGGATCTCCGTCAGCGCCCGCTCGTGGACGATCGTGGCGTCGGACAGGTCCACGACCATGAACCGGTCGCCACTGTCCACGAGGTTGTGCATCAGACCGCACAGCCGGTCGGAGCCGGACTCGCCACACTCCACCTCGCCGTGTACTTCGACCACCACGACCTCCGGATGTTCCTCCGATGCGTAGATCGTCGTCTCCACGTGGCCAGCCTCCCGCTCGGAACGTCCCAGCGGAGTCGTCTCGACGCATCGCCATGCCAGTAGCGGCAATGAGAGCTCGGTGCCCGGGCTGCACGTGTCTGAGGGGCCCACGCCAGCACCCAGGACCGGATCAACGCCTGCGCCTCATCCCTGCTGGTCGCTACACCGGCATCGGCGCGTGGTGCTCCTCGGCCCAGGCGATCAGCTCCTGGGCGCAGCGGTCCGGGACGTCGATCCCGCCGACCGCC
This sequence comes from Armatimonadota bacterium, assembly GCA_034722055.1. Lineage (GTDB taxonomy): Bacteria > Armatimonadota > Zipacnadia > Zipacnadales > UBA5352 > JAYENL01. The sequence continues at coordinate 16,723 of JAYENL010000029.1, forward strand.
ACCGGGTAGCTGCCCTCCGGGCCGTGCGAGTCCGTCCCGCCGGTCACCAGCAGGTCGTTCTCCTCGGCAAAGCGGATGGCGCGCCGGGTGTTGGACGGCGTGTGATGCGTATGATACGCCTCGATGCCCTCAATGCCGGCATCGATCAGCCCCTCGATAACGTAGTCAGACACCCCCAGCCCCGGGTGCGCCAGCACCGGGCAGCCGGAGGCGTTGAGGATGGCCTCCACCGCCTCGAAGGGCGAGAGCTTGTAGCGCGGCACGTAGGCCGGCCTGTCGCGGCCCAGGAAGCGGTCGAAGGCCTCCTGCACCTCGGTGATGTACCCCTTCTCCAGCAGCGCCTGGGCCACGTGGGGGCGCCCCAGGCTCACACCGTCGCTCTGCGCCAGCACGTCCTCGATGGTGATCTCCACGCCCAGCGCCCGCAGCTTTCCCACGATCTCGTCCGCGCGCAGCCGCCGGGCCTCGCGCACATAGGTGAACTTGGCGTGCAGCTCCTCGTTGTCGAGCTCGATCCAGTAGCCGAGGATGTGCACCTCGGCCTTGTGGAACTCGGTGCTGATCTCCACGGCCGGGATGACGGTCAGATCGCTGCCGCGCGCGGCCTCGATGGCCGGCATCACACCGCGAACGGTGTCGTGGTCGGTGATGGCGATGGCGGTCAGGCGCTTCTCAATGGCCTCGGCGACAATCTCCTCCGGCGTCTGGGATCCGTCCGAGCACGTCGAGTGTATGTGCAGGTCACAGCTCATTCAGTGGCCAGCTCTCTCGTTCGTGCATCACTGTTAGCAGGCGTACCTTCGCGCCCGGTGACGCGGCTACCTTCCCGGAGACGTCGTAGCGGGGCGAGGCGAGGCCATGGCCGGCGCAGGTCCGCGCCCTACAGACCGGCCAGCCGCCGCGCCAGCAGCAGCGCGCCGGCCTTGTCCAGCGGCGTGTTGGCGTCGCCACAGTTGGGCGCCTGCACGCACTCAGGGCAGCCGTCCTCGCAGGGGCAGGAGTCAATCTGCTCCGCCACCGCCGCGAGGAGGTCGTCGAGCCGCTCGTAGGCCACCTCCGCGATTCCCACGCCGCCGTTGTAGGCGTCATAGACCGACACCACCGGCCCGCCCAGGTCATCGTGCGCGGACTCCGAAACGCCGCCGACGTCCCGGTGGTCGCAGAACGCGAAGATGGGCAGCAGCGCGATCATGGCGTGCTCCAGGGCGTGGAGGCTCCCCATCAAATCGCGACCGGCCTCCTCCAGCGCCAGCACGTCCTCCTGCCCCGGCGCAACAGCCACGCCCACGGTCTCGATGGTCCGCGGCGGCAGCTCCAGGTCCTCGGTCCCCAGCTCCTGCTCCGTCACCTGCCGCACCTTACGGTAGCCGATGACCGCGGAGGTGATCTCCACCTCCCCCAGCAGCGCCCGGGCGCCGCACTGCAGCTCCCGCTGCGTCTCCCACTCGCGCACCGACATCTTCGAGGCGCTCATCGGCTGCGTGTAGTAGTCCACGTCCTCGCGCACCACCCACGCCGTCTGCTCCTCGATGTCCAGCTCCTCCACCACGTAGCTGTCCCCGGCGTGCAGGTAGACGGCCCCGGGATGCACGATGCGGAAGGCCGAAGCCGCGTCCACGGTCCCCAGCAGCTCTCCCCCACGCCCGCCCGGGACGCGGATCTCCCAGGGGCTTCCGCCGGTGGAGCGCAGGCTGATCTCGGCCGCCGGATACAGGTCGGGGTCCACCCAGTACCACCGGGAGCGCCTGGCGATGAAGGGCAGGTCGGAGTCCTCCCGGTTGCTGGGGTCGGCCAGGATCTCGAGGATGGCCTCCATCTCCTCGCCGAACAGCTCCTCGTCGGAGGCGTCGATGGGCTTCTCGTAAGCCGCGCAGAGCAGGTGTCCGGCCAGGATGTAACGGTTCTCGGGATCGATCAGCGCCCGCTCGCTCTCGGCCTCCAGCAGGTACTCCGGATGCTGCACCAGGTAGCGATGCACGCCGCCGGGGAGGGTCACCAGCGCGGCCAGCGAGTCCCGCTGCCCCCGGCCGGAGCGGCCGATCTGCTGCCAGGTGCTGGAGATGGTGCCCGGATAGCCGGTGAGGATGGCCGCGTCCAGCCCGCCGATGTCCACCCCCACCTCCAGGGCGGTGGTGGAGACCACGCCCAGCAGCTCACCCTCAAAGAGCTGGCGCTCGATCTCCCGCCGCTCCTGGGGCAGATACCCGCCACGGTAGGACATGATGCGCTCGGGGAGGTCCTCGAACTCCTCCAGCTCCTCGCGGGCGTAGCGCAGGATCAGCTCCGCGACACGCCGCGCCAGCACGAAGCAGATGGTGCGCACGTGGGCCTTCACCAGCTCGCACATCAGCTCCGCGGCCTCCAGGTTGGCGCTGCGGCGCCGCAGCGGCTGGCCCTCGATGCCCGGGGGCTGCCACAGCATCAGGTAGCGCCGACCCCTCGGCGCGGTGTCCTCATCGATGACGGTGGCCTGCAGGCCGGTGAGCTTCTCGAAGAGCTCGCCGGGATTGCCGATGGTCGCGGAGCAGGCGATGAACTGCGGGTCAGCGCCGTAGGAGCTGCAGATGCGGCGCAGCCGGCGCATGACGTTCGCGGTGTGTGAGCCGAAGACGCCGCGGTAGGTGTGCACCTCGTCGAGCACCACGAACTCCAGGTTGCGGAAGAAGTCCGCCCACGTGTGGTGGTAGGGCAGGATGCCCACGTGCAGCATGTCGGGGTTGGTCAGCACCACCTGGGACTCGCGCTTGATGCGGCGGCGGTCGCGGCGCGGCGTGTCCCCGTCATAGGTGGCGGCATGGAAGGCCGTGCCCGCGCCGAAGTCGGCCAGCTTCCGGAGCTGGTCCTGGGCCAGAGCCTTGGTGGGGTAGATCAGCAGCGCCCGGCGCGCGGGCCGCTCGTAGAGGCGCTGGGCCAGCGGCAGCACGTAGGTGAGGGTCTTGCCGGAGGCCGTGCCGGTGACGGTCACCACGTGCTCGCCGCCAAGCGCCGCCTCGATGGCCCGCGCCTGGTGGACGTAGAGGCGCTCGATGCCCAGGTTCTGCAGAATCTCCTGGACGGTCTCGTGCAGCTCCGCCTGCACCTCGGCGTGGCGGGCCTCGCGGGCGGGGAGCTCGCGCAGCCACCGGATCTGCCCGCGGTAGTCCGGGTCCCGCCGAATCTCCTCGATCAGTCGCCCCAGGTCCATGACAGCCCGCCGCCCGCGGGTCCTACCTCCGCTCCAGGTGCTCCTCCTCGACGTTGACGGCCCACACGTCGTTGGCCTCGCCGAGGATGTTGCGCGCCGCCAGCATCCCCGTCATCACGGAGTGGTCCATGTTGTTGTAGCGATGCTGGCCGCTCCGCCCGATGGTCTGCAGGTTCTCGATCTCGTCCAGCCACGCCCTCACGGTGGCGATGCGCTCCCGGTAGCCCGGGTCGTAGACGGGGTAGGCGTTCTCCATGCGCATGACGCGCCCGTCCACGACCGCGCCGGCGTCCACCAGCCCCAGATGATCCAGCTCCGCCTTCGCCAGGTCGATGACGGCCTCGTCCGCCTCTGTCCACAGCGGCTCGTGCGTCCAGGTGAAGTACTCCGCGCCCACGCAGCATCGGTCCTCATCGGGTACCATGGCCGGGCTCCAGTTGCGGTAGTTCTGCACCCGGCCGAGCCGCACGTCCGGCTCGTGGACGTAGATCCACTGGTCGGGGAAGGGGTCGGGCTGATCCACGATCAGCCCCACGGTGATGAAGGAGCGCTGACGCAGCCGGCTCGCGGCCTCCCGGACGGCGTCCGGCGCCTGCGGCTCCATTGCGGTGATCAAGTCGCCCAGCGGCATGCTGGAGATGACCTCATCGGCCTCGTGCTCGATCTCGCCATCGTCGCCTTCGGTCACGATCGCCGCCACGCGCCCGTCGCGAAGCAGCACGCGAGCAGCGCGCTGGCCCACAGCGACCTCACCCCCCGCCTCCAGGATCTGATCCCGGTATCGACCGTAGAGCTGGCCGGGCCCCAGGCGCGGGTACTTGAACTGCCGGATGAGCGTGGTGGCCTCCTTCGCTCCGCGCCGGAGGAGGGCGTCGCGGACCGCGCCCCACAGCGACAGCGACTTGATGCGCTGGGCCGCCCAGTCGGCGCTGATCTCGGTGCAGGGCAGGCCCCACACCTTCTCGGTGTAGGTCTTGAAGAAGTGCTCGTAGAGCCGGCGGCCGAAGCGGTTGACCACCCAGCCCTCGAAGCTGTCCTCGGGCACCGGCCGCAGCCGGGCCCACAGGTAGCTGACCATCGCCAGCAGCGAGTCCGTGAGGCCCAGCGTGCTCAGCGTGCTGCGGACCGAGAGGGGGTAGTCCATCAGCCGCCCGCGGTAGAAGATGCGCGAGAGCCGCTGCCGGGCGAGGAAGTCGTCGCCCATGATCTCATCCCAAGCGCGCGCCACTTCCTCGAGCTTGGTGAAGAACCGGTGACCGCCGATGTCAAAGCGATAGCCGCGGTGCTCGACCGTCCGGGACAGGCCACCAACGACGTCCTCGCGCTCGAGGATGGTGACGTCCACGTCCGCGAGCGCCAGCTCTCTTCCGGCCGCCAGCCCTGCGGGGCCGGCGCCGATGACGACCACCGACTGCTCTGCCACTTGGCTCCGTCACGCCCTCCGGGAGGCTCCGCCATCCGTGTCACAAGGCGCCCGGCATGCCTCGCCGGGCGCAGGTCCATTATGCCTGAATGCCGACCGATGCTGCAAGCGCGGGGCCGGGGGGGACAATCCGTAGTGTCGGTAGAACGCGCGGGCGAGAGCACCCGGAGGCGCTCGTGCGCCTCTCCCCACGGCCACACCCCCGCCCGCGCCCCAGCAGGAATGATTACCTCATTCTCGGAAGCCGGCGCCCCCGCCGGCTTGTGGCGCGCAGCGCCACTCGCCTGACCCAGTTTCAGCGAATCTCCACCGGCCACGACGCGCGGGCGAGGGCGCCCGGAGGCGCTCGTGCGCCTCTCCCCACGGCCACACCCCCGCCCGCGCCCCAGCAGGAATGATTACCTCATTCTCGGAAGCCGGCGCCCCCGCCGGCTTGTGGCGCGCAGCGCCACTCACCTGACCCAGTTTTAGCGAATCTTTACCGGCCACGACGCGCGGGCGTGGCCACGCTGGACCTCCCGCAAGCTGACCTGGGGCGCACGCTACCCCGCCGGCTCGCGCTCCTCAGAGCCCCTCCCGCGCTTCTCGAACACCCCGGCCAGGAGCACGCTCAGGACGTAGAGCAGCACCAGGGGGCCGGCCATGAAGGTCATGGTGGCCGGATCGGTGGTAGGGGTGGCGAAGGCCGCGAATATGAAGATCAGCAGCACCGCGTGGCGCCACCACCCCAACAGCATGTCCCGCGTGACGAGACCCACCGCGGACAGGAAGGTCAGCACCAGGGGCAGCTCGAAGGCGATGCCGAAGACCAGCAGCAGGCGCATCAGGAAGTAGAGGTAGGGCTGCAGCGTCAGCTCCACCGCAACCCCCAGGCTGCGGTTGAACAGGAAGAAGAACGCGAAGGCCTTCGGCGAGATGAAGTAGCAGAAGGCCACGCCGCCGAGGAACAGCGCCGTGGCCAGCGGGACGATAAGCACCACCCACCGCTTCTCGTGCGGCTCCAGAGCGGGCTCCACGAAGAGCCACAGCTCTATGAAGATGCCGGGCGAGGCCAGGATCACCCCCGCGACCAGCGAGATCTGCATCATGAGGATGATCCCGCCGGCGGCCTCGAAGATGCGGAAGCTGAAGCCCTCGATCCCCGCCGCCGCCGCGCCGGCCTCGGCCGGGTAGCGCAGCATCGCGAGCAGCGTGCTCCGGAAGATCCAGCAGGCGCCCGCCGCAGCGACCACGTAGATGATCATCCGCAACAGGCGCCAGCGCAGCTCCTCGAGATGCTCCCAGAAGCTGAGTTCCTTGCGATCGGCGGCCATTCTCGCTTTTTCCCGTGGGGATGGCTTTCCGTGAATCGGATCGGCTCCGGGCGGCCTGATGAGTGTTCGACGCCGGCGGCCGGGATACCTATCCGCCCTGACGGTGCTCTCCGCTGCAGGGATCGTGCGCAGTCCTGGTCAAATGTGCGACCACGCGGATCATCGGCACCAGCGCCCACACTGTCCATCGAAGGGGAATTGCCATGAATCGACGCCCGCTTCTGTCAGTCATCGCACTTGTGCTCGCCACCGCTCTCCCTGTCTTCTGCGCGGAGGTAAGCATCGAGGAGCACCCGGACGGCTTCACACTCAGCGGCCCGCGGCTCATCGTGAGCCTCCAGGATGGTATCATCACCGGCGTGCACAGCGTGCTGACCGACGAGACCCACGCGGACCGCGGTACCGCCGAGGTGCACATCCCCGCCGGCATGGGCCACCTGCAGCCTGACCAGGAGGCGGCGCAGGCGCTGCATGTGCCGTGGGGCTCGAAGGAGATGGCCCAGGACGTCGAGGCCGATGCATTCCCCAGCCAGCACCGCCCGCACGAGGGCTCGGCCTTCGAGCTGCAGCGCACCGACAGCGGGGCGCTGGCGACGTGGGCCGGCCTGACCAACGGGGATGGGCAGTTCCCGGAGGAGAAGCTCTCCGTGAAGGTCTGGGTCGATGAGAGCGGTGAGACGCTGGTGCGGGCGTGGGGCGAGAGCCCCCAGGGCGGTGTCTACGGCGTGCAGGTGCCGATCGCGAACCTGCATCCCGACCACCGGGTGTACCTGCCCAGCTTCGGCGGCATGGTCTACGAGAGGACCATGGAGCCGGCCCTGCGGACCCTGGGCGGCGCCCCGTTCATCGAGGCGCCGGTCATCGCCATGGAGGGCCGTAAGGGGACGCTCGGGCTGTGGACCGAGGACGAGCGCTTCAACCCCTGGTTCTGCTTCATCAACTGGAGCGGGACGAGCTGGTCGGTGGGCCTGGAGCATCAGAACCTGAAGCCCTTTGAGCCGCACCGCACCGTGGCGTCGATCACCTGGCACCTCGATGCCTTCGACGGCGGCTGGCTGGACGCCATGGCGCCCTATCGCGACTGGTATCACGAGCTCTTCGCTGAGGAGTTGGCAATCCGGGATGCGGTCGAGTGGGCGGATCGCATCCGGATCATCGTGGACGCGGTCTCCGAGAACAACGAGACCTATGACGCGCTCGCGGCCACCTTCGATCCGGAGACGATCCTGATCCACGAGTGGAACGCGCGCAAGCCCAGCTTCAGCGGCGAGCTGCCCGCGATGGAGCCGAAGGATCACTACCCCGACCAGGTGGCCCTGGCGCACCAATACGGCTTCCACACCATGGCCTACGTCAACAGCTACTGCGCCGAGAAGGGCGCACCGGCGTTCCTCGAGGCGAACATCGAGGAGATCGCGCTGACGCGACGCTACCGCGGCCTGTGGCGCTACGACCGCGGCCCGATGACCTGGGATGACTACGAGGACGGGGATCTGGTATACACCGATCCGCTGGCGCCGGGGTGCCGGGCCGACCACATCGCTCGCATGAAGAAGTGGAGGCGCCAGACCGGCACCGACGCCAACTACGAGGACACCGCGGGCGCCTGCGGCGACTACGGCAACGGTGTCGTGGACGGCCTGCAGGCCGCGGAGGGCACGGTGGCGCTGTTCAAGGAGCTTCTGCGGGAGCAGCCGGATGTGCCGATGGCGTCAGAGTACGGCCCCTCCCCGATGGCCTTCGCGACGCGCTGGCCGCTCCACTATCAGCAGGTCTGGGGCAACAACGCCTCGCGCGAGTTCTGGCTCTCGCACATGCGGCCGGTGTGCGCGTATCTGTTCGGGCATCGCTCGTGGACGCCCAACGTCCGCGCGGAGAGCAACTTCCTGCACCACGTCGTCATGGGCTGCTCGGACGCGCTCGGCGGGCTGGCCCAGTTCCCGGGGACCCTCAAGGCCCTGCAGACCACGCGCGGCGCGCTGGCGCAGATGAAGCGACGCGCCCAGCTCTTCTCGGCCCGTCAGCTTGCGCCCAGGTTCCCCGCCGGCCGCTGGGAGCCGGACCTCGCCTGCGTCTACGCCGACGACGCCGGCCGCACCTATCGCTACTACGCCGACGATCAGGTGCATCGCATGGTCGGCCCGAACGGGAAGGCGCTCTACGAGCGGGTCACCGGCGTCAACAGCTTCGCGACCGATCTGACGCTGCCGGGCTGGCCCGCGGCGACCGAGCAGGGCCTGCTGGGGCTGAACCCGGAGGTGCGGTACGCACTCGTGCCCGGCGCGCATGACCGGACGCAGGTGCAGGTCACCGCCATGGCGGCGGACACCATGATCGGGCGGTTCTACGGCGACGAGCGCTTCACGGTGCTGGAGGTCGCGCCGACAGCCGAGGCCGGGCCAGCCTCAGGCGACATCACCGCCGTCGCGAATCTGCAGACGCACGCGGCTACGCTCAACGACGAGCCGGTGGCGCCTCCCGCGTGGCCTGAGGACTCGGAGCAGTCAGAACCGGCCACCTGGCGCGCCGACAGCCTGCCCGCGTATCTGGTCTTTGCGCACAGCGCCCCGAGCACGCCCGGCTGGGGCGAGCTCTTCGAGACGAACATCGAGCACACCAAGTACGTTGACGTGCAGACGGGCCTGGACGCCGGCGATCGGCCCACGCGGGATCTCAGGCGCCGTTTCGAGGTCCCCGGCGAGGGCGAGGTGCTCTTCTACGGTGGCCTCAACTGGGGCGGCGAGGCTGAGGTGGTGATGAACTACCTCGTGACGCCGCCGGCCGCGGAGGCGGTGCTGGAGGTCTTCACGCGCAACACCCAGGACACCTACGGCAACGGGACCATCGGGCGGCTGTACATCAACGGCCGCATGGTTCACGAGCACGACTTCGGCCCGCAAGAGGTCGAGGGCCAGGACGAGAAGGTCTGGGACCTGGCGATCCACCGCTGGCGCGTGCCGCTGCAGGTGGAGCCGGGCACGCCTGTGCTGGTGAGCATCGCCACCGACAGCAAGGGCTCCAACAACGCGGACTTCCAGTGGTGGGCAGCCCCGCGCTTCATCCAGGCGCCGATGGAGGCGAGTTTCGTCCAGTTCGAGGAGGGGCAAGCGGTCCCTGAGTGAGCAAGCGCACAAGGGAAAGACCAACGGGGCCGGACGCAGTACGCCCGCTCAGGCCGACGGATAGCACTCCGCGATCCACTCCGCCAGTGTGCCCGTGTAGCGCGCGTGCGCCAGGTGTTCGTCGCCGCGCTGGCTGCCCCACGCGTAGTAGATCACCATCCGGCCGTGGAACTCGCAGAAGTCGATGTCCGAGTTGTTGATGTCCTCACCCGTGGAGGGCCGCAGAATAGGATTCTGCGGGCTCTGCCGCCAGTGCAGCAGGTCCTCCGAGCGCGTCAGCCACGTCTCGAACCACCAGGGCCCGGCGTGCTCCAGATACCACACGTAGTAGCGGCCCTCGTGGAAGCGAACCGTGGGGCAGGCGGCATAGCGGTCCGTGCCAAGGACGGCCTCCTCCGCGGGCAGCACCTCCCAGTTCAGCAGGTCATCGGAGACCACGAACGTGATGGTGAAGCTCGGCCAGGGGCGCGCGTCGGTCTCCAGCGCCATCACGTAGCGCTCGCCGTCGAAGCACACCGAGCAGTTGAAGAGCCGCTCGTCGCTGCCCTTCACCGCCAGCGCGCTCTCCCACGTCCGCAGGTCATCGCTGCGGAAGACGTGGATCTCGTCGAGGACCGCGTCGTCCTCGCCGCGCAGCGACGCGTAGACGAACACCTCCTCGCCGCGCACGAAGGGCGCCGCGAAGGTGAAGTCCTCGCCGAACTCGGTGAGGACCTCGCCGGCCGCCAACTCCTCGCTGTCGCGGACGTCGCGCGTGCCATCCGCCAGGTGCCGGATGCGCAGGTAGTGGCGCCCGCCGCGCGCATTGTCCTCCATCCCGGGGCGCACCGACTCCAGCAGCAGCAGCTCATCGCGGTACACGAAGGGCGAGGTCTCTACGAGGTCATTGCGCAGCGTACCGAGCTTCTCCAGGGGCATGGTTGGCCTCCATTTGGCAGCTATCAGCTATCAGCGGTCAGCACTCAGCGGTCAGCACTCAGCGGTCAGCACTCAGCGGTCACCACTCAGCGGTCAGCACTCAGCGGTCAGCACTCACCTAAGAGAAAACGGCCGCATAGCTGCCAGCTATCAGCGGTCAGCAATCAGCTAACAGCAAACGACAACCACCAACGGCTGACCTCAACGGCTGAGGGCATGGTGCGGCGTGCCTTGTTCATTCATCCGCTGATTGGCGCACGCTGTTGATGAGGCCGTAGATCATCTTCCCCACCTCCGCCGTCGAAGCGCGCGCCTGCGCTAGATGCGGCCCGGACGCGTACTCGAGCCGGCCGGACAGCTCGAGAAACGTCTCCAGCTCAGCCACGCTCCCTGCTGCAATGGAAAGGAAGCGGCAGAACTCAGTGTCCCCCTGTCTCGCCCGCCCCTCAGCGATGTTCGCTGGAATCGACGCAGCGCATCGCCGCATCTGAGACGTCAGCCCGTACCTCTCATCATCGGGGAAGTGCGCGGTCAGTCTGTAGACGACCACAGTCAGATCCATCGCCTTCCTCCACACAGCGAGGTCACGATAGCCGGTCCTTGGGCTGCCCATAAACTCTCTCCCTGCACTGACGACCTGGTATACGTTGTTCTTGTCGTTGGGTGTTAGCGGTTACCTGTTCGCTGACAGTCATCGCTGCCGACCGATTGCCATCTGCCGTTTGCTGTTGACTGATGACTGATAGCTGATAGCTGACTGCTGACAATCCTCTGCCGTCTGCCGTTTGCTGTTCGCTGTTGGCTGATGACTGATAGCTGGTAGCTGGTAGCTGATTGCTGATAGCTGACCGCTGATAGCTGACCGCTGATAGCTGACGTCAAAACCATATAATCGGCAGATTATCAAACAGCGGCAGGCCGGTGGTTTTCGCCAGGCCCATCACGATGCCCGTGAAGAAGTAGTGCCCCACGACCACGCCCAGGAAGCCCGGCATCAGCCGCCGGAAGGAGCCCACGCCGCCGATGTGCAGCAGCAGGCCCTTCATGGCCCAGACGATCCCGAAGGGCGCCCAAAAGCGCCTCCCCTGGTTCAGCGCGACGACGAAGCCCGCCGGGTGGAAGGGGAAGCGCAGGAAGAAGTGCCGCACCACCAGCCCCACGATGGTCAGCACCAGGCCCGTGCCCAGGCCCCACCAGGCGCTGGCGTCCACGCCGGTGGGCGCCGCGCAGAGGCCGATGGCCCACTCGGCGTCCTGCTGGGCGTAGCGCACCCGCACTCCGCCCACGCCCGCCCCGCCGCTGAGGACGTTCGCGCCGTGGTCGTAGAACGCCGTCAGGTGCATCCACCAGCCCAGCGCCATTCCCACCGGCACCGCCAGGAGCATCAGCCTGGTGATGTCGCCGAAGTCCATCTCGCCGCGCCGGGTCATGTTGTAGCTCTCAAGCTGCGCGGCCAGGCCCGAGTGCGCGTAGCCACGATCGATCCAGCGGACGTTGAAGATGGCCGCGAATGGTCGCCAGGCGCCCTCAGTGCCCACGCCACCGGCGCCGAAGAGCCGTACGAAGCCCTGGGTCATCCCCGAGTGCGGGAAGAGCCACGGCGTCGCCGCGCCGGCCACCGCTCGCACGCGGGCGTGCCCGATGGCGCCGACCATGAACGTGAAGAGCGCAAAGAGCACGTAGCCCACCGGCAGGCCGCTCCACAGCCAGAAGGCGACGATGAAGGCCATGCCGAGGATGGCCCCGCGCATCAGCCACACGTGCGCGCCGGGCCGCTCATCGCCCTCGCGGCCGATGCCGAAGGCGCGGCGGAGGCCCTCCATCAGCGGACGCCGGGCCACCCACAGGGCCGCAAGCACTAGCCCGATGAATGACCCGGAGGAGGCATCCCGGTAGGCCGTGCCCTTGATCTGATAGCCGCCCGAGGCGGCGGCCACCTTGAACAGGTTCAGCAGCAGCCACGTCACCGCGGTCGTGATCAGCACGTCCTGAGGGGCGAAGTAGGCCAGCCCGTAGGCCTCCGGCATCAGGAAGACGTTGATGCCGCCGCCGATGACGCTCCAGGGGTACTCGGTCAGCAGATTCCCCAGCGGATACTCCCGGCCCCACAGCGGGAACGCGAAGGTGGTGGCGGCGATCATCTCGTGGATGCCGTAGGCGGCGCCGACGATGAAGCCCACCCACATGACCGGGTCGGAGAGGAAGGGCACGCCGGCGATGAAGCTCCGCTGCTCGGTGATGCCCAGCGGGATCTCCACCAGCGGGTAGGGCAGGCGCTCGGAGAGTGTCCACTCCCGCTCCGCCAGCCCTGCCACGCACTGCATGGTGGCGAAGAGCACCAGCAGGAAGACCGACCAGGCCAGCAGCGGCACCGCCCACACGCCCCACGGCACCAGCGTGGTGCGCCAGATGGGCCCGTAGAGCAGGCCCTGCAGGCCCGAGCCCGGCCCCGGGCCGGTCATGGCCTCGTCCGACCCCTCATACAGCTCCCGGACCGCCTCCGACTCCGTCACCTGCAGCCAGTCGTTGACGTGCGGCGCCGCCTCCGCGAAGTCGTTGGAGTAGTCCGCGAAGTAGGTGAGGGTGGTCAGCTCCGGCAGCAGCGTGCGGATCACGCCCACGGCGAAGACGATGGTGGCGATGGTGATGAAGGCGTAGAGGTACATGATCTGCGGCCCGGAGAGGCTCAGGCGCGAGAACAGCCGCCCCATGGTCGTCTGCTCGCCGCCGGTGCGCGTGGCCAGATTCCGCATGGCCACCGACAGCGCCATGAAGCCCAGCAGGGCGCCGAGGGCGGTCATCGGGGGCACGGACTCCGTGATCTGGCAGGCGAAGGCCACCAGCTCGGCCTCCCGCGCCCAGATCACGGCCACGAAGGCGAAGATGAGCGTGAGGATCAGAGTCGTGAGACGGAGGCGCTCGCCTCTCGGCGGCGCCTCCTGGTCGGCCTTCGTTGCGATCGCATCCGCTGTTGCCATGTCGCCCGTCGTCCGTGCTGGTAATTGCGCTTCCGACCGCTGCTACCCGCGCCCGTGGTGCTGTTCAATGAGGTCCATGATCTCGTTCCGGTCGAACATCTCGGCCAGGTCCCGCGCCGTGTTGCCGCCGTTGTTGGGTAGGTCGGGGTTCGCGCCGGCCTCCAGCAGCGCCCGCGCGGCCTCCACCTGCCCGTCCTTCACGGCCGCGTGCAGCGGCGTGACCTGCGACACGTCGATCGCGTTCGGATCGGCGCCCAGCTCGATCAGCAGCCTGATGGTCGCCGCCGGATGCTGCGCGTAGAGCGCCGTGTGTAGTGGCCGGGACTTCCCCCATCCTGCCCGCGCGTTCGGATCGGCGCCGCGCTTCACTAGCAGACGGATGAGCTCCTCGTGGCACCCCAAGGCTGCCTCGTGCAGCGGCGTTCCTCCGGTGTTCTGTACCGCCGAGACGTTCGCACCGGCCGCCAGGAGAAGTCGCGCGATCTCTGTGCCCTCAAGACGGGCGGTCGTGTGAAGGGCCGTCCTGCCGAGGCTATCCCGGCCGTTAACGTCCGCTCCGGCGTCCAGCAGCACCTTTACGATGTCCGTGCGACCGTGCTTCGCGGCCAGCACGAGTGGCGGCGAGCCGGCCTCCGAGGGCTGATTGACGTCCGCGCCGTCGGATATGAGGCGCCTGACGACTTCGGCATCGCCGTGTGCCGCAGCGAGTGGCAGTGTCACATCGACATTCCCGCCGATCAATGCGTCGTATGCCGCGGGCTCGTCATGCCTCAGCGCCCACTCCGCCGCCAGGCGCACGTCTGCGTCGCTGCAGGCGCTGCTGTCAAGGAGCATCTCAATGATCTCCACGTTTCCCGTCTGGGCGGCAGTGCTCAGCGGCATCGTGATGTTGGACCTGCCCTTGACCGTCGGGTCGGCCCCCAGCTCGAGGAGCAGTGATACGATCTCGGTTTCCTCGGACTCGATGGCGGCATCAAGCGGCGTCGGGCAGTGCCCGTATTCCCCGCGACCGTTGACGTCGGCGCCCGCCTCGACCAGCGCGGCTACCACCTCGCCCTGCCCCCACCAGGCGGCCGTGCCCAAGGGTGTGTGCCTCATGCCCCGTTCGATGTCCGCGCCGGCATCCAGCAACTGCGTCACGATCCGGACATGGCCGTGGCGTGCGGCGGCGTGCAGCGGCAGAAAGCGCCTCACCACCATCTCGTCCGGATCCGCGCCCGCGTCGAGCAGACGTGCGACCGCCTTCTCGTCGCCAAGCGCAGCCGCGGAGGCCAGTGTCGGCTTCGCGCCATGTTCCACAAGGACCTCGAAGGCCTGACGGTGCCCTCGGACGGCGGCGTGCTGAGCGGCCTCCTGGACGGTCGCCGGGCTCTCCCCCGCTCTGTGGTCGAGCAGAAGCTTGATGACAATCGGATCCCCGCGCGTGGCCGCCTCGATCAGAATCGGCCAGTAGGGAAGCAGTGGCGGGCCGAGCGAGGCGCCACGTTGGAGGAGCAGCCCCACGGTTGCCAAACGCTGCAGCTTGACCGCCAGCTCCAGCGGAGTGTCGTGACGGGGATGGCCGTCCCTGCTGTCGAGGTCAGCGCCACCGTCGAGGAGCGCCACCACGACGTCATCGTGGCCATAGTACACGGCCGTCGCCAGCGGCGCCCAGCCCTCCTCGGTCGTCGCTTCGACATCGGCGCCGGCCTCGATAAGACGTGAGACGATCCCGACATGGCCCGCGGCAGAGGCCACGTAAAGCGGCGGGCAGCTTGCCCCCGGCGGACCGTCCGGGTCCTCGCCGGCATCGAGAAGACGCTGAACCAGCTTCGTGCTGCCCGCCTCGGCGGCCGCCACCAGCGTCGGCTTCGCCCCGTCTGTGACAAGAAGCTCGTACGCGTCAGTGCTGCCCTCGGCAGCAGCGTGGGCGGCGGCCTGCTCAGTGACCCCGGGATCGTCGCCGGCTCCGTGATCGAGCAGCGCCCTGACGATGGCGACGTCGTTGTTGCCCGCCGCGCAGACCAGGATGGGCCCAAAGGGGCTCTCCCTTCCGGGAGGCGTCGCCCCGGCCTCCAGCAGCAGCTTCACCGTTGAGAGGCGCCGTTCATGGACCGCGGCCTCCAGAGGCGTCACGCCCTTCGGGCCATCTCCCCTCCTGTTCGGCTCCGCGCCGGCCTCCAGCAGCACGTTCACGACGTGGTCGTGACCGTAGTACGCGGCGGCAGCCAGCGCAGTCCAGCCACCGTCGCTGCCGTTGACGTCGGCCCCGTCCTCGAGGTGCCAATGCACCTCGCTCACGCTGCCGATGGAGGCCGCCTGGTGAAGGCTCTCCGTCCGCGGCCGCCGGACGCAGCCGCTCGACATCGCTATGGACAGCGAGATCAGCAGTGCACTTACCGCACGCATCGGTCGCCACCCCCAGTGTTTCATGCGGCTCCACATGAAGCTCGAGGCCGGTGCCTATCCCCCGTGCGGATTCGTCCACTGCGCGCCGACGAAGTCGATGTACTGCTGCAGCAGGTCGTCGGGCGGGTCGAAGGGCATCTGCACCGGCGTCTTCGCCACCGTGCTGTGGTAGCAGGCCAGGATCACCAGCCACTCGTCCAGCGAGACGGCCAGGTTCGTCGGCGCCATCGCGTCATCGTCCCCCAGCCAGTCGAAGAGCGCGTTGGTCAGATTCGCCTGGCCCTGGTTGTCCTCCTGGGCGTAGACATGCTCGCCGCGCTGCGCCTCGCCGCCGACGGTCTTCTCCCAGTGGTGCATCGACCAGTGGATGAAGCCCGTGGTGCCGTAGGCCGCGATGCGCTTGTGCATGTGCCGCGGGACATCCTCGGCCATCTCCGGCACGCCCTCGCCAGATTGCAGCAGCCCGCGCTTGCCGTCCGCGAAGGTGATCAGCGCCGCCGCGGAGCTGGGGCTGGGGTGCGTGCCATTGATGTCATCAAAGCCCGCACAGGCGCCCTGCACGGCGTCCACCTCCACGTAGTCGGCGAAGGCGAACATCAGGTCCAGCACGTGCACGCCCTGCCCGTTCATCGGCAGCATCGCCGAGGCGTCCAGGCAGCGCACCTCGCCGATGGCGCCCGAACTCACGTGATCGAGCAGGTCCAGGATCCGCGGGTGGTAGCGAAGCTGGTGGTTGACGACGAACTTGGTGTCGCTGGCGGCCTCCAGCTCCCGGATCTGCTTGTAGTCATCGGCGCCGATGCAGATGGGCTTCTCCACGATGACGCCCGGCACGCCGGCGTCCGCCAGCGGCTTCATCAGCGAGTAGCGGATGGTGGGTGTGGTCACCGCGTGCACCACGTCCGGCTCCTCTGCCGCCAGCATCTCGTCGAGGTCGGTATACCAGCTCGGAATGCCGAACTCCTCCGCGAAGGCAGTGGCCCTCTCCTCAATCAGGTCGCAGCAGGCCACCATCTCCCCGCGATCGATCAGGTCGTAGGCC
>JAYENL010000029.1:33190-48472 GCA_034722055.1 Armatimonadota bacterium
CGCCAGCATCTCGTCGAGGTCGGTATACCAGCTCGGAATGCCGAACTCCTCCGCGAAGGCAGTGGCCCTCTCCTCAATCAGGTCGCAGCAGGCCACCATCTCCCCGCGATCGATCAGGTCGTAGGCCCTGGCGTGACCCTTCGCCCGTCCCCCACATCCCAGAAACGCGCACCTGAAGCTCATTGTGTCCTTCCTCCCAGGAATCATGGAACCTGTGGGGCAGGTTTTCAGCCTGCCGCGTCATACAAATGCGACGACAAACCCGACGCGCACGGCCGGGCGGGCAGGGAAGCTCGCCCCTCCTGACGGCATCGACGAAACGCCAAACCCATCGCCAACGGCCGGGCGAGCAGGGAAGCTCGCCCCTCCTGACGACGTCAGGGGGACACCAGCCTGCGGTCAGTCCCACCCTCCCCCCGCGCCCAGCCACCGGTGCAGCGGCGGCGGCGCCGGGTCGCAGACCTCGTTGAAGCGCAGGCTCTCCAGCGGCTGGTTCACAACCTCCTCGATGCGCCGCCGGGCCTGCGAGACCACGTTCGGGTGTTCATCGTGCAGGTTCGCGTCCTGATCGGGCAGCCGGAAGAGCATCGGCTCCGGATCGTCGCGGCCCACCGGGCAGCAGTAGAGCCACTCGGCATCCATCACCGACGCCCAGCCGGCGGCGTTTCCGGTGCCCGCGCCCGCCCAGCCGTTCACGATGTAGGGCCGCAGCTCATCGGCCTCGCCGGTGACCAGCGGCCACACGTTCACGCCCTCGCAGCGGTGCGGCACGTCCAGCAGCGACAGGATGGTGGGCATCACATCGTGGCTCTGCACGTAGCTGTCGATGACCAGCCCCGAGGGCGCATCCGGATGGTGCATGTACCACACGAAGCCGACGTTGTAGGTGCGCATATTCCCGTGGCCCTTGCCGAAGCCGGTGTGGTCCATCAGCTCCGTGCCGTGGTCAGACAGCACCAGCACGATGGTGTCGTCCCACAGGTCAAGGTCCGAGAGCTTCTCGAAGACGCGCCCCACCTGCCTGTCCACGAAGGTGACCTCGCCCAGGTAGAGGGCCTTGATGCGCTCGATCTCCTCCTCAGTCGGCTCGCCGTGCTCCCAGGCCGCGCCGGGGAAGACCGGATCGATCCCCTCGTAGCCGGGCGTGTACTCGTCGGCGTACTGCGTGGGCGGGTCCCACGGCTCGTGGGGATCGAACATCTCCACCCACAGCAGGAAGGGCGCGTTGCGGTGCGCCGCCTCCAGCCACTCGCAGGCGCTCTTCGCGACGCGGGCGCAGAGGTAGTCGTCCTGACTCTGGCGGCCGACCATGTTCGCGAGATACTGCGAGAGGGTCGTGTGGCGCTTCCAGTTGATCGGCTCCCGCACGCGCTTGCGCATCTCGTCCTCGATCAGCTCCGGGCGCACGGGCTTCCAGTTATCCGACTCCTGCCCGCGGATGAAGTCGAAGGTCGCGAAGCCCCGCCAGTAGTTCATGGTGGGCTTGAACATGTGATACACGTCCGCCACCATGCCGGTGTAGTAGCCGTGGGCGGTGAGGACCTCGGCGAGGGTGTCCTGGTGCGGGGGGATCTTGTGCCAGCCGGGCTGGTGGTGCCAGTGGCCGCGGCGGTCGAAGGTGTAGCTCCACGGGAAGCTGCGGCAGCCGGTGTAGAAGCCGCGCCGCATCTGCAGCGTAGGCTGGCCCTCCCCGTAGGCGCCCTCGAAGGCGATGCCATTGGCGTAGAAGTCATCCAGGTATGGGGTGCGGCAGTAGTTGAGCGCCTTGTCGGGCCCGACGATGTCGTTGCGGAAGGTATCCAGGCAGATGGCGACGACGTTCATGCCGAACTCCCCTCGTGGCCTGACTATGATCCACGGCAGGGCAGTTTCGGCGCGAGGGATGGAGGGTCCTTCGTGAGAGACGAGCGTTATAGGAGAGAGGAAACCGCCTATTGCAGGCGATTGGAGTTCCTCAGATGACGATCGATAACCCGCTTCACGTACTCCGGCATTGGCTGCTCACTTGCGTCTGCTCGCTCTCGCAGGCGTTCGTACGCTTCGACTTCGTTCCCGTTCCATACAACAGCCAAGCGGCGCGTTTCCGTTAGTGCAATGTGTGCATACCCCTCAGGCGAAGCCCAGTAGCAGTTCTTACACACCCAAACGCGTTGGTCCTCAAGCTGATTGGGGCAGTGCTCGCACGACCAGGACTTGGCCCGATTGCACTCTCGGCAGACGAGCATGAAATCACGTGGCGGCCAGTCTCCGTTCACTTGGTCTCCCGCTACCTCGAAAGGTACTCTATGGTCCACCTGCAGGAACCGCTCGTCGGTGTGGCGCAGGCATAGCGCGCACACGGCACCGTGCTCCTGAACGAGGGCCTCTTTCACCGACTTGGGGATGACGCTTCGTCCACGCAGTTTCCCGTCGCGGACCTCCTCGGGCTCGCCGAAGCGGTAGGCTGCGATTGACTTACCCTCCGAGTTGGTCACGCGGTACGTCGCAATCGGGATGCCCTGTTCGCGCACGTCACGCACTGCCCTCGGGGGGTGCTCGTACCCGTAGGTTTGCTGCAAGTCCTCAGTGGTGATGTATCCGTGCTCCAGTATGTGCTCGACTACGATGCGTGCACGCTTCCCAGTGACAGCGTCAAGTCGCTGCAGGGAATCATCGGGGTAGTCTGCTCTCGTCACGTTAGATCCAGCAGCCGGAGCTGCTCCGGGGAAGCCGTCTGGTGCCGCTTTTCGAGGTCCGAGTGGATACGTGCGACTAAGGCAGGTGACAGATAGAGCGACTCGACGGTGTTGGCATCGCGCCCAAGGAGCGTAGCCTGCGAGGAACGGCCTGCGTCTATCTGGATATGCAGCAGGCCCAAGACTTCCGGCATTGGGCGGCCGAACTGCTTCGACCCCGTTCGGCCATCATAGCTGAGGATATATGATATGCACCGCTCGTTCGCGGAGTCGAGCGCCCGCAAGAAGGCTTCGAACGTGATGGTATCCCTATACCGCGGGTCGCGGCCGTTGGACACGCCTTGGTACGGAGGGTCCATGTAGACCAGGTCTCCGCGGAGTGCCTCGGCCAGTACTTCGGTATAGTCGCACGATGTCAGTTTCACCCGCCCCGCGAGAAGTCTGGACGCCTCCATAATCCGGCGTCTGAGTCTCTTGGGGTGAGCTCCCTTTCGGCGGTTGTCTGGGCTCTGGTTGAACTCGCCGTCGGAGTTGTAGCGAACTGAGGCCTTAACGCACCTCGCCAAGAGGTAGAGGAAGTCCGACGGCGAACGCGATCGGTTGAACCGATCGCGGACGACATCATAGAATTCACGCTCCTGGCCCTTCTGGGCGTGCCAGAGCTTAGCGTATTCAGACAGCAAGGCCTCCGGGGCGTTCACGATCTCCTCCCAGAGGCTCATGACCGATCTATCGATGTCATTCAGCCAGAACTTATCGGCCAGCCCGTTTGCGGCGCCCGCCAGCGCGACAGCAGCAGACCCAGCGAATGGCTCTATCACACGCTCGACGTCGGTCGGGAAATACCGCAGGATGGTGTCGGCCAGTTGCCGCTTGCTGCCCTGATATGGAAATGGGCTTGCTACCCCCACGACACGCCCCTCCTCCCATGTGCTCTACTCCGTCGACTAACGGCAAAGTGCGACGGAACACCTGTTCACGGCGCGGGGGCATGATCCCCACGATGCCCTCAAGCCAAGCCTGGAGCTTCGGTGGCAGCTTGGACTTCAGTTGCTGGTACTCGTCCGCAGCCACCTGGGGCGTCGCCGCATTAACGACGGCATCTCTGCTGTCATCCGCCATGCATGTCCCTCCCGGAGAGTGCCTATAGCCACATTCTACTCCATCTCCCCTTGCCGCGCAACCTCGCTGACCCATTCCGGCAGCGTCCAGATTTGGCTCCCTGACGCGCGCCCTTCCTGCCCCGAGCACCCCGGCCACCGTCGGCCTCCGAGAACGTGCGGTTTCCCCGACCCGCAGACGGGCCAAAGGCTCGCAGGCGAATTGAGGTCCTGCCGGCCCCTTTGGCCCTTGAAGCCTGAAAGGAGACGCGAAAGCCACTTGACAATCATGCTATCAAGTGATATAGTGCACATGCTGAAGGACGAAGAGGCCCCGCCTGGGGGGATGCGTAAGCACACCAAGCCCGGCGACCGATGCATGAGGACGCCGGGGATGCGCGTGAAGTTTCAAGGCCGCGCTCACTGACGGGCATGCTCGTGTGGCCGCCACGCGCGGTGAAATATCGAGAAGAGGTGACACACAGTGGCGAAAGTGGTCGGGATCGACCTGGGAACCACCAACTCCTGCGTCGCAGTCGTGGAGGCCGGGGACCCGAAGGTCATCCCCAACGCCGAGGGCGGTCGCACCACGCCGTCGGTCGTGGGGTTCTCCAAGGACGGCGAGCGGCTCGTCGGCCAGCCGGCCAAGCGGCAGGCGATCCTCAACCCGGATCGCACCGTGGCGTCCATCAAGCGCCAGATGGGCACGCGCGAGCAGCACACTATCGACGGGAAGGACTACTCGCCGGAGCAGATCTCGGCGATGATCCTGCGCAAGCTCAAGGATGACGCAGCCGACTACCTGGGCGAGGACGTCCCGCGCGCGGTCATCACCGTGCCGGCGTACTTCGACGACAATCAGCGCACGGCCACCAAGCAGGCCGGCGAGATCGCCGGGCTGGAGGTCATGCGCATCATCAACGAGCCCACTGCCGCGGCCCTCGCCTACGGGCATCAGATGCAGAAGCTCGAGGGCACCATCATGGTGTATGACCTCGGCGGCGGCACCTTCGACGTCTCCATCATGGACGTGGAGGTGGACAAGGCCAACACCGAGGAGCGCGACTACTTCGAGGTGCGCTCCACCGCCGGTGACACGCACCTGGGCGGTGACGACTTCGACCAGCGCATCATCGACTGGATGGCCGAGGAGTTCAACAGGGACGTGGGCATCGACCTGCGCAAGGATCGCCAGGCCCTCCAGCGGCTCAAGGAGGCCGCTGAGAAGGCCAAGTGCGAGCTCTCCAGCGCCATCCAGACGCAGATCTCGCTGCCCTTCATCACCTCCGTCGAGGGCGAGGGGCCCAAGCACCTGGAGATGACCCTCACCCGCGCGAAGTTCGAGGAGCTCATCGCCGATCTGGTCAAGAAGACCGCCGAGAGCCTCAAGCGGGCCATGGAGGACGCCGGCGTGGAGCCCGGTGACCTCCAGGACGTCATCCTGGTGGGTGGCTCCACGCGCATCCCGATGGTGCAGAACCTTGTCGAGGAGCTGGCGGGCAAGCCGCCGCGGAAGGGCATCAACCCCGATGAGGTTGTGGCCATCGGCGCCGCCATCCAGGCGGCGGTGCTTGGCGACGAGATGCAGGACATGGTCCTGGTGGACGTCACCCCGCTGACGTTGGGCATCGAGACCCTGGGCGATGTGTTCGATGGGCTGATCGAGCGCAACACCTCGATCCCCACCAAGGTGCAGCGCACCTACACCACGGCCTCGGACAACCAGTCCACCGTGGAGGTGCACGTGCTGCAGGGCGAGCGGAGGAGGGCCAGCCAGAACAAGTCGCTGGGCCGCTTCCACCTCACCGGCATCCCGCCGGCGCCCCGCGGCATACCGCAGATCGAGGTGACCTTCGACATCGACGCCAACGGCATCCTGAACGTGACCGCCCAGGACAAGGCCACCGGCCGGGAGCAGGACATCACTATCACCGGCTCCGGGCAGCTCTCCGACGACGAGGTCGAGCGCATGGTCCACGAGGCTGAGGAGCACGCCGAGGAGGACCAGAAGTTCGAGGAGCTGGCCCAGGCCCGCAACAAGGCCGATCAGCTCGCGCATCAGATCGAGACCGCGCTCGACGACCTGCCGGTGTCCGATTCGGACAAGGACGCCGTTCGGCAGAAGGTCGAGGGCATGCGCGAGGCGGCGAAGGGCGACGATGCCGCCGCCATCGAGGCAGCCATCGACGAGGCCCAGGATGAGTTCGCACGCGTCTCGCAGCAGGCCTACGAGGCGGCCGGCGCGGCCGCGGGCGGCGGTGGCGCGCAGGCCGGCGCAGGCGCTGGAGCCGGTCCTGGCCCACAGCCCGGGGCAGGTCCGGAGAGCGGCGCTGCCGCGGGCGGCGATGAGGAGGTCATCGACGCCGAGTTCGAGGCGGAAGACGAGGAGTAACCGCCTCGGCGGAAGCTGAGCGAAACCGGGCGGGCAGATCATCTCGCCCGCCCGGACCGCCACGGTGCATGCACCGTACCTACAGCGACCCACACTGACGTCACGGCATGGTGAGCCCGAGAGAGATGCGCTCGACGTGGACTGAGCCAATGGAGGAGTTCTTTGAGCTGAGGGATCGGCTCTACCGGCTGCTGGACGAGAGCTTCCAGCCCCAGCGGTCGGAGACGGCGCCGTCCTTCAGCCCGCCGGTGGATATCCTGGCCACCGACGAGGAGGTCGTGATCCTCGTGGAGGCCCCCGGCATGAGCCGGGACGACGTGGCGGTGGAGGTTGACGAGGCGGTGGTGACCATTCGCGGCCAGCGCGATCAGGCCGACGCCGACGGACAGTATTACGTGCGGGAGCGCCCGGTCGGCAGCTTCAGCCGGTCGTTCTCGCTGGCCTATGACCTGGATCCGGACACGGTCGCGGCGAAGCTGGAGGACGGCGTGCTGCAGATGACTGTGCAGCGCCGCAGCCCGACGAGAGAGATCGACGTGAGCGGGGCGGAGACGGCGTAGAACGGCCGGGCGGGAGCGCAGTCCCGCCCCTCGAAACGGCGGGACCAAGGCCGCCGTTCCGTGGCACGGACATTGGAGACCTCTGGTCTCGGTCCGTGCGCCGCGTGTCGTTGTCGGGCTGGAAGCCCGACCCACGCGAAGGATGGAGACGATCGGCCGGGCGGGAACGGAGACCCGCCCCTCCAAACGTCTCAGCAAACGTCGCCAGAAGCCTAGAGAATAGCAGGCTATGGACAGGACTCAGGTCCCAGCCCGACGGACATGCTCAGCAGCGCGCCGCAATGCTGGCAGACGAGGAGTCAGGCCCGTGAGGAGGCGCACTCAGCATCCATTGCGCGAGATTCGGGCGCTGACCGAGCGCCTGCGGGAGGCCATGGCCCTGTCGCGGCGCCGCCGGCCGGCGCGGCCCAGCGCCTGGCAGCCGCCCATGGACCTGCGCGCAACTGAGGACGCCTACATCCTGGAGCTGGACCTGCCCGGCGCCCGCCGCGAGGACGTAGCCGCCAGCGCCGAGGACGGGGTGCTGCGGGTGCGCGGCGAGGTGCGACTGTGGGAGGATCTGCAGGACGCCCGGCGGGTACGGGCCGAACGGCCCATGGGCCGCTTCGCGCGCTCCATCCGGCTCCCCTCGGACGCGGATACCACCGAAATCACCGCGACACTCGCTGATGGCGTGCTGACCATTTGCGTCGGCCGCCGACAGAAGGGCGGGCGCATCGACATACAGATCGGATCGTGAGGAATCGTGCGCGTTGATCAGAAGCCGGACTTCTACGAGATCCTGGGGGTGGACCGCGACGCCTCGCAGGACGAGATCAAGAAGGCATACCGGCGCCTGGCTCGCAAGTACCACCCGGACGTGAACCCGGGGGATGATGAGGCGGAGGCCCGGTTCAAGGAGATCAGCCAGGCCTACCAGACCCTCAAGGATCCCGAGAAGCGGCAGAAATACGATCAGTTCGGCGATGCCTGGGATCAGGCCCGAAGCTCCGGCCAGTGGCAGCAGGGCGACTTCCGGGAGTTCGTCAACACGCAGTTCGGTCCCGGCTCCTTCCGCGACATCTTCGGCGACCTGTTCGGGGACATGGGCGCCGGTCGGGGCTTCGCGTTCGCGACCGGTGGCCGCAGCCGGGTGCACCCGGAGCCGGGCCCTACCCGCGGCCAGGATGTGGAGTACGAGCTGCCTGTCAGCTTTGATGAAGCTGTGCATGGGGCCGAGAAGCAGGTTTCGCTGACGCTGACCGATCGCTGCCCCCGGTGCGAGGGCATGGGCGGCGAGACCGAGGTCTGTCCCGCCTGCGGGGGCACGGGCCAGGCGCAGAGCGGCGGCGGCTTCTTCAACCTCCGCGCCGCCTGCCCGCAGTGCCACGGCACCGGGCGGGTGGTGACCACCCGCTGCACCGAGTGCGGCGGCTCTGGCGAAGTTACCCGCCGGCGGCGCATCACAGTGAATATCCCGGCCGGCGTGGAGACCGGCAGCAAGGTGCGCGTCCGCGGCGAGGGCGGGCGCGGGGTCGCGGGGGGACAGGCGGGCGACCTGATCCTCACCGTCCGCGTGCAGCCGCACGCGATCTTCGAGCGCGACGGCGACGATATCCGCGTGGAGCTGCCGGTGACCTTCACGGAGGCGGCACTCGGCGCGAAGGTGACGGTGCCCACCATCGACGGCAACGTCACCATGACCATCCCTCCCGGCACCCAGAGCGGGCAGGAGCTGCGGCTGAAGGGCCGCGGCGTGAAGCATCTCAACACCGGCGGCCGGGGCGACCAGTACGTGACGATCAGCGTCAAGGTTCCCGACAAGCTCTCCAGCCGCCAGCGGCAGATGCTGCAGGAGTTCGACGAGAGCTGGAGCGCGAACCCGCGCCGCACGCTGGGGGCGTAGGGGATTTGTCAGGCTTGGGACGCGCAATAGTACAGGTGATATAGATGCGCCATGGTCGCGATGAGCCGCGCTATCAGATAGGGATCGCCGCACGCATGCTGGATTGCCATCCGCAGACGCTGCGCCTCTACGAGCGCGAGGGGTTGATCGAGCCCGACCGCACCGAGGCCGGCGTCCGGCTCTACTGCGACGCCGACATCGAGCTATTGCGGCGCATCCAGCGCTTCACGCAGGAGCTGGGCGTCAACCTGGCGGGTGTCTCCATCATCCTGCGGCTGCTGGATCAGATCGAGGAGCTGCAGGCCGAGGTGGAGCGCATGCGGGCGCAGATCGACCATGGCCCCAAGGCCCTGGGCCCGGCCCGCGTCCGGCCGCGGCGCCGCGGCGTGACCGTGCGCATCGAGGATGCCCGAGAGGTCGAGGGGTGATGGCTGAGGCCCGGCGCGCGACCGATCTGCCCCAGCAGGTGCAGGAGGTCGTGGACAGGATCGTGGAGGGCTACGATCCGGAGAAGATCATCATCTTCGGCTCCTTCGCCCGGGGCACATGGACTGAGGACAGCGACCTGGACCTGCTGGTGATCAAGGACACTGACGCGCGGTGGCTGGACCGGGTGGTCGAGGTGTCCGGGTTTTGCACACCTCGTTTGCTCTCCATGGATATCATCGTCAGCACGCCTCGTGAGGTCCGAGACGCCTTGCCTCATAGCGAGCTGTTCATGCGCGAGGTCATGAGAGAGGGAGTCGTGGCGTATCAGCGACAAGGCGAATGAACTGCGCCGCGATGCGGCGGCGTGGGTGCGCAAGGCTGAGGGAGACAGGGGCTTGGCGCTCGATGCCGACGAGGAACTCGCCTAGTGGTGACTTGTGCAATTCCGCGTATGTTCACGACGAGCGCACTCAGCGCTTAGTTGGGTTGGAGATGAGCGGCGTACGTAGTGGAGAGGCCGCCGGGCGCCTAGCGCCCGGTGAGGCCGGTGAGCGCAGCGAACCGGCCGAAGGTTCCACCCCGGCCCAGCACGCAGCTCTGGCCAGGGCCAAACGGCGTGCAGGCGAGGGCGCCTGCAGTACTTACGGCGTGGGCCGGGGTGGAACCTGAGCGGTGCGTTAGGAAACGCACCGCTCACCGCTCGCTTCGCTCGCGGCGGCCCCTCCATGGTGAGCACGAGCGTCTTGTCGTGACGCGGGAAGGTGCGCGACTAGGATAACGACGGCGGTAACAGCGCCGTGACTGGATAGACAGGTGACCCAATGGATCTCGAGAGGCTCACGAACCAGGCCAAGGAGACCATCGCGCAGAGTCAGCAGATTCTGCGCCGCTACAAGCACAGTCAGCTCGACGTGGAGCACGTGCTGCTGGCGCTGCTGGAGCAGGAGCAGGGCGTCGGTCGGCGGGTGCTCGAGACGATGGGCGTGGACATCGACGCCCTGACCGAGCGGCTCGAGCGGGAGCTGGGCCGGCGGCCTCAGGTTGAGGGCGGAGGCGGCGACACCGGGCAGATCTACATCACGCCTCAGGCCAACCGCCTCTTCGACGCCGCCTGGCAGCGCGCCCAGCAGTTCGGCGACACCTTTATCGCCTCCGAGCATCTGCTCCTGGCCATGCTCGACATCACCTCCGCCGCCACACGAATGCTGAACGAGGTCGGGGTCGCCGAGGAGCCGCTGCTGGAGGCGCTGCGCGAGGTGCGCGGCACGCACGGGGTCCACGAGCCGGGCGCCGAGGCCCAGTACGAGGCGCTGGAGCGCTACTCCCGGGACCTGACAGAGCTGGCCGCTGAGAGCAAGCTGGACCCCGTCATCGGCCGCGAGCGGGAGATCCGCCGGGTTATTCAGGTGCTCTCCCGGCGGACCAAGAACAATCCTGTGCTCATCGGCGAGGCCGGGGTGGGCAAGACCGCCATCGTGGAGGGGCTGGCGCAGGAGATTGCCGCCGGGCAGGCCTCCGAGGTTCTGGGCGACAAGCGCGTGGTGGCGCTGGACCTGGCGGGGATGATCGCCGGCAGCAAGTACCGGGGGGAGTTCGAGGAGCGCCTCAAGGCGGTCATCGACGAGATCCGGGCTGCCGAGGGCCAGATTATCGTCTTCATCGACGAGCTGCACACGGTGGTCGGGGCGGGTGCGGCCGAGGGCGCCATGGACGCCTCCAACATGCTCAAGCCCGCCCTGGCGCGGGGCGAGCTGCAGGCCATCGGCGCCACCACCCTGGACGAGTATCGCGAGAACGTCGAGAAGGACCCGGCGCTGGAGCGCCGCTTCCAGCCCATCTTCGTGGAGGAGCCGACGGTGGAGGAGACCGTCGAGATCCTCCGGGGGCTGCGCGACCGCTACGAGGAGCACCACGGCGTCCAGATCGGCGACGAGGCCCTGGAGGCGGCCGCTGAGCTGTCGCACCGCTACATCTCCGACCGGAAGCTGCCCGATAAGGCCATCGACGTCATCGACGAGGCCGCCAGCAAGCTGCGCATCGACACCTACGACCTGCCGCCGCGGCCGGAGGCCCTGCGCCAGCGGATCGACGAGCTGAGCGAGAGGGGCCAGCAGGAGGCCGCGGCCGGCGACTACGAGGCCGCCCAGCGCATCCGTGTCGAGCTTGAGGAGCTGGAGGCGCGGCTGCCCGACGCTTGCGAGCAGTGGGAGGGCATCGACGAGATCGACGACACCGTCGATGCTGAGGACGTGGCCGAGATCGTCTCGGACTGGACGGGCATCCCGGTCTCCCGGATGTTCGAGGAGGAGGCCCGGAAGCTGCTGGAGATGGAGGACCGCCTGCACCGCCGCGTGAAGGGCCAGCACGAGGCCGTGGTGGCGGTCTCCGAGGCCATCCGTCGGGCCCGCACCGGCCTCAAGGACCCCCGTCGGCCCATCGGCAGCTTCATCTTCCTGGGCCCCACCGGCGTGGGCAAGACCGAGCTGGCGCGGGCGCTGGCGGAGTTCATGTTCGATGACGAGGACGCCATGGTGCGCATCGACATGAGCGAGTACATGGAGCGCCACGCCGTCTCACGGCTCATCGGCGCCCCGCCGGGCTACATCGGCTACGAGGAGGGCGGGCAGCTCACCGAGGCCGTGCGCCGCCGCCCCTACCGGGTGATCCTGCTCGACGAGATCGAGAAGGCCCATCCCGACGTCTACAACATCCTCCTGCAGATCCTCGAGGATGGGCGGCTGACCGACAACGCCGGCCGGGTGGTGGACTTCAAGAACACGGTCATCATCATGACCAGCAACATCGGCAGCCAGCACATCACGCCGCCCCCGGAGGAGGCCTCCGAGCAGGAGGCCGCGGACCACTACGAGCAGATGCGCGAGACGGTCACCGCTGAGCTGCAGCAGCACTTCCGCCCGGAGCTGCTCAACCGGATCGACGAGGTGATCGTCTTCCACTCCCTGACCAGCGCCGAGATTCGGCAGATCGTGGACCTGATGCTGTCGGAGGTGCAGGAGCGGCTCAGCGACCGCGACATCTCCCTCGAGGCCACCGACGCCGCCAGGGACCTGCTGGCCGAGCGGGGCTACGACCCGCAGTTCGGCGCCCGACCCCTGCGGCGCGTCATCCAGAAGCTGGTCGAGAACCCGATCTCGGGGGGTATTCTGCGCGGCGAGTTCGCCGAGGGCGACACCGTGGTGGTTGACGCAGAGGAGGGTGATGTGACGCTGAGAGTCAAGGTTGCAGAGACGGCCCGAGTCGAGTAGAATGCCGGGGCTAGTTGTGCGCGGAAACCGTCTCACGGCAACGCGCCGTGAGATAAACATTGACGTCACACATACGATGAAGGGAGGACGAGACGCACATGGGCATTCGGTTGCTGGGCAATCGGGTGATGGTCAGGCGCGCGGAGCCGGATACCACCGCGGGCGGCATCCATCTGCCCGAGGCCGCGCGGGAGACGCCACAGCGGGCGGAGGTCATCGCCGTCGGCGAGGGTGAGAAGTTCGATGAGGAGACGGTCGTGCCTCCGGACGTCGAGGAGGGCGACATGGTCATCATCGCCAAGTTCGGCGGCACGGAGATCACCATCGATGGCGAGGAGTACCTGATCATGGAGGCCGACGACATCCTCGCCAAGGAAGTGTAGGTTGCTCGCGTCCTCAGACCACTAGGAGAGAGGGAGAAGCACGCAAATGGCAGCGAAGGAGATTCTGTATAGCGAGGAGGCACGTCGGGCGCTGGAGCGGGGCGCGAACATCGTGGCCGACGCCGTGCGGGTCACGCTGGGCCCCACCGGCCGCAACGTGCTGCTGGAGAAGTCGTTCGGCTCCCCCACCATCACCAAGGACGGCGTGACCGTCGCCAAGGAGATCGAGCTGGAGGACCACTTCGAGAACACCGGCGCGCAGCTTCTCGTGGAGGTCGCCTCCCAGACCAACGATGTGGCCGGCGACGGGACCACCACCGCCACGGTGCTGGCCCAGGCGATGCTCCGCGACGGCCTGAAGGCCGTTGCCGCCGGGGCCAATCCCATGTTCGTCAAGCGGGGCATCGACAAGGCCACCGAGGCCGCCGTTGAGGCCCTGCGCAAGATGGCCATCGAGGTCAAGACCAAGGACGACATGTTCCACGTCGCCGCTATCGCCGGCAATGACGAGCAGATCGGCAAGGTCGTGGCCGACGCCATGGAGGAGGTCGGCAAGGACGGCGTCATCACCGTGGAGGAGTCCCAGGGCACGGAGACCACGCTTGAGCTGGTCGAGGGCATGCAGTTCGACAAGGGCTACCTCTCGCCCTACATGATCACCGACAAGGAGCAGATGGCGGCGGTGCTGGATGAGCCCTACATCCTGCTGTTCGAGAAGAAGATCAGCGCCATCGCCGACATCATCGGCGTGCTGGAGCAGGTTGTGCAGGCCGGCCGGCCGCTGGTGGTCATCGCCGAGGACATCGAGGGCGAGGCCCTGGCGACGCTGGTGGTCAACAAGCTGCGCGGCGCGCTCAACGCCGTGGCGGTGAAGGCCCCCGGCTTCGGCGACCGTCGGAAGCGGCAGATGGAGGACGTGGCCATCCTCACCAACGGCACCTTCATCTCCGAGGACCTGGGGATCAAGCTTGAGAACGTGACCCTCGACATGCTGGGCACAGCCAGCCAGGTGAAGGTCACCGGTGACGACACCACCATCATCGAGGGCGCCGGCTCTGCGCAGGCCATCCGCTCCCGCATCGAGCAGATCCGCAACGAGATCGAGGAGACGGACTCCAACTACGACCGCGAGAAGCTGGAGGAGCGGCTCGCCAAGCTCTCCGGCGGCGTGGCCGTCATCCGCGTGGGCGCGGCCACCGAGACGGAGCTGAAGGAGAAGCAGCACCGCTTCGAGGACGCCCTCTCAGCGACTCGCGCCGCCGTGGCAGAGGGCATCGTGCCCGGTGGCGGCGTGTCGCTGGCTCGTGTGGCGCCGGCCCTTGACAACGTCAAGGCTGACGGCGACGAGGCCATCGGCGTCAAGATCCTCCGGGACTCCCTCATCTTCCCCCTGCGGCAGATCGCAGAGAACAGCGGTGAGGAGGGCTCCGTCGTCGCCCAGCGCGTGCTGGAGTCCGAGGACACGCAGCTCGGCTACAACGCCGTGACCGGCAAGTACGAGAACATGATCGAGGCCGGTGTGACCGACCCCCTGATGGTCACCCGCGCGGCGCTGGAGAACGCCGCCAGCATCGCGGGCATGCTCATGACCACCGAGGGCCTGCTGGCCGAGATCGAGGAGGAAGAGGAGGACTGAGCCCCCTCTCCCGCCTGTGACCGAGTAGACCGATGCGGGGCGGGCCACTGCGGCTCGCCCCGCTTTGCCACCAATCCCCACGGCCGCTCTGGAGCCGCCGCATGATCCCGCTTCGAGACAACATCCGCTCGCGCAGCTTCCCCTACGTCAACGTGGCGATCATCGTCGCCTGCGTCATCGTCTACTTTCTGGAGCTGCGCGTGGGGCCCCAGACCGCCATCGAGCAGTGGGCCTTCCGCCCCGGCGACCTGGTGCCGGGCGGCCCTTCAGGCCTGAGCCACGCCGTCACCGCCCTCGTGCTCTCGATGTTCATGCACGACGCACCGTTACCATGGCACATCCTGGGGAATATGCTCTTCTTGTGGATTTTCGGCGATAACGTCGAGGATCGCATGGGGCACGCGAAGTACCTGCTCTTCTATGTCATCTGCGGGACGGCGGCCACCGTCACACACTCCGCGTTCGCCCTCATCACTGGGGCCTCAAGCCTGCCCATGGTGGGGGCCAGCGGCGCCATCGCCGGCGTGCTGGGAGCCTACTTCGTACTCTTCCGGCACTCCCGGGTGCGCACGCTTGTGCCCGTGTTCTTCATGTTCATGGTGTGGGATATTCCATCCCCCATCTTCCTCATCTACTGGCTTGTCCTTCAGGTCTTCAGCATCGGCATGAGGACCGGCGTGGCCTACCTGGCGCACATCGGCGGCTTTGGCGCGGGCTACCTCCTGGTTCGGCTGTTCGCCGACACGGGCAGGCGACCGCCACCCGACGAGCGCCGGCCGCCCCGTCCCCCACCACCTCCCCGCCCACCCCGCATCACACGGCTGCGCATCGAGTAGCGCTTCAGGCGACGAGCTACGAGTGGCCAGCTACGAGCAACGACGGTGGGGGGCTGACCGTCAGGAGAGGCGCGCTTCCCTGTCCGCCCGGCCGTTGCCGTTCTGTTTGGAGGGGCGGGC
>JAYENL010000030.1:0-2884 GCA_034722055.1 Armatimonadota bacterium
GGGCCGTGTCGTGCGGAGGTCGGGCGTGCCTACGCCCGACGCGGGCCGAAGGCCCGCAGCCGTTGCCGTTGGAGGGGCCGCACGACGATGGGTGCGAAGCACCCGGAGGAGGCCGGCCCAAGATGCCTTGGTGAGTCGCGGGCGCCCTCGCCTGCAGGCGACAATCTGAGGCCACATCCGCCGACGTGGGCGCGGAGCGCAAGTGTCGGTGGAACGCGCGGACGAGGGCCCCCGCGCCCCAATACTCACCTGGGTGGGGTGCGCCCCCGCTCGCAGCCGGTTCATGGGACCGCGTTGGGCCCTCTTCCGCGGGCCGCGAAGAGAGAAGTTGCGGAGCGCGACCACGCTCTGTGGGGGTGCTCGTATCCCCTGCCCAGGGTCCTCTCGCGCCGGCCAGGCCTGGGCAGGGTGTCCCCCAGCCGCGCATCCCGCCGCCTGGTCCGAACTCGCTTGCAGGTCACGTGGCCGGGGATGATGAACTCCCTTCGTCCATATGCGCCAGTATCCGCCACGGCCGAAGCTGAGTCGTGGCGCCGGACCGTTGAGAGCACATGGAGGTTGCGATGATGGCGGAAAAGCTCGCACTCGATGGCGGACCGCGCACCGTGCCCGAGGGGATGGTCAAGTCATGGCCCCCGCACGGCGAGCGCGAGCGCCAGGCGATCATGGAGGTCTTCGACAGCGACGTCTTCCACGGCAACTCGGCGCCCCATGCCGTGGAGATGCAGGAGAGGTGGGCGGAGTACTGCGGCTGCAAGTACGCCCTGGTGACCAACTCCGGGACCTCGGCGCTGCACATGGCGGTGGCCGGCGCGGGGGTGCTGCCCGGCGATGAGGTCATCACCAGCGCCTTCAGCTTCTGGGCCTCGGCGGCGGCGATCCTGCACCACTGCGCCATCCCCATCTTTGTGGACATCGATCCGGTCTACTACACCATCGACCCGTCGCTGATCGAAGACAAGATCACGGAGCGCACCGCCGCCATCCTGCCCGTGCACATCCACGGGATGCCCGCCGACCTCGACCCCATCTTCGAGATCGCCGACAGCCACGACCTCAAGGTCGTCCACGACGCCTGCCAGGCGCATGGGGCGACCTACAAGGGGCAGACCATCGGCGGCATCCCCTTCACCACCGGCTTCTCGACGAACCGCTCCAAGAACCTCTCGTCGGGCGAGGGCGGCATCTTCACCACCGATGATGATGACGCCTACGAGCACGCCCGGCGGATGCGGGAGTTCGGCGAGGTCGTTCCACCGTCGGGCCAACAGCGGGAGTACAACGCCTTCGGCTTGGGCTGGAACTACCGGCCGCATGAGTTCGTAAACGCCTTCATGCTGGCGCAGTTCGAGCGCTTCGAGGACAACAACGCCAGGCGCATTGAGTTCGCGCAGTTGTTGACCGATGGCCTGGAGGACATTCCGGGCGTCGCGGGCCCGCCGGAGCCGCCGTGGGGGCAGCCGGTGTACTTCACCTACGTGGTGGAGTTCCGCCCCGAGGAGGTGGGCCTCGACTGCACCGCCGGGGAGATGAAGACCGCCTGCGTGAAGGCGCTCGGCGCGGAGGGCATCGGGCTGGGCCAGTGGCAGACGCGGCCGATCCCGGGCCAGGACGTGTTCCTGCAGAAGGAGGGCTTCGGCCGCGGCGTGCCGTGGGTGCTGAACCCGGACGTGGAGTACGAGTATCGCGGCGAGGACTATCCGCTGACGGTGGAGTTCATCGCGGCGCACAGCTACCTGCGTGGCGTCTACCCGCCCAACGACATGGAGCTGATGGGGCTCTACCTGGACGGCTTCCGGAAGGTCATGGGCAACATCGACCGGGTCATGGAGCTGGCGGAGGAGGATGAGCAGTAGTAGGCGGAGCACTCGGCGCACGTGCGCACCTTGCCGCCGACGCGCGCCTGAAATGGTCGTTGCCCAGTCGTCTGGAGGCGCCGGTCTCCGTCCCAGCCCGGTCGTGGTGTCAGCTATCGGCCCTCAGTCATCAGCTATCAGCCATCAGTCATCGGCCACGGTGGATGGCGGTCGTTGCTCAGTCGTTTGGAGGGGCTGGTCTCCGTCCCAGCCCGGTAGTTCTGGTCGTTCTACCGTTCGTCGCCGCCGCTTAGAGGGGCGCTGCACAGTGACGGACTGGCCGCCGCAGGAGGTGTTCCCGGGGCGTCGCAGGCCGCATCGGCTGCCGCGTTGCGAGTACCAGAAGCTGCTGCAGCCAGTCTTCTTCGCGGCCTGCACGAGAAACCGACGGCGCGTGCTCCTGCATGGTGGACTGCCGCGGATCCTACGTGCGTTACTCGACAGCACAGCGAGGGGGCATGGCTGTGAAATCATCGCGTATACGATCATGCCTGACCACCTGCATGTCCTTGCGTGCGTGGTCAGAGAGGGCGGCGACACGCTGCCATTCTTCAAGGAGTTCAAGCGCAGTGCTGCACACGCAGCAATGGCGATGGAACTCGACAGGTTGTGGCAGCGCGACTTCTGGGACCGGCATACGCGCAACGACCATGACCTCCGGAAGTGCGTGACGTACATCCTCTGGAATGCGGTTGAGGAAGGCCTGTGTGAGAGGCCCGAAGAGTGGCCATACGCGGCGTTCCGAGGGTGGCCGTGGTCCCTTTTAGAGCGGGCAGCGAACGCAGGGAATCGACCCACAAACGACTGACGACAACGGCTGGGCCGGAACGGAGGCCGGCCCCTCCAAACGGCACGGCGAACGGCCTCATCGGGCTGCAGCTCAGGATGGTTGGCGCCTGACCGTCGGGACCTGGAGGATGAGTAGGCGGAGCACTCAGCATCCTCGGTCGTTGCTCAGTCGTTTGGAGGGGCTGGCCTCCGTCCCAGCCCGGTCGTGGTGTCAGCTATCAGCCATCAGTCATCAGCTA
>JAYENL010000031.1:0-2882 GCA_034722055.1 Armatimonadota bacterium
CCACGTCGGAGCCGGATTCCCACGCGACCACCCGCGCCAGCTCGTCGCCGTAGATTGGCGGGCAGCTCTCCAGCTCCCGACCCGGCAGAGGCCTGCCCTCCGCGTCCTGCAGCTCGACCTGGATGCCGCCCCCCGCGGAGGTGGCATAGTTGATGACCAGCTCGGAGCCCTGGAACGTGAACGGCCGGGTGGTCATCTCGCCGCCGGGCATTGCAGCGTGCAGCGAGGCGATCCCGTCCTGGCGCAGAACGGCGCGGCGGATGTGCACGCTGTCGGTGCGATAGTTCTGCACTACATACAGCGACATCTGGCCGTCGCCGGTGGGGACCAGACCGGGCCCGGCCTCGATGGCCCGCTCGTGCCAGTTGAGGGGATCCCGCCCGGGCCGGATGAACGCCTCCATGAAGGTGCGGTCGAAGTGAAAGCCGTCCCGGCTGCTCATGAAGACGATGTCCGAGAGCCCCGGGTGCTCCCAGCCGGCAGGCGCCGGACGTTCGGGAAGGAAGCGCTTGGGGAACATCAGGATCAGGTCCGGGCGGCGGTAGTAGGGCGTGGCGGCGTTCTTGTAGAGATGCTCAAGCGGCGCGTCGCCGAGGTCGATGAACCCCTCGTGCTGCCAGCTCAGGAAGTCCTGTGACGTGGCGCGCCGGATGTGCCGGACGCCCTGAGTGAAGTCGCGGTAGTAGGCGACGTAGCAGCCCCGGGCCGCATCATAGAAGGCGATGTTGTGCGAGTCGAAGGCCCCGTCGGTGATGATGGGCTCGTCGCGGACCAGCTCCCAGTGCAGGCCATCCGGGCTCACCAGGCCGGCCAGCGCCGGCCGGCTCACGACGCAGACCGCCTTGTAGCGCTGCTCGGGAGGGCGTTCCGAGCGCGGGTCCTTGAAGACCGCCAACACCCGCGGATCGCCCGCCGCCGCCTCCGACGACCAGACCAGGTTGTTATCCCGCGAGCCCTGATACTCGATGATCCCCAGCGACGGCTTCGTCCAGCGGATCCCATCCGGCGACTCGGCATAGCCGGTGTAGAATGGCCTGCTGTTGAAGTTGGTGCGGTACCACATGCGATAGCGCCCATCGTCCAGCATCACTACCGGGTCGTAGAGCGTCGAATCCTCGTAGGGGCGGTCCCGGCGCACGGCCACCTCCGCCAGACGCGGGTGATGCAGCGTCAGCCGCAGGCCCTCGAGCGTGTCGATGGTGTGCTCGTCCACGAAGAGCTCGACGCGGGAGCCCAGCGGGTAGACCGCGTCCTCTGGGTCGGCTCGAGGTCCTGGATCGTCTGCGCCCTGCGCACCGAGCGCCGGCGGAGCAAGGGCCATTGTGACCACCGCTGGAAGCAGCAGAGACATCCCTGGCCGCCTCCTTGCCTCGTCAGTCGCTCATGCAGCAGATCTCGCCGTAGATCTCCGGTCGCCTGGTCTGCAGATTGAAGCACCGCCCCCGGCGGCGGGAGCGGTAGGCCTCGGCGTCGAGATCGCAGACCACCATCTCGTCCTCGATCAGCTCGGTCTGGGACTGCGCGATGACCTTACCGGAGGGATCGATGAACAGAACCCCGCCGCAGTGGTTCGTCTCCTCCCCCGCCGGGCCGGCCTGGTTGCAGTAGATGACGAACATGCCGTTGTCGTAGGCCCGGGAGCGGAAGGTCATGCAGGCGTTCTCCTTGACGGAGGCCACCTTCTGGCGCTGCTTCTCCACGTCGTCGATCCACTCGCCACAGCGAGCAGCGTGGGGCGCGAGGTAGACCTCCGCGCCCTTGATAGCCGCGATGCGGGCCGTCTCCGGAAAGACTGTGTCGTAGCAGATGCCCACCCCCACCTGGCACACGCCGATGTCGATGACGTTGATGCTCGCGCCCATGCGGAAGTGGAAGTACTCGTCCGACGACATGTGCAGCTTGCGCTGCTTGCCCAGCAGGCCCCCGGGGCCGACGATCATCTGCGTGTTGTAGGCGACGCCGGCCTCGCGCTCGGCGATGCCCACGGAGATCACGCAGCCCAGCTCCTCCGCGAGCCGCTCGACGCGCCGGCAGCTCGGGCCGCCGGGCACGGGCTCGGAGACATCCCAGATGTCCCCCGCGCACCAGTGGCCGGAGATGGCCAGCTCCGGAAAGCAGATCAGATGTGCCCCCTCCTCAGCGGCCTCTCTGGCCCACCGCTCGATCTGCGCCAGGTTCCCCTCGACCTCGCCCAACGGCGCGTTCATCTGGATGGCAGCCGCCCGGAAGTCCTGCATCTTCTCCCTCCCGCAAGGTGGCCGGCGTGTGCCCGACGAAGTGGCGCACAGTTCGCACCCCGGCCGCGGATTCCTGCCCGCGAGGTGAAGGAATATGCGTCGCGTCGCCACTATTGCAGCGCTCCTGGTGCTGACCACGGCCGCATGGGGCCAGCGCCCGTTGCGGCACGTGCTGTTCGACTTCGAGGGTGGCGTGGACGACTGGCTGGTCAATGTGTGGGGCGGTGGAGGCGAGGTGGAGCTGAGCGTCGCCGAGGAGCCCAAGTTCGGCTCCGGCGCGCTGCACTCCGAGGCCACGGGGGTGGAGAAGGGCGGCAATAGCATCTCCCCGTGGCTTCCGGAGGACGCGGAGTGGCGGCAGCACGAGTGGGGGAAGCTCAGCCTGTGGTTCCGCGGCGACGGCTCCCCCACGCGCGCCAGCCTCAGGGTTCAGACCGGCGTGGGCGAGGAGATCGACCAGAGCTACTCGCTGAATCTGCCCATGGATAGCACAAGGTGGCGGCGCATCAGCGCCCCCGTGGGCGCGTTCTGGAACCGCGACCGCGTCCCCATGGACACCCGGCGGATCGTGCGCCTCTACATCGGCACCAGCGGCACGCACCGCTTCGAGGTGGACCAGATCGCGCTGGACGCCGAGCAGCGACC
>JAYENL010000032.1:0-2866 GCA_034722055.1 Armatimonadota bacterium
CCCGGCCGTCCTCGTCGTAGATATACTGCACGGGGATGGAGCGGATACCGTACCGGGCGCTCAGGTACTGCTCCTCCGGCACCTGGATGAGGACTACGTTCACCCGATCACCCAGTTCCGCTTGTAGCTCCTCGATGATCGGCGCCATCATGTCGCAGGCATAGCATCCCTCGGAGCCGAAGTCCACGAAGGTCGGCTTCCCGGAGCGGCGGGCCCGGTCAACCGGGTTGTCAAACGCCTTCGGGGCCACCTCGGCGAGGAAGCCCGAATCCACCCTGACCTCTTGCCGCTTGCTCAGACCGTTAATGTGGTCGGTGACGGCATTCTGCTGCCTGTCCCGCAGCACCATGGATCGCAGTTGCTCCTTGATCTGCTCGTAAGGCGCGCCCTGGACCATGTCCTTATTGGCGTCATAGAACGCCCGCACGTCCTCATCGCTCACGGTCACCTGCTCGGCGATGTGCTGCAGGTGTGCGTCAATCACCGCGGCGCCAGGGTCCTGTCCCTGCTGTTCCGCCCACTGCTTCGCCTCGCGCTCAAGCAACGGCTCAACCGCAAGCTGCTCGGCCACGAAGAATGCCTCTGCCTGCAAAGCCGCCTTCGCCTCGGGCGTGGTGGCGCGCTGATCGATGAACGCATCGATCTCCTCGCGCGTGACTGTCAGGTCGCCGGACTGCACGACGACACCCTCGGGGAGGTCAGCGATGATCGCCTGAGACAGCGGTCCGCTGCTCAGGCCCATATACTTGGATTCTACCGTCTGCGCATCCGCTTGCGTCGATGTGTCTGCGGCGTCTGCCGCCTGGGTCTGCGCATCCGCCTGCGTCTCGGCGGCGCGACAGCCGGCCGTGAAGCAGCTCGCCATTCCGGCCAGCACGAGCGCAGTCACGAAGAGCGCTGCGGGTCTGCTACTCAACGATACCAAGCTCCTTCAGCTTCGCGTCGATGTCCTCTTTCGGCCAGAAGCCGATGTGGCGGAAGACCTCGTTGCCATCGGCGTCGTAGATGACCTGGGTCGGGATCGTCCGTACCGCGTACGTCTCACCCAATTCGGGGTTCTTCCAGACATCGGCGAACTCGACCCTCAACTCTCCGGCGTAGTCGGCGCGCAGCTCATCCAGAATCGGCTGCATCATCTTGCAGGGGATGCAACTGTCGGCCCCGACCTCCACGAAACGCGGGAGCTGCTTCGGGGGCGTCTGGGCCTCGGGCTCGCTCTCCTCCGAAGCCGGTTCCTCGGTGGAGACGGGCGACGCCTCAGACGCCGGCTGGCTGTCGGAGTCTGGTGTGGACTCCTCAACGCCGCCGGCCGGAGCTGCCTGCTCCTCAGACGCCTTCGGCATGGGCTCAGAGGCCATCTCGGGTTCATCAGCGGGCTGCTGGGGCACGGCCGCCGGCGACGGCTGCTCAGACGACTGCGCGTTCAGCTCCGGCGCCGGCTGCAGGATCTGCAACTCGTCCTCATTCGCTGCCGGTGCACCGGACTGCTTGTTCGTGAGCACCGCCACCGCTGCCACCACAACAATGGCCACTATGGCTATCTTCCATCCATTGCCCACGGCATTGACCTCCCCGACTGGCAGTCTTCCAACCTGGTCGAAAAAAGTAAGATTGTGGGAATCATCGTGACGTATCGAGAGGCACACGCTGCACGGACCCTTTGCAGGCCAGGGTCAGTCTGAAAAGGGCCCGCGCCGCGTTCGTTCCTCCACGAGCTTCAGTCAGGTATGACGCCCTCTTCGCGGAGCTTCTCCTTCACAGCGTTCCAGACCCCGTGCTCCTGATACACCCTGAAGAGCTCATCCGGATCGGGGAAGGAGATGCAGCGCCCGCGGCACAGATTCGCGCATGTCGAGCACCCGACGACACAATCGTTCGGCCGGGCGACGACCGGCCCGTCATCGGTCCACTCGTAGACATTCTTTCCGCAATTCATGCACATCCCGCAGCGGACGCACCTGTCGAGATCGACCGTGGGATGCCACTCGATCTCTTCACGCGGCACTCCTGCAAGCCAGGGCATCGCAAGTCACCTCCTTTGAACTGTGGTAACCTCATCTACGAACTCAGCTTATCTTCCAGCCCCCGCAGTCCGGCGAGAGCCTTCTGATAGGCCTCGCGGAAGACGGCGGCGGCTGCCTCGTCGTCGAGGGGCTGCATGCTGATCATCTGCTTGAGCTCCTCCGGAGTCGCCTCGGTCTGCGCCACGAGATCACCGACCCCTGCAAACAGCCCGGCGGCCGCTCGACGCGCCGTCTCCGTCGCCATGCCGGCGTCCTCAGCCTCCGAAATCAGCGTGTCGATGACCGGGAACAGGTAGGTAGGGCCGACCGCCAGCAGCGCACAGGCGGCGTTCATGCAGCTCTCCGGCACCTCGATGCTCTCGCCCCACACGTCCAGCATCTCCCGTAGCAGCGCCTCTGCCTCGTCATCGGCGTCAGCAGCGATGCACCAGGCGTTCATGCCCGCACCCACCAGCGACGGCGTATTGGGCATGACTCGCGCCACCTGTGCCCCCCCGCAACCTGCTGCATCCGCTCAATGCTGATGCCCGGGGCAACCGACACGATCAGCGCCGTAACTACTCACCTTGTGGTGTCAGGGAGGTTGTAGGAGGAGGTTGTGGTCGATACAAGGGCCGAGGGCGTCGGTGAGTGTTTCGAGGGCAGCATGGCCATGTTTTCGGGCCGTCTGGAGCACCGTCGCCACAGTCGCGTAGGCCTCCGCGCCCCACGTGGAGCGGAAGCCGCCGGTCACTTTACGGTGGACCACCGGCTTGCGCAGTGCCCGTTCCGAAGCGTTGTTGTCCGGAGGCACATCCGCGCGGTGCAGGAAAGTGAACAGGCTCTCGCGGTGCTTGCGATAG
>JAYENL010000033.1:0-14638 GCA_034722055.1 Armatimonadota bacterium
CGGTCAGGAGCGGTAGCAACTGACCGCGCAGGTTCCACCCCGGCCCACTCGTTAAGTAGCGCAGGCGCCCCCGCCTGCGCCGGCTTTAGACCGTGGGCAAAGCTACGTGCCGGGCCGGGGTGGAACCTGAGGCCTGCTCGCTACGCTCATAGGCCTCACCGGGCGCTGCGCGCCCGGCGGCCCCTCCACCAGGCGCCCCCTCATCTCCAGCGCAACCAAGCCCCGAGTGTGCTGGTCGTTAACATACGCTGAATTGCGCAAGTCAGCACCACCGTGGGGCCGTCACCGCCAGTGGCTGAGGTCGCGGTCGAGCATGCCTTCGAGCGCGGCGATGTCCTCGGCGTAGACCTCGCGCAGCTCGGCGCGGAAGGCCGGGTCCAACGCCGCCGGGTCAGCCCTCTCCGCGTCCGGATTCACCTCCTCGCCCACCAGGTCGATCTTCACGTTCGGGTCAACGCCCAGGAACGAGAAGTAGCGCTGCAGGTAGGCCGCATTGTCCGCGGCGAGGTCATCGTACAGCGTCACCAGCACCCTCTCGGGTGAGACGAGTTCATGGACGCGCCTGAGGTGCCGGGCGTAGAAGCCCGGCTCGATCCACGTGCGGAACCAGGCGTGGCCGTGGTGGTGGAGGACCTTCTGGAAGGGGATGCCGACGCCCGCCTCAGGGTCGAAGCCGTACTTGCCGCGCTTGAGGTGGATGTGGGCCCAGCTCAGGTAGGCGCGGACGACCGGGTTGCGCAGGGTCATGGTCAGGCGCACGCCGGGCAGGTCGCGGGCGATGCGCTCCAGCGCCGGATGGTAGCACATGTAGGAGTTGCTGAACTCGCCGACGGCCGGCTCGCCCGCGTGACCGCCGAAGTACGTGCGCTGGTACCAGTCCACACCCCGATGGTAGTGAACGGTGAAGAAGTTGACGTTGTCCGGGGCATCGGGGACGTAGACCTGCGGGTGCTCCTTCAGGCACCGCCACAGCCAGCTTGATGCACACTTGGCGGCGCCGATATGCAGGAAGTTGGGGAGCATGGCGACCCTCCTGGGCTAGCGCCTCAGTCACCTGCCGCGGACGGCGGCGGGCGGGATGCCGTCGAGTGCGGATGAGGCATCGATTGTGACGGCAGTCGGCTCGCCGAGGGTGGGGAGGCCGGCGAGCATCATGAGCGTGAGAGCCAGCGGGCGCACCACGCCATCACTCCCGCGGCGCGCAGGCGCGACAGATCATCGCGGCGAAGCGCCCGGCGCCGAAGCCGTTGTCGATGTTGACCACCGCCACGCCGGAGGCGCAGGAGTTGAGCATCCCCAGCAGCGCCGCCAGACCCTCGAAGGCCGCGCCGTAGCCGACGCTGGTGGGCACCGCGATGACCGGCGCGTCCATGAGCCCGCCTACGACCGAGGCCAGCGCGCCCTCCATCCCCGCTACCACCACGATGGCTGAGGCGCGGCTGAGCTGCTGGTGGTGCTCCAGGAGGCGGTGGATACCCGCCACGCCCACGTCGTAGATGCGCTCGACGGGGCAGGCGGCCAGCGCTACGGTCACCGCCGCCTCCTCCCCCACCGGGATGTCCGAGGTGCCGGCGGTCACCACCGCCACCGGCCGCCGGCCAGCGACCGGCTCCGGCATCTCTCCCACGCGAATGATACGGGCCTCGTCGTGATACTCCGCCGCGGGAAGGTCCTGGCGGACGGCCTCGAAGTGCTCGGGGCCGGCGCGGCTGGCGATGACCAGCTCGGAGCGGTCGGAGAGGGCGCTGAGGATGCGCGCCACCTGCTGAGGGCTCTTGCCCTCTGCGAGGACGACCTCCGGGAAGCCGCTGCGGAGGGCCCGATGGTGATCGACCTTCGCGAACCCGAGGTCCTCGAAGGGCAGCGAGCGAAGGCGCTCGCAGGCCTCCTCGGGATGCACGTCGCCGGAGCGCACCTGCTCCATGAGCCGGCGGATCTGATCGCGGTCCATCGTCCCCAGCCTTCGAGGGCGCGGCACGCGCAGTCAGGTCGCCCGAGCCGCGCCCGGAATCTCACTGCGCGCAAGAGTTCGCGGCGGGCGAGGGGAAGCCCTCCCGGGCGACGTCTGTACGACACGGCGCGCGGGCGAGGGCGCCCGGAGGCGCTTCTGCGCCTCTTCCCACGGCCACAGCCCCGCCTGCGGCCCAGAAAGGCTGGTATGCCATGCTGGGAAGCCGGCGCCCCCGCCGGCTTGTGGCGCGAAGCGTGGAGTCTACGCCCGCTCGGGGACCGGCTCCGGCTCGGGCCGAGGTGATCCGCGGCCCAGAGACATGACGCCCTCCATGAGCGGGACAACGAGGCCGAGCATCCGGGCGCGAATGACGGCGTCCCAGAGGCGCTCGGCCTTCTTCCACGCGCCCGTGTAGGCGAGGTGCCGCAGGCGGCCGGTGAGCGTGGGCTTGGCGGCGGCGCCGCGGAGGATCGAACCCCAGCGGTAGAAGTCGCGGTAGGCGCGCCAGTAGCCCTCCTCGAGCTGGGCGGGGGTCATGCGGGCTGGGCGGAAGACCGCGTGGCGGGTGTCGTAGAGGTCCCAGTCGTGGGTAGTGATGCGGCCCTGCTCGCTGAGCCGGGCATGAAGCGGCGTGCCGGGATAGGGGGTGAGGATATGGAAGGTGGCGGTCTCCACGCCCTGGGTGACGGCCCACTCCACAGTGCGGTCGAAGACCTCGGGGTCGTCGGCGTCCATGCCGAGGACGAAGCTGGCGTTGACCATGACGCCGAGGTCCTGCAGGCGGCGGATGGCCTCACCGTAGTCGCGGCGCAGGTTGTGGTGTTTGCCCTGTGCGCGGAGGTTCTCCTCAGCGAGGGTCTCGAAGCCGATGAAGAGGCTGCGCATGCCGGCGGCGGCCGCGCGCTCCATCAGCCAGGGGGTCAGGGCGGCCTGGACGGTGCCGCCGGCGGACCAGACGCGGCCCATCCCCCGCATTCCCGCGAACAGCTCGCCGGCGAAGCGGGGATTCCCGAAGAGGTGGTCGTCGAGGAAGTAGAGGTGGCGGCCGGGGAGGCTCCGGATCTCGGCGAGGGCATCATCCACGGCGCGGGTGTAGAAGGATGCCCCGCCGCGGAAGAAGGAGGTCTTGTAGCAGAAGTCGCAGGCGTGCGGGCAGCCGCGGGAGACCACGATGGAGTTGGGCACCAGGTAGAGATGGCGCTTGATGAGCTCGCGGCGGGGGTGGGGCGCGCCGATGAGCGTGCGCTCGCGGGAGCGGTAGGCGCGGCCGGGCCGGCCGGCGCGGAGGTCGCGCAGGAACTTCGGCCAGGTGTCCTCCCCGGGCCCCAGGAAGATGGTATCGGCGTGGCGCGACGCCTCCTGGGGCAGCGACGTGACGTGCACGCCGCCCAGGCACACGTGCGCGCCGCGGGCGCGATAGTGATCGGCGATCTGGTAGGCGCGCTTCGCGGACGTGATGTAAACCTCGATCGCGACCAGGTCGGGATCGTCGGACAGGTCCAGCCTCTCCACGTGCTCGTCCTGGATGGTCACCTCGTCGGACTCGTCGAGGTAGGCCGCCAGCGTGGCCAGGCCCAGCGGCGGGAACAGGGAGTACTTGACGGGCCGGAACAGCGGGCTGGTGGCCTCAGTGAGGGCGGGCAGGATCATCTTCA
Source organism: Armatimonadota bacterium (assembly GCA_034722055.1). Classification (GTDB taxonomy): domain Bacteria; phylum Armatimonadota; class Zipacnadia; order Zipacnadales; family UBA5352; genus JAYENL01. The sequence goes on from JAYENL010000033.1 coordinate 3,607, forward strand.
CCTTCATCGCAAAGCCTCCTGGCGGGACTGGTGTGTGACGCGCCCTGATTCTCGCGCGCGGCGGGCCTGCAGGCGACCCACTGAGTCCGCCATGTTGGGCACGCGACTCCCTCACAAACCGGAGGCGCGTGCGCTGGAGTACGCACGTGGGTGCTTGACCGCAGGGGCGTCCGGGGTCATGCTTGAGGCACATTACGCGCGGGAGGGTCGGCTGATGCTGACGGTGGTGGTCGTGGAGGACAACGAGAAGCTGCGCCCGGCGCTGGTGGATGGGCTGGGCAACACCGGCCAGGTGCAGGTGGTGGGCGCCTGCGAGTCGGGGGAGGAGGCGCTGGAGCTGTGCCTGGAACGGGAGCCGGACGCCGTCCTGATGGACGTGCAGCTTGAGGGGGAGATGAACGGGATCGAGGCGGCGGTCGCGGTCCGCCGGGAGTTCCCGCGCCAGCCGGTGGTCTTCTACTCCATCCAGGATGACGACGCCTACTACCGGGCCTTCCGGCGCTCGGGGATCCTCAGCCACTACGCCTACGTGCGCAAGTCCAGCTACCTGCTGCCGGGGATGATCGTGCCGCTGCTGAGGGATGCCGTGGAGGGGAAGAGCTTCATCGAGCCGGAGATCGAGCAGCGGGTGCAGGAGGTGCGCGTCAAGGACGATCAGTCGCCGATGGCGCTGCTGGAGCCGAACGAGCAGGCCGTGGTGCGGATGCTGTGCATGGGGATGACCAACGAGCAGATCGCCGCCCGCATGGGCTTCCGGGACAAGCGCACCATCAGCCGCACCAACGGCCGCATCTACGCGGCATGGGGGCTCTCGGAGACGGCCACCGACGAGAAGGTGGCGCGCACGCGGGCGGTGCTGATCAACGCCGAGCGCCGGACGGGAGGAGTGTGGCTGGCGGGCGGGGCGCTGCTGTCGGGGAGCATGTTCTTCATGCTGCAGGCGGCGGTGGCGTGGCGGGGGATGACGGGGATCGTGGCGGCGCTGGAGCTGCAGTGGCCGATGGGCTGGTTCATCGGCGCGGTGCTGCCGGTGGCCTGGTACGTGGCGATCCTGTGGCATGCGGGCTTCTGGGACCGCGACCCGTCGCCGCTGCGCCGGCGCCACGTGGGGTGGCTGATTGCGGTGCTGGCGCTGATGGCGGCCGTGCTGGTGCTGGGGTGGAAGGCCATGATCTACCCGTGGGATCTGCAGGTGGAGGGGCCGGCTCCGTTCGCGGAGCCGTCCGTGGCCGGGGTGCCGCTGCTGGCCATGGGCTATCCGGTGCTGATCGTGCTGGCGCTGGCACTGGCGCTGGACGTGTTGTGGCACCCGGCGCCCTCGGCCCGGCCGATGGTCTCGGTGGCCCGGCGGCGGGCGCGGGCGTGGCTGGCGGCGGCCTCGATCTCGCTGCTGGTGGTCAGCGTGCTGGTCGGCGCCATCATGCTGGGCGTGGCCATCGGGCGCCGGCCCATCGTCCCGAACGAGTGGGCCAGGCCCCTGGGGATGCCGGCCCTGGACGCCGCGCCGCCCATCGTGTGGGCGGACGTGGTGGTGACGGGGCTGGTGATGATGGCCGTGCTCTTCCTGGGCCAGGCCATCGTCTCCTACGAGATCTTCACCGGCAAGAGCCTCCCCCGCGGGGGCCTGAAGCGGCACTGGTACGCGGCGATCCTGCTGGCGGCCGCCTACGCCACGGTGGCGGGCTGGAGCGTGTCGGTGGAGCACGCGCCCTTCTACGGGCTGCTGCTGGCCACGCTGCTGATCACGGCCTTCTTCGCGCTCTTCAACTGGCGCTCGTACGTGGAGCACGACCGCCACATCCGCCGCCTGCGGCCCTTCGTGGCCAGTCCCCGGGTCTACGATGCCCTGTTGGGCGAGGCTGCGCCGGAGGTGGACGCCGGCGCGCCCTTCCAGGCGCTGTGCGCGGAGGTGCTGGGGGCCAGGTCGGCGGCTCTGGTGGCGGTGGGGCCGCTGGCGCAGCTCGCCGACCCCCCGCTGACGTGGCCCGAGGGCGCTGAGGCCCCGGAGAGCGTCGCCGGGATCACCGACCGTGCGCGCTCGCCGGAGCAGATGTCGCTGGCCATCGAGCCGGAGCGCTACGAGGGCGCTATGGTGGCGGTGCCGCTGTGGAGCGAGCGGGGGCTGATCGGGCTGCTGCTGCTGGGGGAGAAGGCCGGTGGCGGGCTGTACACGCAGGAGGAGGTGGAGATCGCGCGCTCGGTGGGCGAGCGGCTGATCGACACCGTGGCCGTGGCGCGGATGTCGTCCCGGCTGATGGCGCTGCAGCGGCGGCGGCTGGCGGAGGACCAGGTGGTGGATCGGCGCACCCGGCGGGTGCTGCATGACGAGGTGCTGCCCAAGCTTCACGCCACGATGCTGTCGCTGAGCTTCGCAGAGGAGGGCGGAGACGAGGAGGTGGTGGAGCGGCTGGCGGAGGTCCACTCCCAGGTCTCGGAGCTGCTGCACGAGATCCCCGTCTCGGACACCGAGGAGCTGGCGCGGGAGGGGCTGGTGGCGACACTCCGACGGGTGGTGGAGGACGAGTTCGCGGATGACTTCGAGGGCATCGAGTGGCGCATCGACGCCGAGGCCGAGCGCCGCGGCAGGGAGCTGTCGGACGTCCGGGCGGAGGTGCTGCTCTACGCCGCCCGGGAGGCGGTGCGCAATGCCGCACGCCATGGCCGCGGAGAGGACCCCGAGCGGCCGCTTCACCTCAGCATCGAGCTGGCAGCCTCGGGGGGCCTGGCGCTGACGATCGAGGACGACGGTGTCGGCTGTGCCGACGCGGCGCGAGCCGACGGCGGGCACGGCATCGCGCTGCACAGCACCATGATGGCGGTGGTGGGCGGGGAGTGGGCGATGGAGAGCGCGGACGGGCGATACACGCGGGTGACGCTATCGCTGCCCGGGGGCGGCTGGTAGCGGTGCGGTCGGCTGATGAGGGGTGCGTACGCAGAGGCGCCCGGCTGAGTAGCCGGGCGCCCGTGTTCGCTGAGTGGGCAGCTCTACCACAGGTCGGGCGAGTCAACTGCCGACTCGGCCTCGGTCACGACGACGTTCGCCGCTCGCGGGCCCTTGGGATCCTCCTCAACGTCGAACTCGACCTTCGCGCCCTCGGCGAGGCTCTTGTAGCCCTCGCCCTCGATGGCGGAGTAATGCACGAACGCATCCTCGCCATCCTCGCGCTCGATAAAGCCGAAGCCCTTCGCGTCGTCGAACCACTTCACTGTTCCGGTCGCCATGCGTCTTGCCTCCAATGTCGGATCTTCGCAGCATCCCTGCTCGTCCGCCAGAAGACAAGTCCGCCAGCGCCCGAACAACGATCCTCCGCGCGGCCTATGCCGCGTTTCACTGCAAGCAGCTTACCACAAGACGTCGAGTGATGCAAGGTACCATCTGAGCGGGGTGGTCGCCGGCGCCGCACATGACACGTGGACTCATTCCCGGCAGGGGTCGGTACTGCCTGGCGGTCAGATCGCCCGGCACCAGCAGCGACCCGGCATGGATGTTGCCGTCTCCTGTCACCCGCACCGCCTATGGCTCTTCGCTGGCCGGCTGGCGCCCCCAGATCCAGACCTCCCGCAGCCCCGGGACCGGGCCCGCCCGCCGCATATTCAGCCGCACGTAACGGGCCTCTCGACCGCCCAGTGCCAGGAGCAGATGTCCGGGCAGGTCGTACGGCCCCAGGCGCGGATCATCAATGGTCCCGGCCTCCTGCCAGGAGCCCTCCTCCGCAGTGGTACTGACCTCGGCGGTGATCCTCTCCCAGCGGTGCCTCTCCCTCTCCTGGTCATCGGTGGCCAGAGTGATGCTCTCCAGCACAAAGGGCCGGGTGAGGTCGAAGGTGATGCGTATGTCGTCCGTGCCGTAGTGCCACTTGACCGTTGTGTCGCTGCGATAGGCCTCTATCCCATCGGTCAGCACACCGGAGGCCCCCGACTGCCGCTGGGGCGAACCCTCCGGGGCGTCCTCAGCGCGGAAGAATATCGGACCCTCAGTCACGCCGGTCACCTGATCTTTGAAGCCCGCGTGCGGGTAGTCGGGGAACCTGCCGTAGGTGTAGCTGCCCGGCACGTGGGCGATACGCGCCGTCGGTCCTCCGTTGCCGGTCAGGCACAGGGGAGCCGGCATCTCGATCCTCTGCACCAGCCGCGGATCGACCCGTCCGGCCTCCATGGCGTGCTCGATCAGCACCTCGATCAACGCCTCGCGCGCGGCATCAGTGCGGGCGGCATCCGAGGGGTCGGATCGGACGTGTTCGACCCAGCGCTCGACCTCCTCCTCGCCCGCCGCCTCCCTGACCATGCCCAGCAGGCGGAAGTCCTCCGCGCCCTCGCGGAAAGCCTGACTGCGCACGCTCTCCACCAGGTGCCCATCGCGCGTGTCGTAGACGAAGGCGTAGTCGGATCTGACCGTGGCCTCGCCATCGGAGGTCACCTTGCGCCAGCCCCGGTCATCCCAGACCGAGCCGCCCTCCCAACAAGTCCCGACCGAGATGGGCCGCCTGATACACTGCTCCCGGGTTTTGCTCATCTTGTAGGACCCGCACGATGCCCAAGTAGACAGCTCCAAGTTCTTCGTGGACATCCGAAAGACCCTCGAACAATAGTTGCTGCCGTCGGTCAAGCTTCATGACCTGTCCGTGCTCATCAACTTCTTCACCGATTTCTTTGTCATCTGTCTGATTGGACACCACACTAACTCACCCCACCAACCGTCCGTACGCAACTTCATCGCATTCCCAATTCGCTGCTGTCTCTACTTGCCTGACCAGTAAGCCCTGACGAAACTAAGCCGTTTCAAAGCCTCCATTCATCTGCATTGTCGCCGTGTCCGTATGGGTTGCAGAGGACACTCGTTCCTCCCATCTTGCTGAAGCCCTGTGCCTCGTCCTGCTTGATCTGCGGTTCCGCTTCGCCCATGTCTTCTCCACCCTCTACCGGCACCGAACACCAGACGACCTTTCATACATCCGTTTTCGCCTCTCAGACCAGTATCTCACTCAAGCCTGCGACTCCCCCAACCGGAGTTGTCTCACCTGTGGCAGTTGCACGGGCTCGTCCCGCGTCTCATCTTTCAGCTCCTCGTACACTGACTCAGCCATATGCTCGCCGCCCTCCCCTAGGAATCGAAGTGCGGAGCCCACTACGTAATTCCTCCGTTTTTCGAAGGCCATCCACTTACGACCCAATTTCTCGGCAGCTGCTCCCGTCGTGTTCGAACCTGCAAAAATGTCTATCACTAAGTCGTCCCGATCGGTCAAGAACTTAATGAAGAACTCAGGTAGATCCTGTGGAAAGCGGGCGGGATGGCGCTTCAGACCTATTTCTCGACAAAGACGCAGGTACTGAGAATTGCTTTCCGTGTTCGGTATCTCCAATAGATTCGGCGGGATGGCTCCCCCTTTGTCCTCGCGAAAGCGATCACTGATATCGTGACCGGATGGACGTTTTTTGGGCGAGTAATAGTCATCTCCCTTCTTCAAGAGTTGCTTCATTCTCTCGGAGTATGGTTTGAGCACATTGCGCACATCTGCCTTTGGGAAATCAGTCTTTGAGAGCCACCATACTGTGTTGACCGCATCTTTCGCACGGATCTTCCGCTTGTTTACCCACTCGATCGGCGATGGCAGTTTTGACGGGTTATACCAGAAGAACTCCTCCGCAAGCCTGAAATCCTGCTCATCACACAACCGGATAAGCAGTCGGTAGTTGTATAGTGACCTGACCGGCCTGCCCTTACGATAGGCTCCACCCAAATCTATAACAAAGCTGCCCTCATCCTTTATCACCCGTCGCACTTCAGAGGTAAAGTTGAGCAGCCAATCTACATAGTTGTCTTGATCTTTGTTGCCATATTCCTTTTCTCTCTGCAGGGCAAAGGGCGGCGACGTTAGCACGAGGTCCACAGAGTCATCATCCAGTGACCTGAGCAGCGCCAACGCATCTCCCACATACGCTTCCCCGTGTGCAGTTTGGTACAATGGCATCGGTAGACTATCCATCAATACTCCTCCACATTCCAGATCCAGCTTGTCATGATTTTCCAGAGTACAGTCACCGCAAAATAGACCTCCGGATCTTTTTCCCTCAAGCGCTCAATCTCACCAATATACTCATCCTTGTCCTGTGTGCCAACCACATAAGCCACCCACTGCCGGGCATCATCATCAACTAATAGATCGATCATGTCATCAATCTCGAACTCCCCGGCATTGCTCAGAGCCCACGCAATCCCAGGCCGCAACCTGTCGGGGGCCTCTGGGAACCGCTCGATGACCTCTGGCGTGAAATGCTCGCATACCTTGCCTAGAGCCCTGCAAGCCTCTACTCTTATACGATCCTCGACAGATGCGAAACTCTTGATCAAGGCCTCGATCGCCAGTTTGCTCCTCAGTTCTCCCAAGGCCCAAGCAGCTCCGGCACGTATGTCGGGGTGTTGTTCATCATCGACGAAAACGTCTATCAGCATTCTGCACGATCTATCACTCTCAATTTCTCCCAGGACAATTACCGCTTCAAGTCTATTCTGAAGGTAATCGTCACGCAGGCACTTCGCAATGAAATCATACCCCAACGCCTCTCCGCGCCGCGCCAGGCCCCCAGCCGCCTCCAAACGTACGTAAATGTGTTCTCCCTCGTCAGTCACCTTGGCAGCCAATGCATCAGTCACGTCACCCGACCGAATGGTACCCAGTGCCTTCACGCCTGTGTACCTGTCAGTCAGAGATGGACTCTCGAGTGCCCTTATGTAGTCAGACCCTGTAGCAGATTCTTCACATTCAAATCCTTTCACGACAGGCACTACTGAAGCCAGGATCTGGTTTCTGTCCACCTCTTCGCCTTCCACTACCAGCGCCGACAGCTCCCTATCCTTCTTTTGCCTTTGCAGCGTGATGGTCCGTCCGTCGGATGCTCTTTCGTATTGGATTCGCTTCTCATCAACATTGGTTATGGTTCCCGCGGCGCTGGCTTTGCTGGTAGGCCAGATAATCCGTATCTCGAATCCTTCTTGCGCACCCTTTGGACGGCTGACGACCGCACTTCCCTCCTCTGCAGCCTTCCGAAGCGCCTCAACTCTCACATACTGTACAGGTCCAGCAGTCGTCCAAGCGACCGGTTCCTCCCCATCCTTCTCACACGCGACCAGTCCAACGAAGTCTTCATCAGCCAGTCCGTAATCCCAGCCGCGCTCAGGGTCCGCCTCAGAATGAGACATGGATATCTCTAGCTTGGTCTTCGCTCTGCTCTCCACACATCGCCCACAGGCTACACACAGGATGTCTGGAACTCTGATCCGCTTGATCTTGATGTTCTTCCAGATCTTGAAGCTGGTGGATCCTCGCTCCAGCTCTATGGGTTGATGTCCTTGTCCCTCCAAATCTGAGAGGACCGCGCGTGTACCCGTAGCACCCATCGAGATCTTCTCAAGGAAGCTGGTATCCGACTTGAATGACCTTCTAATAGTACTTACCTCCTCTTCACCATACAAAGGAACCAGCGCACCGACCTCACGTCGTCTCCAGTATTTGTTTCTTGCATCATATTATGCCCAGTGACCATAGAGATTTAGTTTGATTCATGATTAAAAAGATTTCCGCAATCACAGAGAACGGTGAGAACACGTAGAGGTCAAGTCGCGTTTTGGCCAGACGCTTATCATACGGAGAAGCACGGATCCCCCCTACCGTCTCGTTCCCGGGTCCCCGGTCTCTCTTCTCCGCCTCGACAGTCGATACCTTCACAGGCGGCGCTTGGGAAGCTGCGCGCCCACAGCAGAGGCCGGAGCGGCCTCGCCGGAAGGGGAATCTGCAGATCACTGGTGAGGCAGGAGACTGAGTCCGATGCGCAGGCGCTCCGCAGTTGACTCCGCGAAGAACTGATCGCCATCTTCGCCGGGAAGGACCAGGTCCGGCTGGCCTACTCGACTGTGGCCTGGTCGCGCGTTGCCATCCGCGAACGCAATCGCGTCTGTCCAACTCAACTCGGCTCGTGCCCGGACGCCGCTGCCCGTCTACAGAAGAATCCGACCCTGGCCGAGCGAACCTCGCGCCGAGACTGCGTACGTGATCCGGGATGGGAGGGCCGACTGGAGGCGCGGGAACGGCACGGCGATGGGCGGTGCGTGCCGATGGCCGCGGCTGCTGGACAAGGTCGTGGCGCCCGTGAACCGGGGACCTCCTATGCGCGTGTCGGCCCCCATGATCGCTACAGCACTCCCGGTGGCCGCGCGATGCTTCGGACGCCAGGAGGTGACGCTGCTGAATCCGAGCTTCGAGGACGTCGATAGGGCGACCGTGGACCGACCGGCTACGCGACAATGCTGCCAGGTGCGCCGCATGCCACCGCCGATGGAGAGGGAGAGCTGCCATGGCCCGCATCCTGTGCGTTGATGATGAGCCGAACGTCCTTGCCGGGCTCAACCGCGCCCTGAGCCGTGAGGGGCACGAGGTGCTGACGGCTTCGAGCGAGGAGGAGGCGCTCGAGGCGGCCGCGCAGCATCGCCCCGACCTGATGATCCTCGATGTCATGATGCCGGAGGGGACGGAGGGCTTCCACGTGGTGTGGAAGCTGCGGCAGATGGAGGAGGAAGGCGTGGCCCAGACCCCCGTCATCATGGCCACGGGCATCCACGATAAGACCGAGCTGCGCTTCCGTCCCGACGAGTCGCTGGGGCCCGTCAACCCGGCGGAGTTCCTGCCGATCCAGGCGTGGCTTGACAAGCCCTACAGCAACGAGGAGCTCTACAGCGCGGTGGAGCGAGTGCTCGGCGGGTAACGGGGGTGCATCGACTGGGGAGAGCATCTGGTTCCCCGCGTTCCTCTTCAGCCCATACACGAGGGGGAGATACCGGGGGGCGCCGACGCCGTTCGGTATGCGCCGCGCGGACGCTTTTCCATGCCGTCGAAAGGGGATTGTGGCCCGCGCGGAGAAGCTCGCTCTCGCCAGCGTACCTCGCCACGGGAGCGCAGTGACGATGGCACGACGTGTGGGGCTCTACGCGGTGGGCGTCACCATCGGCCTGGCAAGCGGCCTTTTGACAGCCTGGCTGTGCCATCCCTCCATGCCCGCCGGGCTGATCAGTCAGCGGCTCTACGAGGGCGAGCTGGCCCTCTACGATTACCGCATGGCCTACGCCCCCTTCCCGGGCCGCAGCCCCGATATCGTCCTGGTCACCATCGACGAGGAGTCCTTCTCACAGCCGGAGCTGAGCGGTTGGCCATGGCCGCGCAGACACCACGCCACGGTGATCGGCACGCTGGCCGCAGGCGGGGCCAAGCTGATCGGCATCGACATGATCCTCTCCGGCACCAGCTCCGACGAGACGCCGCCGGAGGACGTAGACCCCTTCTTCTGGGAGCCGCCGCTGTCAGAGGATGACAGGAGGCTGGTGAAGGCGCTGGAGGAGGCGGGCAACGTCGTGCTGGCCATGGAGGTGGTCTCGGAGGCTGTGGCGGGGGATGAGACGGCCGGCGAGCTGATCGTCGCGAACTTCCCCCACCCCGACTTCGAGGACGCCGCGCTGGGGCTGGCCGCCGCCAACCTCTCGAAGGACATCGATGGAACCGCTCGCCGATACCTCACCTCCGTCACACATCAGGATGAGCAGTTCCCCACGCTGGGCGTGGCCGTGGCGGCGCTGTCGAGGGGAGTGGAGCCCACTGCGCTCGCGGAGCGGGTGCTCGCCGCCGCGCACTCCTCACACCCGGCGCTGCCCGACAGGGACTATCTGGTCAACTACCGCGGCCCCATCGGCCGGGGCTTCGAGCGCATCCCATACTACCGCCTGCTCGATGACGACTTCGAGCCGGAGGTCGCAGGCAAGATCGTGCTCATCGGCGCGTCCGCCCGCGCCCTGCAGGACCTCTACGACACGCCGGTGTCCATGCGGGGGGTGCCGGGCACCTCACAGGGCTACGCGGAGATGGCCGGCGTCGAGATCATCGCGAACGCGGCTGACACCGTCCTCAGGGGTCGCTACGTGCTGCCCGTACCCGTGTGGCAGACGGTGCTGGTAACCCTGGCGCTGTCGCTGCTGATGGCCGCAGCGACCGTCTGGCTGCGCCCGCTGAAGGCCCTGCCGCTGGCGTTGCTGCCGCTCATGGCGCTGGCGGTCGTGCTGACCTTCGAGGTCATGTGGAGGCGCGGGATGTGGGTGCCGCTGATGCCGGTGGCGCTGGGCCTGACGCTGACCTACGTCCTGGAGACCGTGCATCTGGAGCTGACCGCCGAGCGTGAGGAGAGGCGCATCCGGCAGGCGTGGTCGATGCGCGTCTCGCCGGAGGTGCTAAGGGTCATCCTCAGCAATCCGGGGATGACCAAGGTGGGGGGCAGCCACGTGGAGGGGACGGTGTTCTTCTCCGACCTGCGCGACTTCACGAGCTTCTGTCATAGCTGTCCGCCGGAGGACGTCGTGGAGCAGGTCAACACATACCTGACCGCGTGCACGGAGATCATCCGGAACCACGGGGGGACTGTGCACAAGTTCATCGGCGACGGCGTCATGGCCGTGTTCGGCGACCCCGTGCCGCAGGAGGATCACGCCGATCGGGCGCTGGCCGCCAGCGTGGAGATCCAGCGCCGCATGGCCCAGCTGCGGGAAGCGGCCGGGGAGGGGGACTGGCCCATGCACGTGCGCATCGGCCTGCACAGCGGCGAGCTGGTCGCCGGCGACATCGGCTCGGAGAACATGCTGGAGTACACGGTGATGGGCGACACCGTGAGCATCGCCTCACGACTTGAGGCCCTCAACAAGGAGCTCGGCACGCAGATACTCATGAGCGAGGACACCGCCGCGCTGCTGGACAGCGCGACGGCGGTGCGGACTCTGGGCGAGGTGGAGGTGCGGGGCCGGCCGGAGCCGCTGGAGGTCTACACGGTCGAAGCCGAGCCATGAAATGCCTTACGCCTCGCCGGCTCCTTAAGCCGCCCCTCTGGGGCGCTGGCGGCGGAGCCTGCAACGCAAATGTCTATAGGGCTATCCGGTTGACTCAGGTTGATGTTGAATTGGTGAGTTGGCGGGGCAGATCGCGCCGCCTCGGAGCTGGTCGCC
>JAYENL010000034.1:0-2857 GCA_034722055.1 Armatimonadota bacterium
GCCGTTGTAGTCGAAGGGCGTCGGCATGGTGATGCCCGCCAGGCGCAGGGTGGCGCCGCTGACCAGAAGCGGCCCCGCCGCGCGCAGGCCTCCGGAGTTGCGCCACAGATGCACCTCGCCCCCCGCTCCGCCCAGCAGCAGGTCCAGGTCGCCGTCGGTGTCCCAGTCGGTGACGGCTGGGGCCGCGTAGCGCGCATCGCCCTCGCCTGGCGCCAGAATGGGGCCGTCCGCGGCCGCAACGCGCAGCCCGCGCTCGAATTCCAGCTCGCCGGCCACCCGCTCGAAGAGCGTGACGCGCCCGTCCTCGCCGCCGACCACCAGGTCGGTATCACCATCTGAGTTCCAGTCCGCGACGCTTGCCACCGGGCAGCGGCCTACATCGATGGGCGCCCGTCGCTGCTGCAGGTGGCCGCTGGACGCGAGTGTCCCGTCGTCGCGTCGCTCGACCAGCGCCACCAGGCCGGCCCGCCCACCGACCAGCAGGTCGAGATCCCCGTCGCCATCCCAGTCCGTCGCCCACGGTGCGGCCTCCCGGGCCACGGCGCCCGAGGCCCCGGTCAGCTCCTGAGGTAGGGTCAGATCGCCGTCCGCGGACGCGCACAGCAGCACCCGCCCGTCGCCGGTCCCCAGCAGCAGGTCGGGGCGACCGTCACCGGTCCAGTCGCCTCCCCAGGCGCGGGCCGGCGGCGCCACCTGCAGCGGAGTGCCGGATACCGCGACGGGCTGGGCAGAGTCCCGCCCGAGGGCGTGAGCCTGGCCGCGACCGTCGATGATGATGACCTCCGGACGGCCGTCCCCGTCGAGGTCGGCCGCAGTCGGCGCCAGCGGACCGGCCGGCGCGAATGCCGCACCCGCGCCCGCCAGCAGCTCGCCGCCGCTGGTGCGGCCGCCCTTCACGGCGTAGCGGTAGAGGCGGTCGCCGATGCCCAGCAGCATGTCCACGCCGCCATCGCCGTCAAGGTCCCCCACCCATGGCGAGACCTGGCGGCGCTGGGGCACGGCGGCCAGGCCCACCTCATCGTCGGGGAGCAGTGGCCGGGCCGGCTCGAAGGGACCGTCGGCAGGGCGGCTGAAGAGCAACAGGTCGCCGTAGCCTGAGCCCACCACCAGGTCGCGGACTCCGTCACCGTCCCAGTCGGCGATGCAGGGGTGGGCGAAGTCGCCGGCCGTGAGGTTCCCGGTCCGCTGCAGGAGCGTGTAGCCGTGCAGGAAGCCGACCGGCCCGCGCTGCAGGATACGCATCATCTGCTGAGCGCAGGCCGGCTGGACGCTGATGGCGGCCAGCGCCGCCGTGAGGATCAATGCGCCGAGGCGGTTCACTCGGAGGCGCTCCGCTCCTCCTGCAGCTCATCGAGGTTGGCGCGGATCTTGAGCATGGCGTCCACGATGTCGTCCATGGCCCGCTCATCAGCCAGGCCGGTGCGCTGGCTCATCCAGAATCCGCCCACGTCGCAGAGGTACTCACAGGCCGGGCAGGACACGTCCGGGTAGCTCACCTCGCCGGTGTAGTAGGGCGGGCAGAAGGGGTACTGGTCCATGTGCACCCGGTCAGCGAACATTCCCTCGCGGTAGAGGGGGTTGTAGCCGGTGGAGGCGGGGATGCCCTCGGCGGCGAGGGCCTTCAGGAAGCGGTCGCGGTGCAGGCCGTCGAAGGCCTCGGGCTCGTAGCGGAAGATGTAGAGATGGAAGGCCGAGACGTTGTCGGGGTGGGTGAGCTTCTGCAGCTCCACGTCCTCGATCTCCTCCAGGCGCTCCCGGAGGTGGTCGCCGTTGCGGGCGCGCCGCTCAAAATGCTCGGGGAGCAGCTCCATGCACCGGCAGATGAGGGCGCCCTGGAACTGGGTCATGCGGTAGTTGAAGCCCATCACCCGGTGATCGTACCACTCGCCCTCCGGGACGCGGCCGATATTATGGAGCGACCAGGCGCGGCTGAAGATATCCGGGTCGTTGGTGAGGATCATGCCTCCCTCGCCGGCGGTGACGTTCTTGGATGACTGGAAGCTGAAGGCCCCGGCGTGGCCGATGGCCCCCACCTTGCGGCCCCTGTAGATGGCGCCGTGGGCCTGGCAGCAATCCTCGATGACCTTCAGGCCGTGGCGGGCGGCGATCTCATTGACGGCGTCCATGTCGGCGGGCGAGCCGCCGATGTGCACCGGGATGACGGCGGAGGTGCGCTCGGTGACGGCCGCCTCCACCGCTGCGGGATCGATGTTGAACGTATCGCGGTCGATGTCCACGAAGATGGGAACGGCCCCAACCGCGACGACCGACGAGGCCGTGGCCACGAAGGTGTAGGGCGGGACGATCACCTCATCGCCGACCTCCACCCCGGCGGCCCGCAGCGAGACCTCCAGCGCCGTGGTGCCGCTGGTGACGGCCACGCCGAACTCCGCGCCGTGGTGCTCGCACATCATCTCGATGGCCTTCCCCGTCCACTCCCCATTGACTCCCCAGGTGCCCGAGTCCAGGACCTTCTTGAGGTTCTCGAGGAATCCAGGATCATCGGGCGGCCACTGCGGCCAGCCCTCGGTGCGAGTCCTCTCGCCCCCGTTAACCGCAAGCTTCGGCATTCGATTGCCCTCCAGAGCGTCTCGCAATCATCCGCGGCTCCGGCCAAGGCGACGAGCGGCCGGAGTCAGGGAGCAGTTCGGCGAGGGACGCACCATTCCCTCCAGACCACGGAGGAAAGCGCGGGCGGTTCGCCACGTGTGCATCCGCTTGCATTCAACCCTCACCGCCAGTGGCTGAGGTCGCGGTCGAGCATGCCTTCGAGCGCGGCGATGTCCTCGGCGTAGACCTCGCGCAGCTCGGCGCGGAAGGCCGGGTCCAACGCCGCCGGGTCAGCCCTCTCCGCGTC
>JAYENL010000035.1:0-14502 GCA_034722055.1 Armatimonadota bacterium
GCTGAATGTGCCCGAGGACCCGGACGACGATGCGCACAGACTCGATGACGAGCGCTCGGTGCCGGCGCCCGGCGAGATGTGGAAGGATCCGTTCACGCAGCCGGCCTACGCCGAAGTGCGGTGAGGCCCGGGCGCGGCGGAGCCGAGGGGACGTTCTGAAGAGGTGCCATGCATGCGTGCGAAGCCACTGACGCTCATTGTGCTTGCGCTGATCCTGGCGATGCCCGCATTCGCGCAGGGCCCGCCGCCGTGGGAGGTGCGGGCGTATCTGTCCACGTACACCGACGGCGCCGGGTCGGGGACGGGGTCGTGGACGTGGAACATGACGGCGGTGCGCCACCGATACGTGTGCCCCTACTGCGGCTACAGCACCGACCACATCAGCGCGGCGGGGGATACCTGCCCGAACCCCTTCGGCATAGCCAGCCATCCGGCGGACGTGGAACTGGTGCCCGCCTCGCCCAAGGACCGCATTCTGGACTATCTGGGGGTCACCGCTGAGGACGTTAACGGGAACGCAGCCAACCCGCTGATCGGCCGGCCGTTCCACCCTGGCGGGGCGGACTGGGAGGACCTGGACTGGAACAACGGCCCTCCCGGCACCGACATCCCGTGGGAGGTGCCGACGCTCGCCAACGTGGCCTCCTTCGTGACCGCGCGCATGGACAGCGAGACTGTGAGCGGGCTGTTCGATACCGGCTACGGACTGCGCTTCCTGGTCATCGAGCCGGGCTCTGTGCGGGCCGAAGCCAGCTTCCGCTACGTCAGTGATGCCGAGGCTCCCACCCTCACCCCGACCTTCTATCGCACTGTCGGGGGCGGCACAGTTGCGGCGGCGGACTATAAGATCCACGTTAATCCCTACCGGGTGTCTAACGGCGATGTGTGGTATATCCGGCATCTGCAGACCGCGGCCGGCACGGCCGAGGTGGAGGCGTACAGCAAGCTCTACGGTCTGGACTTCGACAGCGCGGGCGCGATCGACGCAGGGCAGTACGCGACGGACGGTGGGTGTCGGATCATCACCGACAGCGGCGCACTGATGGTGGACGTGCCCGCGATCACGGGCGCCCTCGGCGACGCGGGCCGGATCATCAAGCTGGTCATCGACTCCAACACGCAGACGCTGCCCTCGCCGCTGGAGATGGACTATGACTTCTGGGACGGGGAGGGTATCTACACCGATCCCGACCAGGTGGAGCCGGTCATCCCCGCGGGCAGCATGGGCCCCGAGCTGTCCGACAGCTATGGCGCCAAGGGCTGCTACGTGCTGGCGGACCTGACCGTCGATCCCATCCTGTCCACGGCGAACCCGGCCAACACCACCGACTGGCTGGTGGTGGAGAAGAGCGGGGAGACCTTCAACACCGCGCAGATATGGCCCTATCGCGTGCCGCCGGAGGCGGCCGGGGTGGGGCGGATTATGCTGCAGTGGTCGCCGCTGACGGCCGCCGGCCAGCCCGTCGGGGTGTCGGCCGGCGGCACCACGGTATACTACCGGGAGGGCAGCGAGTGGCACTACATGGCGGATCTGAACGCCCCGGCGACGCAGCACGTGACCAACGGCGACGTCGCCGCGCACACCGCGATGGGAGGCAACGCGGCGTTTGTCGACACGCGCTTCATGTGCTCCCGGCCGGACGTGGACCTGGATCCGGCAGCCGACTTCGACCCCCTGGATGCGCATGATGACGTGGTCGTCAATGACCGCTGGGTGGACCCGGCGGGCAACGTGCACGCATCGTTCGTACAGGACGACGAGCCAGCGACCGGGGGGCTGCCACGCCTGATTCTCGGCGAGCTGTTCCCGGGCACCAGCGATGACTGGGGCGGGGAGTACAACCCCGGCACGCGGACGCCGACGCGGCTGTTCTCCGTCGCCAACAGGACGCCAGTGACGACGCTGGTCTGTCCGGTCGATGAGGGCGGGTGTGGAGCGCGGTTCGAAGAGGGGATGGAGTATCTCCCCGGTAACCCGCTGGACGCCGGCGACCTGTGTCCGGTGTGCATGCAGCATACGACAGGTGGCCCGGTGGGCGTCAGGCTGGAGGAGGCGCCCGGCGAGGCGGACCTGCATTACGACGCCCACGACGCCCCGGAGACGCGGCTGGGGACGTCCCGTCACTGGATGACGCCCGATGCCATCAAGTTCGGGCCCTCGGGCAGCCGGGTGCCGATGGGGGCGCCGGACTTCCGCCAGGATGTCCACGTGGAGATCCCGCCCTACCAGCCGCCATCCGTGCCGTCGCGGGACACGTTCTTCGACAACGACCTGCCGAACGACCAGCCCTACGAGGGGCTGATGCTGGCCTTCCATCAGACAGGCGACGAGGCGGACGAGATGGACGGGAACTTCGCGTGGGACTGGTACTACGAGGCACCGCAGACGGGGAGGAAGTTCGACGATCCCACGACCGTGCCCAATGACTCCCACGCCGACTGGACCTGTCCGGTGTGCGGCACGCGCGTGTCCAATGCCCTGATTGGGGACCTCGACGGCGACGGGGACGACGACTGCCCGTTCTGCCTGGCCGATCCGGAGAAGCCAGCCGCGGCCCCGTTCATTGGCTACGACACGCTGGTGGCCGAGGAGTACGACCCCTTCGGGCTGCGGGTGTCGGTGCTGCGGAAGGCGGCGCTGGCGGCGGATGAGCGGATCGTGGACCTGGGATGGGTGGCGCCGGGCGTGCCGCAGGATGCGCCTAACACCGTGAACGAGCCGGCCGAGAGGCAGCCGGGGGACGAGGCGTGGCCGACGGATGTGTCCACGCGGTCGGATGTGCCGGTGCGCAACGAGGGCAACATCGCCTCAGTGGCCCGGATGCGCTCGGGCTTTTTGTTCCGCACGGAGATCGACAGCGAGGTGCGCTCCTATCCGCGGTGGGCGCAGAGCGTGCCGTTGACGGTGGGGACGCTGTTCCGCTACCGCCCGGGCATCCCCGAGGATGTGGAGTTCGGGGCGGCCGCGTGGAACCTGTGGCGGCAGCAGGCGACGGGCGCGGCCGGCGAGCGAGCCACCTCGCGGCTGCAGGCGGGGGTCCGCTCGACGGCCGGGCCCTATGCGGGCACCATCAAGCCGGTTCCGATGGGCCAGCCGGCGGGCAACTACGCCAATGAAGTGCTGCTCTACATTGACCTCGATCAGGACGGGGCCCTGGACTTCTACGACGCCCTGGCGGGTGTGACGGATACGACGACGCAGGAGTTCGACCCGGACGTGGATGAGCCGTTTGAGCCGGTGGCCTCCTTCGCGACGCGAATGCGGGTGGTGGAATCGCGGCTGCCGCACAGCGACTTCTACTCCAAGGACGTCGAACCCACGGTGCTCTACGATGCATCGCGGGGCAACCTGCAGGTGCTGTGGGCGGGGCAACGCATCTCTGCGACCGGCGCCGGCTCGGCCGCGGCGGCGGGCACGTCGGACGCCGACCGGCCGTCACCGGGCGATCCGTTCAACCTGATGTACGCGAACGCAGAGCTGCGTCTCTTTGGTCCTGATCCGGTGTACCGGGGCTGGCTGTGGAGCCCGGCCGGGGCGCTGCCGGATGAGGCCGATGCGCTGACCGCCAGCACAGGTGCGGAGACCAACGCCTCGCCGACCGCCTATGTGGATGGGGCCAACAACCAGCGGTGGGCCATGTGGCATCGCTCCCTGGCGACCGATCAGGGCCTGAGCTCGCAGCTCCGCTTCGACGGCTCCGCGAGCGTGGACTGGGACGGCTCCACGGCCACGGAGTTCCTGTTCGGAACCGGAGGCGCGCACCGGGGCCTGACCGGCTTCGTGCGGGAGGGCGCGGCCAACCGCCACTGGCTGTTCTGGCACGCGGGGCCGAAGGGCCGGGAGCATCTGCGCTATCGCTG
Source organism: Armatimonadota bacterium (assembly GCA_034722055.1). GTDB lineage: Bacteria > Armatimonadota > Zipacnadia > Zipacnadales > UBA5352 > JAYENL01. The sequence goes on from JAYENL010000035.1 coordinate 3,862, forward strand.
GGAGTTCGACCCGACTTCCGGGACGATTCCCGGGGACGCGCTGCTGCATGTGAGCAACACCGCGGCAGGCGGGCCGTATGACTTCTTCGCAGTGGATGTGGCGGGGGAGACCTACCGCTACCGGAAGCCAGCGGAGAGTCCCTTTACCTACGTGAAGCAGCCGAGCGCCTTCGGCAGCGAGGTGGGCGACCCGGCGAACCCGGAGTTCCAGGCTGACGTGTTCTTCACCGGACACATCCGGGCGCTGGGCAACTCCGACATCTGCTGGACGCGCTTCAACTTCGGCCCCATCGGGGGCGCCGACTTCCCCTACAACGGGGTGGACAACAACTACGGCAAGGTGCCGTTCCCGCGGGTGGTCAACGCGGACGGGATGCGGATGCCGGAGATCTACGATGGCGAGGGCGACCTGCGCGGGTACGCGGGCGAGCAGCTGCAGCCCAGCCCGCGGCGGGAGTCCTTCCAGAGTCGCGACATCGACTGGCTGGTGACGAAGGAGGTGCCGGACCCGGCGGCGCCGGACGAGCCGTTCAACTTCGAGACCAAGCCGGACTGGACGGCGTGGCTGGCGGAGAACTTCGGGATGGAGGAGTACGACGATCCGAGGTTCTACGTGGGCGTGGTGACCGAGGCCGGCGGGACGCGGACGGAGGACCTCTATGCCGTGAGTTGGGCCAATGGGAGCTACGATCGCGGCAGCGGGATCTACACCGTGACGCCGGTGCTGACCGGAATCTCATCCGGTGGCATCTTCGAGCTGCCGCTGAATCCGGGCCATCCGGACAATAACCACCTGGGCGAGCTGATCGACCCGGCGGTGCGGAGAGAGGCCGAGGACCAGGGAGCCTTCGGCGGGCCGGGCGACTACAGCAGCTTCATGTGGCCATCGGTGCGCCTGAGGATCAGCCCGGCGTCGGGGACGCTGAAGTGGTCGTCGCCGCTGTTCAACCCCGACAACCCTCAAGACCGGCTGGCGGTGTTCAACTCCGGGAACACGCCGGGCATCGTGGATGTCGTGATGTATGCCGACTACACGCCCTTCGTGCGGCGGGTGACGACCGACGAGGCGAACGACGACAGCCCCTCGGCCTTCTACGACCTGGCCGGGAGCAGCCGGCTGACGGTCTTCTGGCGGCGCAGCTACGGGGGGACGGACACGCCGCACTTCGGCCGCCCGTCCTTCATGCACCGCTCGTTCACCCGCGCTCTGCAGGTGGCCAGGCCGCCGATCACGGCCGGGGACATCTCGGAGGTGTGGGACGTGACGGCTGGCGAGGAGCCGCCGTGGGTGCTCAGCTCCGAGGAGAACGGGATCATCACGATCGAGCCGGACGCAGCCACCACACCGGCGCGTGTAGGACACCGCATCCGGGTGAGCTACAACGGCCAGGTGGAGCAGCACCGGGTGATCGGCTGGAGCACCGAGACGCCGGTGCCGGTGAACGCGGTGATCGCGGAAGGCCCGCTGCGCGTAGTGCCCGAGATCTATACGGTGCCGGGCACCAACTTCCAGACGGTTCGCTACTGGCTGCTGTGGTCGAGCGCGCGGAGCGTCTTCGACCTGCGCCAGCCGGACCAGGACGGCCAACAGGTGCAGCAGGCCACGGACGTCTACCTGGCGGTGGTGGCGCCGGAGTACGGGAGTCTGATTGCGGACCTGCAGGTGCCACGGGTTGGTCCGTAAGAGGGGGCGGCGGGACGGACTCGGGCATCGACCAGAAAACTTAAGCCTGGGGCGAAGGAGAGGGGCCGCCGCGCGGGGAAATGGGCGTGCGAGAATGGACGCGGAGCCTGTTGGCCGGGGCTCGGGCGAGGGCTTCGAGCTGCCCTGGGAAGGGTCGAAGCAGAGCGGCTTCGGCATGGAGTGAGCCCGGTGGCGGAGCACTTGACAGGTTCCGGCTCGATGTAATAGAGTAACCTCAGGATCAGGCTGCCCCCCGGCGGCTGGCGAACGGGGATTCTGAGCTGGTCTATGGCAGGAGGAGCGCCACATGGCTAAGGGCGCCACACACGTCCTGGGCCTGGATATCGGAACAGCATTCATCAAGGCAGCGGAGATCCAACTGCGAGGCGATGAGTACCACGTGGTGGGGCGGCCGGCGGTGATCCCCACTCCCGAGAATGCTGTACGCGGGGGGGTTGTGGTGGATGCCCCCGCGGTCGCCGAGGCGCTTGAGGAGATACGCGTCCGCTACGGGGCCGGCGTGAAGAGGGCTGTCGCCTCCGTGGGCGGCGATGCCTCGGTGGTGGTACGCATCACCGAGGTCCCCAGCATGTCGGACCGGGAGCTGGACGAGGCCATTCAGTGGGAGCTGGATGAGCAGACGCCCTTCCCCGTTGACGAGGTCATCTACGACTACTCCCCCATCGAGCGCCCCGACGCCGACCCTGAAGCCACGGAGATGGAAGTGCTGCTGGCGGTGGCTCAGGAGGACCTGGTTGACGCGCACGTCGATGCCATGCAGGGGGCGGGAATGGTACCCGTGGCGATTGACGTGGAGCCGCTGGCGATCGGCCGGGCACTGGTGGATGCCGCAGGCGATGCGTTCGCCGATCAGACTGTGGTCAACGTGCACATCGGCGCGACTACGACCCTCATTCTCGTATTCCGCCACAAGCTGCTGAGCTTCGTTCGCGTGATCCCGTCGGCGGGCGAGAATCTGACGCAGGTGCTGGCGCAGAATCTGATGGTCGATCAGGATCAGGCGGAGATGATCAAGCTGGAGCTGGGGCGCGTGTACGCCGGGAGGTTCGTGCCCGAGGAGGAGGAGGACGAGTTCGCGGGCGCGGGAATGTTCGAGGAGGAGGGGGAAGAGGAGCTGGAGTCGGACTCGGTCTTTGAGCTGTCGAGCACCGACGAGGGCTCGGCAACGATCGAGCCGGACGAGGGAGCCACGCGGCTGGACATCGAGGAGGACTTGGAGGGCCCGCCCGAGGAGGAGGCGCCGCCACCGCCGGAGGAGCCGGAGGCGACCGGGGAACAGGCCTCCGACCTGGTTGAGGCCCGGGAGATCGTGGCTGACGTCCTGACCGAGCCGGCGTTGGACGTGGCGACCGAGGTGCGGAAGTCGCTGGACTTCTACCGGCGCCGGCACCGGAACGAGCCGGTTGACCGCATCCTGGTGACCGGGGGCAGCGCCAAGCTGGATGGATTGACCGACATGATCCGCGAGGAGACCGGGGTGGAGGCCACTGAGGTCGGGAACCCCTTCCAGTACTTGACGATTGATGAGCCTGGCATACCCGAGCAGTACCTGCGCGACATAGCCCCGTCGATGGTCATCGCAGTGGGTCTGGCGCTGCGGGACATGGTCCCGGCGTGAGCGGCCAGCGACGGCGGCACCGCAGCATAATGTGAGGGATCGCAGTTGCTGAGAATCGACCTTCTGCCAAGGCACTTCGCGGTTGCGCGTACGAACAAGATCCTCATCGGTCTGTTCGTGGCGCTGCTGATCGCAGTAGGGGTCGTGGGAGCCGGTGCGGTGCTGCTCGTGCACAGGCAGATTGGGCAGACGCAGGCGGATATCGACGACATCAAGCCCAAGGCTGAGGAGACAAAGGAGATCCAGGCTGAGACGCAGAGTCTGCAGTTGCAACTGGAGCCGATCCAGAACCGGGTGGACTTCGTTGCGGAGGCCGACGAGTCCGGGGCGCAGTTCTGGGACCGCTTCCACGCTATCAACGAATACATCTATGACAAGGCCCGCGTGACACGGTTCAGCATCACAATCCCGTCCAACGTCAACTTCGACGTCATTGTGGGTGACACCACGGAGGCGGCGCGGTTCCTACTGAACCTTATCCGTTGTCCGCATCTGACCAGCATCAGCATCTCCGGCCTTCCCGCCGGCATGTCGATCGAGGGAGCCGGTGGGGCCGGACGCGGCTTCGCGCCTATGGGTGCGGGGGCGATGCCCGGCGAGGGCATGATGGGGATGGAAGAGCCGGGGATGGCCCCCGAGCCCGGCATGATGGAAGGGCCGGCCATGGGCGGCCCCGCGATGGGTGGTCCCGCGATGGGCGGGCCTCCGATGGGTGGAGGTGGCCGTGGCGGGAGGACCGCCACTGGCGAGATCGCCCTGAGCGTCTCCGCGCAGTTGACCGTACCCGTGAGCGAGCCGACGCCTCCCAGCGGCGCTGCCGCCGGAGCCGCCGGCCGGGGCGCAGGCATGGGCATGGGGATGGGCCCGGAGATGGGCATGGGGCCTGGGATGGGCATGGGCGAAGGCGGGCCGCCGGGAGCCGGCATGCCCGGTGAAGCCATGCCGCCCGGCGAAGGCATGGGCCCGCCCGGCGAAGAGATGGCCCCGCCCGGCGAGGCAGGGCCTTAGGGCCTCAGTAGCGCGGTCGGCGAGGAGATTGGCCACAACGCGCACAGCATAGGACGGCAGGAGTGGAGCGATGGGTCGGATACCTCCCATTGCAGTCATAGTTACCGGCCTCGTGGTGGTTATCGGCGCAGCGGCGGCCATGCTCTTCTTCCTGTACAAGCCCGCGCACGCGACGCTGGGTGAACTCAGGGACGAGTACCGCGAGGCGGAGAGGGTTGCCGATCAGCTCACGTCCGCGAAGGCCGAGCGTGACAAAGTGGCGGCCCAGTGGGAGGAGTACAAGGCGGAGCTGGACGAGCTCCGCGAGAAGCGGAGCATTCCCATCTCGTTCGGTCACCCCGCGGGCGCCATGGTGGCACTGTGGTATGAGTATCGCGAGGACCTCCCCCCGCTGATCGAGGACTGGGTGGAGTCCACCGGGTGCACGATAGAGAGCGGTCAGTCATTCCCCGCACCCGCCATGACCCCGCCCTCGCTGCCGCCCAGCGGCTTTCTGCAGGTCCCGCAGCAGTCTATCACCCTCACCGTCAGCGGGAGCCTCAGCGCCATCGAGCGCCTCTACCGGTCGCTGGAGCGGTTCCCCCGGGTCGTAACGGTCAGCCAGCTCGTGCTGGAGGCGGCGGATGAGACGGGGAACGTGCTGCGGGCGCAGGTGCCGATGAAGTTCTATCTGCTGGTTGAGGCTCCCGAGAGCATGCTTGGGGGCGCTGGCGCAGCCGCCGGGGCGGCCGGCGCAGGGATGGGCATGGGTCCAGAGGGTATGGGTCCAGGCATGGGTATGGGTCCCGAAGGCATGCCGCCGGGCGAGATGGGGCCTGGCGGGATGGGTCCCGAAGGGATGCCCGGTGAGGGGATGCCGCCCGGAGGTGGCCCGCCAGGAGAGGTTGGTGCCGGCGGCGCGGGGCCGGAAGCGCCCTGAGAGAAGTTGGCCCGATCCCTGTTGCGGATCGAGGCATCTGGTATAATGGATAGCGAGACCACTGCCACAGCCGGAAAAGGATCAACCGTGATCGGAGAGCAGAAGGCGAAGGTGCTGTTCGCGGGCGGCGTGGCGTTGTTTCTCACGGGCCTGGTTGTTCTGATGCTGGTGGTCGTGCCAGCGGCACAGCGTACGCAGGTGGCCATGGCACAGGAGCCGCCGGAGGGGGTGCCGCCCGGTGAGCCGGGGATGCCGGGTGGCCCTGGAGGCCCGGAGGGAATGGCTGGCGAGCCGGGGATGCCGCCTGGCGGGCCGGGAATGCCGGGCGGTCCCGGCGGCATGGAGGGGATGCCCGGCGAGGGGATGGGCATGGGGATGGGGGCCGGCACGGGCAGGGAGCAGCCGGCGGCGCCGACGGTGCCGCCGGAGGTCGGGCCACCCCTGGAGGCAAGCCGACCCAACCCCTTTGCGCCGCGGGCCGCGGTGGGGGTGGAAGAGGCTGAGGTGATGGCCGGCACGACCTACGGGCCGGACTGGAGCCAACTGCCTATTGCCGAACGAGTGGCCTTCGTGCGACCGGACATTCCGCCGGTGCGCACCCCGCCGGCGCCGTCGATCCCTCGCGCCCCCGAGGAGGCCATCCGGATCACGAGCATTCTGTGGGATGCGTCCGGTCAGGCTCAGGCGGCGTATGAGGATCCGGAGGGCGAGACCGGGGTCCTCAAGCCCGGGGACAGGATTCAGGGCATGACGGTGACGGAGATCACGCGGAAGGGCGTACGGCTGGAGAATGCGCAAACGGGTGAGGTCCAGGAGCTGGAGCTGAGGCCGCGGGCGAAGAAGAAGGAAGAGCCGCGGCGGCAGCAGAGACCGAGGCGAGAGCGGCGTGAGGGTGGTGCCCGCAGCGGGGGCGCCCGCAGGCGTCCGCCGGGCCAGTTCCCGGCCGCTCCGCCAGCTCCATAGTCGGATAGCTTCGAAGCAGTCATACCAGGCGCGGGGCAGCGGCTGGAGGTAGGCAGAATGTTGATGAAGAGAGCTGTATGGGCGGCGATCGTCGCCATCATGGTGGCGGCGCTGATGGCGGCGCCGGCGATGGCACAGGAGGAGCAGCCCCGGATCACCGTTGACTTCAACGGGGAGACGCTCAACCAGGTGCTGCAGATGTTCCGCCGCGCGTATGATCTGGAATACACGCTGGGCGAGGACGTGGACCCGGAGACCCAGATCTACACCTATCTGGTGGATGTACCTCTGCAGCAGGCTCTGACGTCTATCCTGGAGCCGAACGGTCTGCAGGCGATTGAGCAGAATGGGCGCTACGTCATCCGCCAGCGCAAGGAGCCCGAGGCGCGGGAGGCAGAGGAGGGGGAGGTGGTGCCTCGCGCAGCGACTGAGGGCCGAACGCCTCCGCCACGGCCGACCCGGGAGACACAGTCCTACGTCCCCGGCGCCCAGGGCGATGGTGGCGAGGACGAGGAAGAGGAAGAGCGCGACGAGGTCCTGGAGATCATCTGGACGAAGCATCTGGGCGCTGACATGGCCTCCCTGATCTTCGGCGGCCAGGTGATTGAGGCCGGCGGCTATTACGGGGGCGGCGGTGGCGGCGGCGGATACGGCGGCCGTGGCGGCTACGGTGGCCGCGGTGGATACGGCGGCGGCTACGGCGGCCGCGGCGGGTATGGCGGCTACGGCGGCCGCGGCGGGTATGGCGGCCGCGGCGGCCGCGGCGGCCGCGGCGGCTACGGCGGGAGCAGCTTCGGGCGCAGCGGCGGCTACGGCGGGAGCAGCTTCGGGCGTAGCGGCAGCTACGGCGGGAGCAGCTTGGGCCGCAACTACTGACGTGCCTCCGGCGGCTCACAGGGCGGGTAGCGTGTGAGCCCGTCAGGTTCCATGCGCACCGATGGGGGAGAAGGCGTTGTCGGTCACGACATGCTAGGGAGGGCCCAAAGGTGACGCTCCGAAATCGGCGGATGAAGCGCCTGACCGTAGCGTGCATCGCATTCACGATCATACTCGGGATCGGTGCAGTCGCAGCAGTGACTGCTGAGGAGGCCGCGGGGCAGGAGCAGCGGCTGATCAACATCGATGTGCGCGACATGGAGATCAGCGACGTCCTGCGAATGCTCGGCAAGGCGGCCAACGTCAACATTATCGTCGGTCATGGGGTCGCCGGCGAGATAGAGACGCTGACACTGCACGACGTCTCGGTGGAGAGGGCGCTGCGGCTGATCACCGAGTCCGAAGGCTACCACTGGCGGCAGGACGACAACGTCTACGTCGTCAGCGCGGAGCCACCAGCGGTCGAAGAGGAGCAAGTGGAGCCGGCGACGGAGGTCGAGCCGCAGGTGGCGACCGCCAATCGACAGGCTCCCGAGGATGAGACTGTTACTCCGACGGCGATCGTTCCCCCACCGCCGGAGGAGGACTACGCGACTCAGCCGCCGATGCCGTCGGAGCAGCCCAAGATCATTACCGAGCTCATGGAGCTGCGGTACGCCACAGCCAGCGAGGTGGCCGCGCTGTTCGGAGGCGCGCCGGCCCCGAGCAGCACGCTGCTGCGGTCACGCGGAGCCGGTGTCTACCCGTCCGGGGGATCGTACAGCAGTCTGGGGCGATTCGAGACGTACACCGGCGGCAGCCGTCTCGGGCCGCACGGTTTGGCGCAGTTCGGTGAGGACGTGGGCGGCGCGGGCGGCAGGGGGGTTACGGGCGGCGGCCTTGGCGGTGGATTGACCGGAACCGGAGCCCGGGCTACCACGACAGGTGCGGGCGGTCGCGGGGTGGGCGCCGGCGGGACGATCACCCTCCCGGGCGAGATGGAACCCCCCGTGGCGATCATGAGCCATAACGCGCTGCTGGTGCGTGGGACCCGCGAGGAGCTCGACCAGTTCCGCGAGATGCTGGCCCTGCTGGATATGCCGCAGAAGCAGGTGGAGATCTCCACGAAGTGGATCGACGTGTCCACCAAGGCGTCCAAGGCCCTGGGTATCGACTGGGCCGTGACGAACGGGGCGCTGGAGATCTTCAACCTGGGCTTTGCCCCAGGCGAGGCCGCGAACAACGGCGTGCGCTACGGCCGGGGCCGATGGTGGGCGGAGCTGGCGGTGCTGCAGAACAACAGCCAGGCGACGGTCATCAACGAGCCGCGCGTGACCTGCATGAACGGGATGCCGGGGATGATCGCCTTTGAGACGGAGATCCCCTACTTCGCCGCGACGATCAGCTACAATCAGTTCGGTCAGCGGACCGTGGACTTCACCTCTGAGTTCGTGGACGTCGCGAACGAGCTGTGGGTCGTGCCGCAGATCAACCCCGACGACAGCATCAAGATGCAGCTCTCGCCACAGCTTCAGGACCAGGTCGGCACCGTGGAGGGTCCGAACGGCGAGCGAATCCCGATCGTGACGACTCAGTACGTGGAGACGATGGTGCGGGTAAAGGATGGCGAGACGATCGTGCTGGGTGGCGTCATCCGCAAGGACGAGAGCATCAACCTCCGCAGCACCCCGCTGCTGTCGGAGATACCAATCATTGGCAAGCTCTTCCAGGCGCGGCGGACGGAGATCAATGACACGGAGCTGCTGATCTTCGTGACGCCGAAGATCGTGCGGGATCAGGCCACGACGTAAGGCTTCGCGCGCGTTCGGGCACCACATATGCGGACGTATCCCTGGCAACGGCACAGATGATGTGCCGTTTGTCAGTAAGGGGCATTCGGTGTGCAGTCCATCGAGCTCATCACAGCGGGCGAGTCGCACGGCCCTCAGGTCACGGCGATCCTGACAGGAATCCCTGCGGGCCTGGAGGTCTGTGCCGGGGAGATCGACCGCGACCTGGCGCGGCGCCAGGTGGGCTACGGGCGCGGCGGGCGGATGACGATAGAGCGCGACCGAGTGCGCATCCCCGGCGGGATCCGACACGGGCGGACGCTGGGCTCGCCGATCTGCCTGGTCGTGGAGAATCGGGACTGGGAGAACTGGCGTGCTGAGATGGGGGCCGAGGCGCCGCCGGAGGGCTGGCGGAGTGAGCGCGAGGTAACGGTCCCGCGCCCCGGCCACGCGGATCTGGCCGGTGCTGCCAAGTTCGGGCATGCGGACATGCGCAATGTCCTTGAGCGCGCGAGTGCCCGGGAGACGGCCGCTCGGGTCGCCGCCGGCGCCGTCTGCCGGAAGCTGATCGGGGAGCTGGGCGTGCACGTTCGGTCCAGGGTAATCGCCATCGGTGGCGTGGAAGAAGAGCACTTCGACGGATCGGAGGAGTCGTGGCGGTCGGTGGAGGAGTCGGATGTGCGCTGCGCCGACCCCGAGCTGGCTGCCCAGATGCGTGCTGAGATCGATGGGGCGAAGCAGCGCGGGGACAGCCTGGGCGGGATGGTGGAGGTGGTCGCCGACGGACTGCCGCCCGGGCTGGGGTCGCACGTGCAGTGGCAGTGGCGGCTGGACTCGCGCATCGGCGGCGCGATGCTGAGTATACCCGGCATCAAGGCCGTAGAGATCGGTGCGGGCTGGTCGGCGGCGGCGGTGCCCGGCTCTGAGGTGCATGATCCCATCGTCCGGGCCGAGGGGGATGTTGCCTGGCCGTTCGCCCGCACGTCCAACAATGCCGGCGGGATCGAGGGAGGGATGACCAACGGCGAGCCGGTCGTGGTCCGGCTGGCAATGAAGCCCATTCCGACGCTGACAACGCCACTGGCATCCGTGGATGTGAGAAGCGGGGAGGCGGTGCAGGCTCACGCCGAGCGGTCCGACGTGTGTGCGGTGCCGGCCGCGGGCGTCGTGGCGGAGGGGGTGCTGGCATTGGTGCTGGCCGACGCGGCGCGAGAGAAGTTCGGGGGCGACTGTGTGGCGGACATGTGCGCGGCTCACGAGCGGTATCTGGGCCGGCTGGGGCTACCGTGGCGGGGAGATGAGGAGGCGTGATGCGGCTCCGACCTCCGGCCCGCGCCATCGCGCTCACCGGGTTCATGGCCACGGGGAAGACGACGGTGGGCCGGCTGCTGGCGCAGCGACTGGGTCTGGGCTTTGTCGATACCGACGAGATGATCGAGCGGACCGCGGGGCGGGAGATCGACGAGATCTTCGCCAGCGAGGGCGAGGAGCACTTCCGGGACCTGGAGAGCGCCGCACTGCAGGAGGCCCTGCGTGAGGGCGACCGCGTGATCAGCACGGGGGGCGGCATGCTGCTGCGGGAGGCGAACGTGCAGGCGCTCCGGGAGGCGGGCCCCATCATCTGCCTCACCGCCGAGCCGGAGGAGATCCTGCAGCGCACGGCCGGGGATGAAACCCGCCCGCTCCTGCAGGTGGCGGACCCGGCCCAGCGTATTGCCGAGTTGCTGGATGCGCGCCAGGAGGCCTATGCGCGCGCTGACTACCATGTGGAGACCACCGGCAG
>JAYENL010000036.1:0-5323 GCA_034722055.1 Armatimonadota bacterium
AATCGGTGGCCTGGACGGCCAACGGCCGGGCCGGCTTCGGCTGCAGCAAACAACGCTGGAGCCTCAGGCGGCCTCTCCGGACGGCAGACAGCGAATCGCCACTCGCCACGATGTGCGTAAAGGTAAGGAACGGCGGGCCGGACAGTGGTCCGGCCCCTCCATACGGCCTTACCTTTGGAGACCTTCGGTCTCAAGCGGAGGGCTGTTGGCGGTGGAGGGGCCGTCCTGAGGGGCGGTTGCCTGAGCAACCGCGCCGAAGCCCGCTGCAGGCGAAGAACGCCGGGCGCGGCACAGGTCCGCGCCCTACAGGAACCATGTGCGCCTTCGTTTTGTCGCATGGAGGGGCCGCACGACGACGGGGGCGAAGCCCCCGGAGGAGGTCGGCCCAACACGCCGGCCCGCCGTTGCTCGGCCAGAGAGGGGCGAAAGGGAGGCAACCACGATGCAGGTTCGGCATGTGATGGAGCACTTCAGGGAGATCGGGACGTGGGTGGACTGGAGCGATACCAATGATGTGGTGATGCATGGCAGCGAGGAGGATGAGGTCGAGGGGATCGGGGTGGGGTGGATCGCGTCCGAGCGGGCCGTGCGGGAGGCCGCGGACCGGGGCCTGAGCCTCTTCGTGAGTCACGAGGGCCTCTTCTACGAGCCGCCGCAGGCCGACGCCAGCGTCGAGGAGACCTTCCAGGCGCGCAGGGAGATGTTCGATGAGCTGGGCATGACCGTAGTGCGCTGCCACGATACCTGGGACCGGATGCCGGAGATCGGCATCCCGGACGCCTGGGCGACGTGGCTGGGATTCGAGGTCGAGCGCGCGGAGGGCGAGGGGGCCGGCGAGGATCTCGCGCCGCATGGATACGAGCTCTCCTCGCGGATGGCGTACTACCGGGTGTGCCTGACCGGCGGGATGGCGCTGGACCGGCTGGCGAGGGTCGTCGCCCAGCGCTGCACGGAGCTGGGGCAGTCGGCGGCACTGGTGGTCGGCGACGGCTCGCGGTTCGTGCATCGCATGGCCATCGGCACCGGTGCCATCACCCGACTCACGGAGATGATGGCGCTGGAGCCGGACTGCATCCTGGCCACTGACGATGGCATCACGTGGACGCGAGATGTGCTCTACGCGCAGGGGATGGACGTGCCGCTGATCGTGGTGACGCACCCCGTCTCGGAGCTGCCGGGGATGATGCGGCTGGCGGACTACCTGGCCGAGCAGCTCCCCGACGTGCCGGTGCGCTACGTGCCGGTGGAGTACCCGCGAACGATCATCGGGCGGTAGGCGCAGAGTGCGGTCACTGCAGGGGCACGTTCATCTCCGCGGCGGTGGCCCGCATGCGGGCCGTCATCTCCTCCAGCAGAGTCACCGGTGCCTCGGCGAAGCGAGCGCCCTCCTCGGGATCGACCGCGTCGGCCCACAGCGGCAGGGCGTCCCCTGACTGCCCGAGCGCATCGAGGTAACGCCGGAACTGCCGGGCAGCCTCCCCGCGCCTCTCGGGGGCGATCCGCCCGTCGGGCGCGAGGAGCTTGAGCTGGTGCAGGGCCGCCAGCGCCTCGATGTAGCCCCGGGCCACGAGTGTCTCCTGCAAGAACTGCGGATCATCGAGGCGACGCGCGAGGTCGAGGGCGAGGCCGGCTGCCCGCACGTCCGCGCGCAGTTGCTCCTCGGACTTGATGTCGCCCCACGGCGCCGGGAAGACGCCCCACTTGACCTCGCCCAGCTCCGGCAGCTCCCCCTCACGCAGCAGCTCCGCGACCGGGCCGGGATGGTTGCGGCGCATGCCTGCCGGCCACTCCGAGCCGTAGACGTCCCACGTTACCGGCCCCAGCGTCTCCGCCCACTCGGCGAAGAGCTCCGGCTCGGAGTAACCGTTGCGGACCGCCCAGGAGAGCGCGAACTCGCGAGGGGTGCGGCCGGAGGCGTTCCAGCTCCACTCCGCAGCGGCCTCTACGTTGAACCACGCGTACTTCACGCGCGGCGTGGCGTAGCCGATCCAGCCCGAGAGGCCCCTGGAGATGAACTCCGTCATGCGGGAGTGCACGAACTGCGCGCCGGTGAAGGGCTGCGCCAGGCCGACGGAGGCGACGAGGCTGGGGACGACGGCCACCCAGCGGTCCTCGGCGGCGCGCGCGATCAGCGGCGGGATCATGGGGCGCTCCAGCGCGGTGTAGGTCAGCAGGCTGTGATAGTAGCTCAGGCCCACCTCCGGCGGCAGCTCGGCGATGACGGCCTCGTTGCTGCCGGCAGTCTCCTCGGAGGTCATGACGCGAAGGCCGAGGTGAGGGACACGCTCGCGGGCGCGGCGCCAGGCGGCGACAATGATGCGGGCCTCCAGCGCAGAGCGATTGTGCGCCGCGCACTGCTCGCACTGGCAGCCGCCCTGGCCGTGCAGGTTCTCGGCCATCCAGACGTCGATGGTCCCCACCCCGGGCAGGGAGCCCAGCTCGACCATCCAGTCGGCGAGCACGTCGATGATCTCCGGCTGGGAGTAGCAGATGGCGCCCTCCGCGCCGCCCTCGGCGCGAAGCCCGGGGGAGGCCTCGAAAAGGCCCTTGCCGGAGAGCTGCTCGAGGTGCAGGATGACTGGCGCCGGGCGCATTGCCAGGCTGGGGGCCAGCTCCACCATGGGCTCGCGACCGGGCTTAAGATGCGCCTCGCCACGGCCGTCCGGCGTCACGTGCAGCCACGAGATCTGCTCGATGAGGTTGAGCTTGCGGCGGGCCATCCACTCGACCTCGAGGAAGTTGTCCGAGCCCCACAGCCCCCGGTCGGGCATGTCCGGCCAGTCGGTGACCGTGAGCACCGGGAGCTGCAGTGAGTCCCCGCCGGCCCGGGCGTCGATGAGCTGCGCGAGGGTCACGGCGCCATAGTAGAGGCCGGGCGGCTGCAGGGCGGCGACCACGAGCTCGCGGCCGGAGGCGCGAGAGCGGACGCGGTAGGCCTGCTCGGGCGAGGGGAGGTCCCGGAGGCGCTGGGCACTGGCACCGCCCAGGACGAGGCGGATGGTGGCCTGTGGCGCCCCGTGGCACTCGCCGACGGCGCGACGAAGCTCCGCCACGGCGGATCGGGCGACGGCGGACGCATCGGCCTCAGGCGCGATGACCCGCACTGCGCCACGAGGCACAGTGCGGGCGGCGGCGAGCTGGACCTCCTGCGGCAGCGGAACCACGTGGCGCAGCCAGGCGCGGGCGGCCTCAGGGGCCAGCTCAGCCGAAGCGACACATGGTAGGGACAGTGCTAACGTGAGCGCGAGCAGAACAGGTCTCATAACGCCAAGCGATTCGACGCGCGGTTGCGCGGCACCTTCGGACGTGAGCGACAGCCGGGCCGGGACGGAGACCGGCCGCTCCAAACGGCAGGGCAAAGGCCGGTCCGCCTCGTCTCTTCATCGCGCAGGTCGGGCTTTCAGCCCGACAAACGGCGGACGGGTCTGAAGACCCGTCCCTCCGGACGGCGGACATCGCGCCTGCCGTTCCGTGGCACGGACACTCTTGTCCGTGCGCCGTTTGCCGTTGTGGGGCTTCCAGCCCGACAAACGGCCGGCGGCGGCTATGCCTCGTCGTAGTCCTTCACCGGGCGATACCAGATGTTGCGGAAGCGCACCGGGTCGCCGTGGTCCTGTAGCTCCAGCGGGCCCACCTCCGGGTGCGGCTCGTACTCGGTGACCACCCGGTGCGAGGTGGGGCCACGCAGCTCCGTGGCGTGATGCAGCAGCACACCGTTGAGCATCACCGTGATGCGCGCCGGCCTGACGCACTCGTCGCCGTCGAAGCGCGGACCCTCCCAGATGATGTCATAGACCTGCCATTCGCCGGGCTCCCGGCAGGCGTTCACCAGGGGCGGATACTGGCCGTAGAGCGCCCCGGTGGTGCCATCAGCGTAGGTGGGATTGTCGTAGCAGTCCAGCACCTGCACCTCATAGCGGCCCATGAGGAAGACGCCGGAGTTGCCGCGCCCCTGGCTCTCGCCCTTGACCTCCGAGGGCGCCGCCCACTCCACGTGAAGCTGGCAGTCGCCGAACTCCTCCTTGGTGCGGATGTACCCGGTCCCAGGTGCGACCTGCATGTAGCCGTCCTCGACCTTCCACTCTGCCGGTCCCCCCTCCCGGCTCTCCCACTGAGACAGGTCGGTGCCGTCGAAGAGGATGGTGGCATCCGAGGGCGGGTCGCCGGGCTGCTCCTGAGTGCTCGGCGTGCCGGGCGTCACGATCAGCGGCTGCGGGCGGTCGCCGTCATGGACGTGCCAGTTGGTGCCGGGCAGGATCGGGGTATCATGGTAGCCGATGTCCGCCATCGTCAGGTCCTCCCATTGGGTGAATGCTTTGGGCGTGAAGTGCGCGTCTCAGCGGGAGTTTCCCTGAGTGGCGGATGAGACCTTCAGCAACTTCGACAGTGCTGGCCCTCCTGCTGGCGGAGACAACGATCGATCAACCGCAAAACCGGCAAGCCAGTAGTGCACATAGCCGCCTCCATCCAGCGCCTGCGTGCCAGGTTCTACGAGAAACCGACAGGCCACGAACTGCAGGCACTGGGCCTTTCTGAGACATTACCGGCTGTAAGCCCGACTTGCGCGATGTAGGGCGCAGACCTGTGCCGCGCCTGCCGTTGTCGTCGCAGTTGCCGGTATTTCGTACGGAGCGGCGGGCTGCCTACCCCGCCAGTCGTTGTCTACCGCACAAAACCGATGACCCCGCGCAGAGCCAGCACGTTGAAGAAGAGCATGAGCGGCAGAAGCAGCGCCAGAAGCCCACGAGCGCGCCCCGGCAGCAGCTCCCGGAGCGCCAGCGCGATCAGCAGGCCCAGCGACGGGAGGCAGACCGGCGTGTAGCGCGATCCCCAGCGCACGATGTGTATGTCCACCAGAAGCGTTTCGTAGACAATGCCGAGCATGGTGCCTGCGATGAGCGCCAGCATGGTGACGACCATCAGCCTGCGGGCGCCGCCCGGCTGGAGCAGGCGCCACAGGCGGACAAACCCCCAGATGATGATGACGGCCGCGACCGCACCGAGGACGTCATACCACAGCGGGCGGTAGGCACCGCTCCATTGCGTCAAACCGCGGAAGACACGCGTGGCGTGCACCCGGACCAGCCAGTTCGGCCACACCAGGCTGTATGCCATCTCCTCCATCATCCCCACCACCAGCGGGAGGCTGGCCTCCGGGTACACCAGCGCGTCGATGGGCCGCTCAAAGGGGCTGCGCTGCTGGACGTTGAAGAAGGGCCTGCCGGCCACGCTGATGTTGCGGACCATCCAGGGGGTGGCGATGACCAGCGCCACGACCAGCCCGATCCCCACCGCCAGCACCGCCCGGCCCTCCCACCGCGGC
>JAYENL010000036.1:5423-48031 GCA_034722055.1 Armatimonadota bacterium
GCGGCGGCCACGGCCATGGGGATGACCGCGACGACCGCGGTCAGCTTCGTCAGCAGCCCCAGCCCTACGATGGCGCCCATCACCGCCGCAACCTGCAGGGGCCGGTCCGACTGCATCATCCGGGAGTAGACCACCAGCGAGAGTGCCACCACCAGCGCGGCCGCGGCCTCGTTGTTGAGGGACCCGCAGACGATCTGATAGGTCGAGAGGCAGCAGGCCAGGCCCATCCCGACGGCCACGGCATCCCGCCGGTCCGGGAAGATGCGCAGCGCCGCCGAGCGCGTCAGCAGGAGGGCGGCGAGGCCGAAGGCGACGCTGAGCAGCCGGCCGCCCACGCAGAGGCCCGCTTCGCTGCGCCCGGCCGCCAGGTAGATGGCCGCGACCAGCGCGTAGTAGAGCGGTGGGTGATGGGCCTGGGGGCTGAGGTAGACCTCTTCACCCTCGTCGATCAGCCGCTGGGGATCTTCGCCGGGAAGGGGCACGTGGCCGTCGGCGACGGCTCGAACGTAGATGGCGTGGCCGGGCTCATCCGGCGCGCCGCCGCGGGGGATGACGAAGGCGTAGGCGATGGCGAAGAGGAGGTACGCGGCGAGGCCGACCGCCTCAACGGCCGGCCACAGACGCCTCCGCCAGCTCCCCCCATCCCCCTGCTGATTCATGGGGCGAGAGGATTCGCCGGCCGCGGGAGAATCCCTTCGCCGCTGCCTCGCCGATCGGCGCTGGGCGACGATGGACCCGACCTCCGCCTGGATCGGCGGTGGCTACAGGTCGTACATGGCGAGGATGTTCTCGCGGGGCACGTCCGGCTGGAACACACGCGCAGGCACACGCGCGGCCGGGAGGTGCCGCCATGGTCCCGAAGAAGGGCTGTATGAGGCATTCGGGGGGCATATCCGTCCGGGCGCTGTGCCCCGCCGGCGGGCGGTGCCGCCGGCGATCCATGACCGACACCTGGATGGTGTTCCCACCGACATGAGGCCCAAGGCCATCGCAGCACTGGGACTGCTGCTCTGCGCGGCGTGCGCCGCACACGCGGGCATCTATTATGATGACAGTGCTGAGTGCATCAGGGTGGTGGACTTCCCCCAGGAGGCGCCGTGCACGCTCGGGCGACTGCTGCAGATGGATCGCCTCTACGGGTGGGAGATGGTGACCTGGGATCAGGAGCGGGACGCCTACACCATCGCCGCCAACCTGTGCATCGGCTCCAATGACGGGACCGACACGTGGTTTCAGATCGGCGGCGCGCAGCGTCCCCGCGAGACGCTTATCATGCAGGGCAACCTCGTGGTGTATCCCTACTGGATCGAGGGCGAGAACCGCGGGGAGCACTACTCGGCGGTGCCGCGCACGGTCAATCGCCTGACCATCGGCGTGCCCGGCGACGACTCCGTGACCGCAGCGCTGAAGTTCCACGACCAGAACGAGGCGGGCTCCAGCCTCTTCCTGGGCCGCATCCCCGGGCCGGAGGGAACCGTCCGGCAGGGCCACGGCGGGCAGTTGCACGTCCACCACGGGGTCATCACCTCCGCGACGCCGCGGCCCGGCGGCGAGTTCGGCGCAACCACGGCCGTCGGCGGCATGAGCCTCACCGGCGACAGTGTGGTGCTCGACCACGCCACGCTCTCGTGGATCTCCGGCGCGGCAACCTACGGCATGAGCCACAACGCCACGGTCAGGCACAGCGTCTTCGAGCACCTGGGCACCGCCATGATCAACGGAAAGCAGGATCTGGTCGGCTGCACCTTCCGCAACTGCGAGACTGCGGTCCGAGACTACGGGAGCCTTGACGCGGTGCTGACCGACTGCGTCTTCGAGGGCAACGAGCACAACTGGACGCTCACCTACACCGACAAGGGCCTCGTGTGCATCGACTGCACCTGGGATCAGCCCCGTGAGGGCAACCTCTACAGGTCCTGGGAGAACCCCCGCACCGGACAGGTGCAGTACCCCAGCTTCGTGTCGAAGCGGCACATCATCGTCGAGGTGGTTGACGACGCGGGGGAGCCGGTTCCCGGAGCCGTGGTGACGGCTCGATGCGAGCAGGAGACGCCTGAGCTGACCGTCGAGAACGCGACCCAGCAGACCGATGAGCTGGGCCGAACGCCGGGCGAGGGCGAGGACGGCGCCATCCTGCTGGTTGAGGTGGTCAAGCGGGCCACCGACGTCGAGAACCAGCCCGAGGTCGCGGAGTTCAGCTACACCATCGAGGCCACCGCCGAGGGTCTGGCGCCCGGTGTGGTCGAGCACTTCCGCCCCGCCGAGAGCTGGGACGTGGTCCGCATCGTGCTCGGGAAGCGGTAGGCAGGTCGTGGCGAAGGAGGAGCCTGCAATGGCTCGAACGCTGGCGCTCGCTGTTGTGATGCTCACCCCGCTGGTGCACTGCCTGGCGGAGGAGGCGCCCGTGCCGCCCGAGGTCACGGCCGTGGCCGCCAGGCAGCCCGTGCGCATCGACGGCCGGCTCGACGAGCCCTGCTGGCGGCGGGCCCAGCCCATGACGGACTTCCACGTGCTGGGGGAGGAGGGGGAGACAGCCGGGAACACCACCGCCCGCGTGGCCTACGACGACACCTGGCTCTACGTGGGCGTCAACTGTGCCCAGCCGGCCATCGAGAGCGTGGAGCCGACACACCTCAGTCACGATGACGCGGTGCACAGCGACGAGTCCATCGAGATCTTCATCGACCCCGGCGCGAACGGCACACCGTACTTCCACTTCAAGCTCAACTGCGCCAACGTGAAGGCCGAGCAGCGGGCTTTCGCCACCAGCGCACGGGAGACGACCTGGGACACGCCGTGGCTCTCGGCCACCAGGCTTCACCCGGAGGGGTGGGACGCTGAGGTCGCGATCCCGCTGTACGAGCTGGCGTCACACGGGGAGCTGTCGAGGGCGACCATCAACGTCACCCGCAACGCGGTGATCCCCGACATCGACCGCCAGGGCGCGACGCTGGGCTGGAAGCGCCAGCTCAGCACCTGGGCGCCGCTGCTGCGCAGCTTCCACGAGCCCGACCTGTTCGGGGCGCTGAAGGGCCTGGACGTGGAGCGGCTGGCGGTGCCCTTCCTGGCCTCCTTCAATGACGCCACTATCGGCCCCTACCGGATGGTGGGGGATGAGTATCGCTACGGCGTCACGCTCCAGGTCCGCGGACACAACCACAGGCCGGGCCGGGTGGAGGTGGCGGTGATCGACGAGCCGGCCTCCGGGAAGGGCCGCACCGTCACCCGGACGGTCGAGGTGGAGGGCACGGTGGCGCAGACGGTGGAGCTGTCCGTGCCCGTGGCTCTGCCGGTCGAGCGGACCACCACGGTGGTGATGACCGACGCCGCCACCGGGGCGGAGCTGCGCAGGACCCGCATCACCGACACCTCCGCCCTGGAGCTGATGTCCGCGTACCTGGACCGGACCTACTACACCACCGAGGACGAGGCGATCGTGGTGTGTTCGCTTGGCATGCGTGACGGCGCCCTCCGAGACACCATCCTCACGGCCACCGACCGGGATGGCGCCGTCCTCGCGCGCCAGGCCGACCCCGGCGGCGAGGCCCGCATCGCCATCCCCATCCGCAACCTGCCGGCCGGCAGCCACACCATCAGCCTCCAGTGGCAGCGCGCCGGCGGCGACCTCATCTTCAGCCAGGACCTGACGCTGGTCAAGCTCCCGCCCAGGCCGGGCCTGGAGTGGAAGATCGACAGGCTCAATGGGGTGATCCTGCGGGACGGCCAGCCGTTCTTCCCCTTCGGCCTGCTGATGGCGGGCATCAGCTCCGAGGACGAGGAGGACATCCGGAGGGTGGCGGAGGCCGGCTTCAACAGCATCGCCCACTGGACCTTCGCCGGCGATCCCGCTGAGGTTGGCGCCTACCTCGACGTCGCGGACAGCCACGGGCTGGCGGTGCTGGCGCGTCTCGAGGCCTGCAACAAGCGTGGCGTGGACCGGGAGATCCTCGCGGAGTTCTTCGAGGGCGAGGCCCTGGACCGCGTGGCGCAGGCCGCCAGCCACTGCGGCGCCACGCACCTCAAGGGCCTTCTGGTGAGCAACAGCGACCTGCGGAGCCTCTCCAGGGAGGCCAGGTCCCGGATCTTCGCTCAGTACTATCAGAGCACGCTGGACCCGATCCTCGAGAGCGTGCGGATCGCCAGGGAGCATGAGAACTGCATCGGATTCAACCACTTCGATGAGCCGACGCTGTCCATCTTCGACCAGCACGTCCAGGGCCGGGACCTGTATCGGCGCGTGCACGAGATCGACGGCTATCATCCCGTCTTCCTGCTCTACTCCTCCTACATCCCGGAGGGAGAGCACGCCGTCGATTGGTGTGACGCGCTGGGGACGGACCCCTACTGGGTGCCTGCCGGCCAGCCCACACGCAATACCCCCAACTTCGTCTCCAAGATCACGCACTGGACGCGCCAGCGCGCCGACAGCATGCAGAAGGCCACCTGGATTGTGCCCATGGCCGAGTTCTGGTCGGGCGTGCACAAGCGAGCCATCCTGCCCCGCGAGCAGCACTGCCAGACCTACCTGGCGCTGATTCACGGCGCCAGGGCGCTGTGGTACTTCCGCTACCCCATCCTGCACCAGGGCACGTGGGATGCGCTGTCCGAGGTCGCGAAACAGCTCCAGGTGCTGGGGCCCATCGCGGTGACCCCGGACATCCCGCAACAGATCACGTATGATCCGGGGCAGTTCGACCCCGAGAACGAGGAGTACCCGGACGTGCAGGTGAGCCTGCGCGCCAACCCGGCCGGAGGTCAGGTGCTGCTGGCGGCCAACAGCCGCCCCTGGCCCTTGGACGTCACCTTCACGCTCTCCTGCCTGGGTGCGGAGGGCACCGTCGGGCGGCTCTTCGCGGAGGACCGGCACCAGGTGCGCGACGGCTCCTTCACCGACCGGATGGAGCCCTACGCCACCCGCGCCTACGCCATCGCGGAGCCTGCCGCGACCGCCGAGCCGGCCCGCATCCGGGTCACGATGACAGCGCACCAGGAGGCCGCCGGCGAGCCCGAGCGCGAGATCCCGCGCAGCGGCCGCACCGGGAGAAGGAACCTGCTGCCGAACCCCAGCTTCGAGGACGCCACCCTCCCCGGCTGGCCCGACTACTACCGCCCCTGGTACTCCGAGCCGCTCATCGGCAGCCCCGATGCCGGCTGGGGCCAGGATGACACCGACCCGTGGCACGGGCAGTACTGCCTGAGGATCACCAAGAACACCCCGCGCTACAACGGCACCTACTTCTACATCGCCCCGCAGCACAACCGCCCGGTGCGCTACGTCTTCTCGCTCTACCTCAGGGCCGAGCGCGACGGCATGCAGGTGACCGTCGGCGGTGGCGGCTTCGACTGGAAGAAGCTGACCCTCACGACGTCCTGGGAGCGCTACCACGTCACCGGCATCGTGCCCCCGCGTGCCGATCGCCACACTATGCTGCAGGTCAGGCTCCTCGACGACGGCAGGATCTGGGCTGACGCGCTGCAGTTCGAGGCCGGCGAGGAGCCCACGGACTTCGAGGCCTGAGAGCAGAGACTCGCGTGCTATCACGCGGCACGACAACACGCCTGGTACGACCATGCTTATGCATTACCCCCATCTTGCGCGCTCGCGGAAGTTCCTTGACTGCGCTGTGCGGGGAAGTCGTTCGCCATGGAGACTGCATGCGGAAGATCTCCGGCAGTCTTTGGAGGGGCCGCTCCGAGCGTCGCTGCCCCGGGGGCGCGAGGAGTGAGGCCCGCCAGGGCCGAAGGTTCCACCCCGGCCCATGTCGTTGCCTGACGGCGAGCGGCAAACGGCTGGGCCGGCATGGAACCTGCCGCCTGCGCAACACGCCCGCGCAGGCGGCACCCTGGAGTTCGGATAGCGAACTCTTAAGAGAAGCCTACTGGCTTCTCCATCGCTACGCTCGGGCGGCCCCTCCGCACGACACGAACACACGCTTCAGCCCCTGCTCAACGCCATTGCGGGCCTCCCCGACGACACGGGTTGCAGAGCCATCATGGAGGGGGCGGGGCCTGATCGCCCACGAGCCTGGTGCTCTGACGGTGCTCGTATTCCCCGGTCATCAGAATCGGCTGCATGACCGGCTCTCCTCTCGCTGGCTGCACACGGTCTACCTCGCGACGCCCGGAGCTCTCTCAGTACCACCCGCGGTCGTAAGCGGTCTGGTACATGGCCACGACGTTCTCCGGCGGCCCCACCGGCTGGATGTTGTGGCAGGGGGCCAGGATGTAGCCGCCGCCGGCTCCCAGCAGCTCGATGTTGTCCGCGACCTCCCGGGGCACCTCATCGATGGAGCCGAAGGGGAGCGTGTACTGGTTGTCCATGGCGCCGTGAAAGGCGATGCGATCGCCGAAGTCCGCCTTCAGCCGCTCCCGGTCCATCCCCGCGCACCGCCACTGAATGGGGTTGAGCACATCGATCCCCGCGTCGATCATGTCCGGCAGTATCCCCCGTATGGCCCCGTCGCTGTGATGGAACACGTGGGCGCCGGCACTGTGCGCCAGGTCCATCATGCGCTTCATCCGCGGCAGCAGGAACTCGTGGATCTGCCGTGGCGAGAACAGCAGTCCCTCCTGCGATCCCAGGTCTTCAGCGACGTAGGTGATCATGACCTTGCCCGGGATCGCCTGATAGATGCGCAGGGTGTGCTCGTAGCGCAGGTCGAAGAGCTTGTCGAGGCAGTAGTGGACGATGTCGGGCTTCTCGATGAGGTCGATGTAGGCCTGCTCTCTGCCCCGCAGGTTCACGTACTGGAGGAACGGCTCCGAGCCGCCGCCGCGGATCGGCTCCTCCTCGTGTCCCTCGATCTGCCGCGGAATGCCCGAGAAGTCCCACCAGTCGGCCTGCGGCCACTGGTAGCTCGCCTCGATCTCGGCGACCGTCTCGTACTGCGCCAGCGGGTGATAGATGCACTCGGAGTAGACGCCCGTGCCGTAGTGCACCCGCGTGTGGCGACAGCCGAAGATGTCCGCGCCGCTCTCGGGCGGAGGCCCCACGTACATCGGCCCCACGCTGACCGGGTGATCGATGTGCAACCGCTCGAACATGGCGCCGGCGTCGGGGACGCCCAGGTAGTCGATCAGCTTCTGCGTGGCCTCCGCCGTCGCCCAGTAGTCCATCGGCACCCGGTCGGGTACACCTCCCTCCAGCACCGCCAGCCATCGCTCCCGCGGCGTCATCGTCTCCGTAGGCATCGCGCCTTCTTCCCTTCAGGCGCCCGGCTCAGCTTGCGCGCAGCTCACCAGCTCCATGCCATGCGCACAGCGCGCATCTGCACCACTACACGTCGCAGTGTGCATTCGCCGGCGGTCGCGAGCTTCCTTGCCCGCGTTGGCATCTCGTCGCGCCTTCCCGTGCCAAGGGGATGGACCTCGGCCGGTGCTGAGCAACGGCGGGCGGGCAGGGAAGCCCGCCCCTCCGTACAGCAAGACGAGGACGGGGCGGACAGTTCACCGCCGCCTCCATACGCCGAAGGCACACCATGAGCCGTTCGTTGTAGGGCGCGGACCCGTGCCGCGCCTGTCCTTGTCGTCATCCGCCGCCCTCACGCGGTTGCCCCCGAGCGGGCCTTCGGATATACTGAGACCCACTGACACTCTGATAGCACTCACAACTCCGTTGGAAGGGAAGCGATCCGGCCCTATGGCTGAGGCCGAACGCGTCGTCATCATCGGCTGGGACTGCGCGCCCCCCCAGCTCGTGCTCGACCAGTGGCTGGATAGGCTGCCGAACCTCAGAGCCATCGTGGATGGCGGCGCCGGAGGAACGCTGAAGAGCTCGGACCCGCCCATCACCGTCCCGGCCTGGACATGCATGATGAGCTCTCTCAATCCCGGCGCCCTGGGCTTCTTCGGCTTCCGCAACCGCCGGGTGGGGGAGTACGAGGGCAAGTGGATCGCGAACGGCTTGGCGGTGAGGCATCCGCGCGTGTGGGACATCCTCGGGAGGGCTGACCGCCGGGTGTGCGTCATCAACGTGCCGCAGACCTACCCCGTCTCGGCGGTCAACGGCATCCTCGTCTCCTCGTTCCTGACGCCCGACACCACCTGCGAGTACACCTACCCCCCCGGCCTGGGGAAGCAGCTCGACATCATCGCCGACGGATACATCATCGATGTGGACGGCTTCCGCACCGAGGACAAGCAGTGGCTGCTGGACGAGATCTATCGGATGACCGACAAGCGCTTCCGGGTCAGCAAGGCCCTCATGCAGGTCGATGACTGGGACTTCTTCATGATGGTTGAGATGGGGCCGGACCGCATCGAGCACGGCTTCTGGAAGTACTGCGACCCCCAGCACCCCAAGTATGAGCCCGGCAACCCCTTCGAGACCGTGCTGATCGACTACTACAGGCACCTCGACGAGCAGCTCGGCGAGCTGGTGGCGCTGGCCGGCGACGACGCCGCGATCCTCGTGGTCAGCGATCACGGCGGCAAGGCCATGATGGGCTCCTTCTGCATCAATGACTGGCTGATCCAGGAGGGCCTGCTGTGCCTCAACCGGCCGGTGATGGAGCCCACGGAGTTCGAGGAGGAGATGGTTGACTGGGAGCGCACCACCGCCTGGGCATGGGGCGGCTACTACGGCCGGCTGTTCCTGAACGTCAAGGGCCGGGAGCCGCAGGGCATGATCCCGCCGCAGGAGTATGAGAGCGTGCGCGACGACCTCATCCAGCGTATCGAGGCCATTCGCGACGACCAGGGCCGGGAGATGAACAGCCGGGTGCTGCGCCCCCAGGACATCTACACCGGCCCGCACGTGAACGACGCCCCGGACCTGCTGATCTACCTCGACGATCTGAACTGGCGTCTGGGCCAGGAGGTCGGCAATCAGACGCTGCACACCTTCGACACCGAGATCGGGCCCGACGACTCCGTGCACGACTACCTGGGGGTAATCGCCGGGCGGCTGCCGGGCACCCGGCAGCTCGACGTCACGGGCGCGCATATCATGGATGTCGCCCCAACGGTGCTGGACATCCTGGGCGAGCCGATCCCCGAGCACATGGAGGGCCGAAGCCTGCTGTAGGGGCTGGTAGCTATGCGTCACGGCTGGCGAGGTAAGCGAGGAGGCCGACGCTCCGACGACTGGTCGGAGGGTATGGGGCCGGGGTGCGTCAACCTCATCGCCATAGCCGGGAATACCGTGGGGCTGCTGATCTCGGTGATCGCAGGGATCCTCTCGCTGCTGGTGGGCACGCGCCAGATCGGATCGCGCGACCGCAGGCTGGAGCTGCGGGGCTACGACCTCGACGAGCATGACGAGTGGGACGAACGCGAGGAGCTGAGCCGGGCTTCCAGGGGCCGCCGGATCCCGATCCAGGGCCCCGACGACGACCCGGAGCCCCAGCGCGAGGAGCCCCAGCAGCCGGAGCGGTCCCCTGACATCGGCTCAGTGGTGCTGGCCCTGGCGGCCGGCCTGGGCATGGGGATCGCGGTGAGCTTCGCGCTGGCGGGCGGCGTGGTGGACTGGTCGATCAACCTCATGGTGCCGCCGCTGATCGGCCTGGGCGTGGGAGCGCTCATCTACGCCGCCCTCTATCACTTCACGACACGGTCCGAGCAAGGCCCGGTGCCCTCGACCCGCACCGTACGGCGGCAGGTGAGCCGGATTCAGAGCAAGGCCCGCAGCATCTCCCGGGAGGCCAGGCGGGTGGCCGGCGTGTACAGCGACCTCGACTGGCAGGCCCCGGAGCTGGCACGGGAGGCGAGGGAGCTGGGCGAGCTGCTCTGCGACCTCCGCGCAGCGTCCCGCGAGATACGCAGGGACTCGGGCAATCCGGTGCTCCCCCCGGGCGTGCCCGAGGACGAGCGTGACGAGGGCCTTCGGGCCCAGTTCGAGGCGGCCCGCTCCGCGCACCAGCGCCTCCAGCAGATGATCGCGCGCAACCGGCGCTCCCAGCAGCTCTGCCTGACGCAGCTCAAGCGTATCGAGGACCTGCTGGACGCCGCGCGCCTGCAGATATCCCAGCCCATGCAGCCGCCCGCAGAGGATGAGGGTCGCGCCGAGCTGGTCAGGGAGTTCGAGACCGAGCTCACCGCCGCCCGCCAGGCGCTGGAGGAGGTGCAGCAGATACGAGAGTGAGGCCGCCCGGCGCCGGCCGCCGGACGACCTCAATCGATGCTGCCTCTGAGGCTGCTACGAGATGTAGCCGAGGCCGCGGAGGCGGTCCTCGATCTTCTCGGTGGCCTCGGCGTCGTCGAGCTTATCGATCTCCCGTTGGAGGATTACAGCGGCGAACTGCTCGCCGCTGTCGTAGCCGGCGGCCTCCGCGTACTCGTTCAGCTTCTCCAACAGCTCCTGGCCTATGGTAATGGTCGCATCTGCCATGTCGCGAGTCCTCCGTCTTTCTCCCCTGGCCTTGTCGTCAGCGCAGGTCCTTGTATTCGTCGGTCGTTGCCCACCACTGCAGCATCTGGATGCGGTAGGCCGCGTAGCGGGGGTCGGTCCATGGGTCCTGCTTCACGCCTATGGCCGCCAGCTCGCCGGCCGGCGTGCCCTTGAACTGGCTCAGGAACTCGTCCACCGAGACCATCCCGGCCTCGCCGGGAGGGCTCACCATCGCGGCGATGGTCCGACAGGCGCAGTTGACGTCGCCGCTGGCCAGCAGCCCGGCCCGATCGGCGGATAGTACGGCTCGCATCTCCCAGGCGTGTGCCAGCCTCATGAGCCGGACGATCTCCTCCCGTGGGAGCCCCTCATCCCAGCCCACCGTGAAGTCCGCGGCCCCCTCCACCACCATCCTCCGGATATCGCAGTCCTCGACATCGCGGTCGATGATATGCTCCGCGGCCCACCAGTACTCCGCGTTCTCGTTAAGCAGCCCATGTAGCGCCAGGCCCAGCGCGAAGAGCAGCTCCTGGCCGGTGAAAGCCATCCGGTAGGGCTCGCCCATGACCACTGTGGCGTTCTTCATTGGCAGAGCCAGCGGCATGCGAGTGTGCTGGTACAGCACCAGGACCGAGGGCGGCACGACGTGCAGGCTGCCCGCGGCGGTGGGCAGCATGTTCTCCAGTTCCCGCCATCGGGCATCCTCAGGCGCGCTGCACTGACCCACCAGGTGCGACCACCCCAGCGGGTCCTGCCAGAACAGCGTGAAGCCATCCAGGACGTCCACGAACGCCGGGATGTTGTTGAGCTGGTCGCGATACTCAGCGTCCTGCTCGTGGTCCCAGGGGAGGGGCTCGGTCCCCTCCGCCGCCTCGATGTACTCCTCCTCTTCCTCATCCCCGGCCAAGATCTCATCGCCCCCGGACGCGCTCGCCTGGAACGGTGCCCCGACGGCCTCCTCTTCCTCCTCATCCTCGTCCTCGAAGTCGTCCAGGTCCGACAGGTCGGCGTCAGCGCGCTGGGCCACGAACGGGTCCGGCGCGATGTGCTGGAGCCGCTCCAGCCGCTGGGCCGTGGCCGGATCGATCTCCCGCAGCTCCTCCCACAGCTCCTCATTGTCGGGCTCGACGCGCAGCATCTCCTCGTACTGCGCGATGGCCCGGTGCTTCTCATCGGCCTGCAGGTAGTATCTCGCCAGCCACCTGCGCGGCTCGATGAACTCCGGGTCGAGCTCCAGCACCTCCCTCATGGCCTCCACGCCGCGTTCCGGGTGTCTCCCCTCGAACAACTGCCTCGCCTCCCGCATCTTCATGCGGGCGGCCTTGCGCTGCGGTGACTCCTGCTCCTCAGCCATCGACGACCCCTCCGATGCGCGTCAACTCGATACTCCGGGTCCCTCGCGCGCTCATCCGAAGCTGCGAAGCGTGTCGTGAGGGTGCTCGGTAGCGACGGACTCTCCGTGATGTACTCGCCATGGTATCGGTCGGCGGTGCCGGCTTCAGACACCGCTTGCTCGTCTCAGTCTCTCATGGCCGCGAGCGACTCCACGTAGGGCGCCCGGGCCACGCCCCTCTCAGTGATGATGGCCGCCACCAGGTCGTGGGGCGTCACGTCGAAGGCCGGATTGTAGACGGCAATGTCGGGGCAGACCGGCTCCTCGGCACGATGCCCCAGCAGCGCGACCTCCTCGCGACCCCGCTCCTCGATGGGAATCAGGTCCCCCGATGGCAGCTCGTAGTCGATGGTGGACACGGGCGCCGCCACGTAGAACGGTACTTCATGCCGCGCCGCGAGCACCGCCACCGTGTAGGTGCCGATCTTGTTCGCCACGTCCCCGTTGGCGGCGATGCGGTCCGAGCCCACCACCGCGCAGTCAACCGTGCCCTCGCTCATCACGTAGCCGGCCATGTTGTCGCAGATGAGCGTGGCGGGAATGCCCTCGGCACACATCTCCCAGGCGGTCAGCCGGGCCCCCTGCAGCAGCGGCCGAGTCTCATCAACCCACACATGGACGTCCCTTCCCGCCTGGTGGGCGGCACGGATCACGCCCAGCGCCGTGCCGTAGCCGGCGGTCGCCAGCGCCCCGGCATTGCAGTGGGTGAGGATGTTCGCGCCCTGCGGGATCAGCTCCAGGGCGTTGCGACCGATCGCCATGCAGCGCTGGAGGTCATCCTCCACGATCTCCTGCGCCCGCCGCAACAGGGCCTCGCGAACGGCGCCCGGGCCCTTCCCGGCGGCCTCATCGATAACGCGGTCCATCTGCCCCAGCGCCCAGAAGAGGTTCACCGCCGTCGGCCGCGTCGCCGCCAGCCGCTCCCGGGCGCGCTGCAGCTCGTCGCCCAGCTCCTCCCCGCTGTCGGCGTCACAGCGATGCGCCGCCAGCGCCATCCCCAGCGCCGCCGCGCAGCCGATGGCCGGCGCCCCCCGCACGCTGAGCCGCTCGATGGCCTCCGCGACACACTCCACGTCGCGGCAGTCGAGCATGACGAGCTCGCCGGGCAGCCGCGTCTGGTCGATCATGCGTACCGCCCCGCCGTTCTCGTCCACCCACTGGACGGTGGGCGGGACGCCTTCGGCCATCGCCGGGCCTCCCTCGACGCCGGGTTCGCTACCGAGTATATGGTTCGCCGCCAGGGGTCCGGTTCCCTTCGCGAGGCACAGGTCAATCTCGGCCGAACGCGAACTGACTGGAGAGCGGTCATGGCCGAGGTGACGCCGACCATCCTGCAGCGACCGACGCTGCTTATCACCGCCCCGCGCGGCTGGGAGCTCGAGGCCCGGCAGGAGCTGCGCCGGCTGCTGCCCGGCGTGCAGGTGAAGTCCCTGTTCATCCCCGGGAACCTGATGGCTGTGCCCGAGGGTGAGTTGCAGGAGGCTCTGGGCGCGCTCGCCGATGCTGACACCGAGACCGTGGGCCGCGTCACGCCGGTGCAGCTTCGCGTCGAGATCGGCCCGGAGCGTCGGTGGCTCGGAGCCATGCAGGAGGCCGCCGGGCGCCTGCCGCCGCCTGAGCGCGAGCGCAGCTTCCGGGTCGCGTGCAACCGCCGGGGCGAGCACGAGTTCACCAGCCGGGATGTGGAGCTGGCGCTCGCGGACGTCTTCGTCACCCCGGAGGGCCCGCCCGTGGACCTGGAGCAGCCCGAGCAGGTCCTCTCGGCGGAGATCTTCCAGGACCTGGCCTTCATGGGCATGAACCCGGCCGAGCACCTGCTGCACAAGCAGCTCCGGCGTATGCGCCGCTGGGCGCCCGGCGAGCGCCCCATCTCGCGGGCGGAGCTGAAGCTGCGGGAGGCCATCGACGAGTTCGGCCTGGAGCTGCCCGCCGACGGCCGGGCGCTGGACCTGGGCGCGGCGCCGGGCGGCTGGACGCGGGTGCTGGCCGAGCGGGTGGCGGAGGTGGTGGCGGTGGACCCCGCGGACCTCGACAAGCGGGTCACCGGCCTGGCCAACGTCACGCACATCCGGTCTCGCGCCGAGGAGCTCGATGCTGAGCGCCTGGGGCGGTTCGATGTGCTGACCAACGACATGAACCTCGAGCCTGAGGACTCCGCGCGGCTGATGTGCGCGGTGGCGGAGCTGCTGACGCCGGGTGCCGTGGCGGTGATGACCATCAAGTTCGTGACGCGGCACCGCCGCCGGCACGTCCGGGAGGCCGCGCGCATCCTGGAGGACTGCTACCGCGACATCCGGGTCGGTCGCATGCCGCACAACGCCAGGGAGACCACGGCCGTGATGCGGCGTCGATAGCCCGCGGTGGAGGTGCGCTCATCCCGTGGCGTCTGCGGCCTGCGCGCCGGCCTGCAGTGCCCACTCGCGCACGCGGCTGACAGTGGCCTCGGTGCCGCACAGGGTCAGGGCGCTGTCCTCGTGGAAGACCAGCCGCAGCGCCCGCCAGCTCTCCGGCAGCCCCGGGGGACAGGGCTCCTTCGCTTCCTCGACCCGCATGTGCCGCCAGTGGAAGTAGTAGTAGAGGTCGGCCATCGGCGGGGAGTGCTCCCCGATGATGCGCAGGTAGTTCTCGGCCAGCTCCAGCAGGCAGACCGTGGGCTCCCCGTCCACCAGCATGGTGTCCAGGGGCTGGCTGGGCCGCGAGGGCGTGGGCCCCTCGGCCGCCACCACCAACGCCCGAAGCTGGCGCTGAGGGGTGTCGAGATACTGACCGCAGGGGTCGAGGAAGTCCAGGCCCACGCTGGCGGTGAACCGCAGCCGCAGCTGCCGCCCGTCCGCAAGGCCCAGGCTGTACACGAGGCACCGCTGCATGGCTGAGCAGGCCACGGTCCCCAGATTCGCGGTCTCTGCCACGTCCTCGTGCTCGAGGTCAAGCAGCGGCTCCTGCCGCGCCCTGCGACCATGGACCAGAAGCCGCTGGTTCGTCAGCGTCACAAGCGCCGGATCACCGTCACCTGACCCATCGGCCCCATCCAGCCGCTCGGCGGGGAAGAAGCCCACGATCCGCTCGCCGGGCCGCAGTTGCTCCGCGAGGTGCCGGCGGCGCACCACCGCCCCCACCGCCACGGAGAGGGAGACCGTCGCTCCCGCGGCAGCCAGTACGATGGCGGCGATGGCGAAGGTGGTGCGGCGAGGCGTGCCGCTGTAGGGCCCGAGCAGCGAGTAGGCGGCGACGAAGGCCAGCACCAGCGCGGTGCCCGCAAAGCACAGCGCAGTGTGCAGCACCGCGCCTCTCCTGGGAGCCAGCCCGCCGCTGATGGGCCATCCGGGTCTCACCCGTGGCCGCCTCCCGAACCTGGCGCGCCCATGCCGCTCACAAGCTCCTCCACGGCCTGGGGGCTGAGCACGCCGGCGTCGTTGCCCACCACCGATGCCATCAGGCCCCCGGCCGCGTTCCCCCGCGCCACACACTCCTCCAGCGACAGCCCCGCCATGAGCGCGGCGAGGAAGCCGGCGTTGAAGGCGTCTCCGCAGCAGGTAGTGTCCTCCGTCTCGACCGCGAAGGCCGGCAGGCGCACCGTCTCCTCGTTGGCACAGGCGATGGCGCCCTCGGCTCCGAGCTTCAGGGCCACCACGTCAGCCATCGAGCACAGCGCGGCGAAGGCGGCCTGGACGCTGCGCGTCTCGGTGATGGCCTGCGCCTCGATCTCATTAGGCAGGAACAGGTCCACGCGCTCCAGCAGCGCCAGCAGCCCGCCGTCCCAGTCCTCGGCCGGATCGTAGCCGGTGTCCAACGACACGCTCAGGCCCTCATCGTGGGCGGCGTCCGCTACCTCCGGCAGGCCCGGCTGCAGCTTCGTCTGCAGGAAGTAGCTGCCCACGTGCATGTGCCCAGCGCGGCCCAGCAGGCTCCGAGGAACGTCATCCCCGCGCAGCGAATCAATGGTCCCCACGTAGGTCACGAAGGCCCGATCCTCGGGGCTGGACAGCGACACCGTGATGCCCGTGGCCCGCTCCGGATCGCGGGCCACGAAGTCGCCGGTGACGCCCCATCGCTCCAGCTCCCCGACCAGGAAGTCGCCGAAGTCGTCGCGGCCGACCCGCGCCACGAAGGCCACCTTCAGGCCAAGCCGTCCACAGCAGACCGCGAAGTTGGCCGCCGAGCCCCCCAGCCGGCGGGTCAGCGCCGAGGCCAGCACCTCCTCCCCATACGCCGGGATGCGGGGAATCCCCGACAGGATGAGGTCGATGTTCAGATCCCCGACCACCAGGACGTCGAAGTCGCGGCTCTCGTCCCACGCCTCGGGCCGCAACGGCATCCTCCCATCACAGCGCGCGTTGCCCACGTCGCAACAGGCTTCGGCGCCCATGCCCCGGCAACCTCCGTGCCGCAGCCGGGGGAGGTCTCCTGCACGTGATGCCGAAGCCGGCGGCTGGCGTGGCTGGTCCGAACCTGTCAACGACGCCGGGAGGTACACGAGTGTCCGAAGAACGAGACCTGTGCCGATGGTACAACGAGACGTCCGCAATCAAGCGCGCCTACGACCAGGGGCTCATCGAGCGCAAGTGGGTGGAGGACTACTGCTGGAACGGCGGCGAGGGCTGCGTGCGCAAGCCCCGCTTCGAGCAGGAGGGCTACGTCTCGCCCGACTACGTGCTGCCTGATGGCACGGTGAGCGAGAAGCTCAAGGGCCGGTCGTTCTGAGCCCCGGGAGCGGGATCAGCCTCTCTGCACCTGTTCGGTCGCGGCGACCATGGCGTCAATGCGCCACGGCTCGGTATCCAGGGTCACAGGGCTGCCCAGGCTGGTCGCCAGCAGCGGCCCGGCGGCGTCAAACTGGGCGCGCACCGCCCGCCGGATAGTCTCCTCCGAGCCGTCACGCAGCAGCGTGGCGTCGATGTTCCCCAGCAGCGACCGATCATCGCCTATAGCGCGCCGCACCTGCCCCAGGTCGATCTCGAAGCCCTTCTTGCTCTCCTCGAAGGCCAGGACGTCGGCTGGCAGCTCCGCGAGGTGCTCCAGGCGGTCCTCGACGCCCCCGCAGCAGTAGTAGACCGTCCGCAGCCCCAGGTCCCGGGCGTGCTGCAGCAGCTCCCGCGCCGCCGGCAGGCTGAACCGCAGGTAGTCCTCCTCGGAGATGAGGTCCGAGCTGCTCAGGCACTCCTCGGTGAAGATGCACTCCACGCCCGCCTCCGCCAGCAGATCCAGCCGGCCGCAGAGTGTCCGCGTCCTGTTGGCGATGATCTCGGCCAGCAGCTCGGGGCCCGAGCGCATCGTCTCCATCAGCCCGGCGAAGCCCAGCGCCGAGTAGGCCGACCAGTAGGCCGCGCCCACCGACCCGTAGACCAGATACTCGTCACCCCATCGCTCCACGGCCCGCCGCGGCAGCTCCAGCGTCCCCGACTGCCGGTGCGCCGCGGCATCCTCGACCGGCGCGATGCGATCGGGATCGCGGGAGGCCACGTCCGACCGCCGGTCCCAGACATCGGTGGTGGAGCCCTTCGGCGCGTCGATGACGTCCACCGGCTCGCCGCCCGGCGCCTGGCTGAGCACTCGGCCCTCCCGGAGCATGATCCGCGTGCCGCCGGCCGCGCGGGTGGGGCCGAAGCGCGTGGGCATCCACGCCGGCGGCCGCTGGAGGACGGACCAGGCTCGCTCCCATGCATCGAACTGCGCCTCCACCAGCTCCTCGAAGCTCAGCTCGCGCTCCCCGGCCCCGCCGAGCATCTCCCCGTAGACGGCGGCCAGCGCCTCTCGCCGCCGGGGCTCGAGGAACAGCCCCAGGTAGGTCTGCATGCACACCGGGGGATCGGGCGCCCCGCCGCTCAGCAGCGTAACGGCACGGGCCCGGCGGCCCGCGCTCACGTGCAGTTCACCCACACCGGGCTCGACCAGGCCATCCACCCGTCCGCCCGCGTGATGCGCGCGTAGTACCACTCCTCGGACGCCGAGGCGCCATCCTCCACGGTCCAGTCCACCAGCATCTCGTGGCAGTCCAGCGTCCGCCAGTCCTCCCCGCCGCGGACGATGGTGGCCTCCACGATGGGCACCTCGCTGGCCGCCCACAGGCGAATCTCCCGCTCCTCGCGGCAGCACACGAAGCCACCCATGGGCTCGCCGCAGACGCTGAAGCGCATCGGGGTGCGCACGTTCGTGGTGGCGAAGCACCGGCGGCGCCAGAGGGCGTCGAAGACGGCCTCGCGCGTCAGTTCCGGCGCCCACACGCCCATGATGCCCTGGCGGCTGAGCAGTCCGTAGGCCTCCGGGAGCTGCTGGAGGTTGTGCAGCTCGTCGCCGGGCCGCCCGTCATGGATATCCCCGCCGCCCACGAAGCCCAAGCGGTAGCCCAGGCGCAGCGCGTCGATGACGTGCCTCCCCTCCTGCTCGCCCTTCAGGGTGCGGATGGGGAAGGGATTGCCGGCGGCTTCGGGGCGCTCCGACGTCCCCCACACGGAGTGGATCTCCACCAGGCGCTCGTGCTCGGGATCGTGGGCCGCCTCCCACTCCACGCCCATGGTCACGTTCGCCGTGTGGTGCGGGATCAGCAGCGCCCGGTGCTCCGCGGCGACCTCGTAGAGGCGCTGCAGGTCCTCCACGGTGCGCGCGCCGCGGCGCACAATGGGCCCGCCGTCGCCGCGATAGTAAAGGTTCCGGTGCCCCGGCCAGTGGTTCGTCCACTCGAAGCCCACCAGGGTGGCGAACTGCCCCGGCGCGTTGGCGTCATTGGTGACCGCCACGAAGTACTCCCACTGGCGATCGGTGAGATGCTCGGAGTGATCGGCGAGGGCGAAGATGTCCAGGAAGCCCTCGTGGCGCGCGAAGTGATACAGCTCCTCGGGGCAGCGCAGGCCGTCGGAGAAGAAGGTCTGTGAGTGCAGGTCGCCCCACCACAGGCGCTCGGCCGGCGGCTCGTCGCTGACCACGACGGGATTGCTGTGGCCCACCACGCCGCGGCGAGGCTCCATGACCCGGACGCTGTGCACGCCCGGCCTGGCGAAGGAGAAGCCTCGGACCTCGCCGATGGCCCGCTCATCGCCCTCGAAGGTGCCCCGCAGCTCGGAGACGTCGATGCGCGATGGCCCGTCGGGGCCCTCGATCTCCAGGGCGCCGTCCCAGCGCGGTGCGGCGTTGTCCATGTAGTGGATGCCGCGCGGGGAGTGATTGTAGGGCGAGCGCAGCCGCGGCGGGAGGGCCACGAAGCAGGCCGCATCAACGTAGTGTGGCCGCGTGAGCGCCTTGATGCGCAGCGCGAACTGCTCACCGGCCGCGACCGTCGATGGCGCCACGACCCACAGTCCGGTCAGCTCGGCCTCGGCCATCGGCGGCCTCCCTGTCGTGTAACACCGAAATGCTGCCGTCAGACGTTGCGAAGACGTTCGATAAGCTTGGGCAACTCCTCTTGCACCCCCCATGCTTCTGCAACTTGCACGTTGCTGCCCGGTGCGGCTTCCATGCGGGAGATCAGTTCGGCCGGCAGTGTCTGGTACCCCGCAATCACACGAAGCAGTTTCTCGGCGTGACGGAAGCTGTCCGCACGCTCAAACCGAGCTACAAGTGCTCGGGCCATTCTGCCGGTTGTTGTCTCGAATCGCTCGATCAGCGCCTCCATGGCTTCATCGGCGACCTGCTCAAGTGACATCGAATCCCCCAACAGAGCCTGATACTTTCCTATAAACCCATAGGGATCGAGGCCGCGTCGCACAGGGATCACTGGAATGCGCCGGCCAATGGCAACGCCCACTTCCTGGTCTGTCCATTCACTCTCATGGAACCCTGGAGTCAACCACGCAAGTAGCGCGTCCATGCTGACAAGAGCGCGCAGTATCTCTGGTTCCCACTCCGCAGTCGGCACTATGTCCTCGTGTGCGACAAAGCAGGAGATGCCGACCTTCTCACACCAACGCTTTAGCTCATGAGCTTCGGTCTTGTGTGCCGCAACGTGACTGACGAATAGCCTGAGAGACTCCTGATCTCCCCACAGGTCGATGTCCGCCTCCCGCGCGGGCGGTGCGGCGAGCGCGCCCGATGTTGGCGCTTCCCGTATCTCCAACGCAACGGTCTCAACACGTTCCCCTCGCACACGAGCGATTGTGTTGAGTTGGCTGGTGAGCTCTTGCTCTACCTCTTCGAGGTCCTCTATCGGTATCCGAACGTAGATCGCGGCAGGTACGAGGAGACGCACACAGTGCCCGTGTCCCGCAGGGCCGCCCGGGTAGTACTCGACGCTTTCCTCGACAATTGCTTCCGAAGCGGTCAATACATCGTGAAGGAGGGTTTCTCCCTTTCTGTCGGCATAAACGGCAAGTGTCGCAAGGAGCTTGGGGAGCTTCGCAGGAAGGTCGAATCTAGGCTCGTCTGCAAATGGATCTTCGTCTTCATCCAGGGTCCAATCGAAATCCATAATCTAAAAGCCCCCGTCCGCACTCAGTCTCCTATGAGCAGAGAGGCGCGGGATGCATCTCCCGCGCCCCGTGGCGTTGACTCTCATCGTCCCCAAACGGCGCACGGGCAACAGTGCCCGTGCCACGGAACGGATGTGTCCGCCCCACTCACCGCAGGATGCCGTCCATGACCTCCACCACGTTGTCCGCGAAGCGCTCGATGTGCTCCCGCATCAGCTCGCGCGGATCGAGGTCGTCGTCCTCGATCAGCGGCGTGAGGTCCATGGCGAAGATCATCGAGTCGGTCTGCTCCACGTCGTGGGTCGCGAAGTATGTGGCGTTGGCACGCCGGCGGCCCATCGTCGCCAGGTCGTAGCGATTCCCGCCGATGTCCTGGGAGT
Organism: Armatimonadota bacterium; assembly: GCA_034722055.1. Taxonomy (GTDB): domain Bacteria; phylum Armatimonadota; class Zipacnadia; order Zipacnadales; family UBA5352; genus JAYENL01. Next base: position 25,923 of record JAYENL010000036.1, read on the forward strand.
CGAAGACGCCCAGGATGGCCGCCTCCAGGTTGGGGTGGCCTGCCACGTCGAAGGCGACCTTCTCCTCGTCGAGCATCCAGTCCAGGTCGCGCCAGACCTCGCAGCCCCACAGCGCCTCGGGCCGCTCATCGGGGTCGAGGCTGCGGATGGCCTCCAGCGTGCGGGAGACCGCGCCGATGTGCGTGGTGTGCTTGTCCGCGAAGTTGTGGGTGTAGACCCACTGCGGCCTCGCGGCTCTGAGCAGGTCCACCAGGTCGGCCAGCGGATCGGGGTTCTCGGGGTCGCGCAGCTCGCTGGAGGCGTAGTTGAGCAGCGCCTGGGCACCGTACTCCCCCACGTAGGCGGCCTTTTTCTGCTCCTGGCGGCGCACCTGCATCATCATCTCGTCGGTATAGTCGCCATAGAGGCCGTCGCGCGGGCTGCCGGAGCCGTTGGTGCAGGTGCAGCCGAAGAACCACTTCTCATCCTGGCCGAAGCAGCTCAGGATACCGTCGTAGGCCATGATCTCCAGGTCGTCCTGATGGGCGCCGACGCCCATGTGCGTGGTGCGGGCCAGCGCCTCATCGACGGGCGTGCCGTCGGGCACGTAGATCTCAGCGCCTTCTTTGCGTAGCTCCATGATTGATCCTCCGTGCTCTGCTCCGCCTTTGCGTCAGGCGTTTGCGTTGCTGGGCTCAGCTTAGTCCTCAAGCTCCGGGAGGCTGGCGGCCGCGATGGCCTGGCCGACGCGCCGCAGGCGCTCGCTGGGCAGCATCAGGTCGATCTTCGCCGCCAGCTCCGGGAACTCGCGGTCCAGGATGTCGTTCGCCGTCTGCAGCATGGTGGGCCCGCCGTTGCCCGAGGTGCAGCGACCCAGAATCAGCATGTTCTTGAAGTCGTAGAAGTCGGCGTAGTGGGCGATGGTGTAGCCCAGATAGGTGCCCATGGTCTGGAAGATCTTGTCCGCCGGCTCCTCATCGTTGAGGTGCATCTCCTGCACGCGCTCGAGGAGGATGGGCAGTTCGGGATCGTCATCGAACTCGATGCCCGCCACAGGGGCCAGCCGGCCCACGGCCTCCTGCGAGAAGTACTGCGCCCCAACGCCGGTGTCCCCCGACCACTCGTCCTCCGGCGCGCCGGGCTGGTAGTCCACCGGCGCGAAGGCCAGCTCGTTGAGCCAGCCGGTGATGTTCCCGTCCATGGTGACGTAGCCGGCGGCCTCCGACGAGCCCATGGCCACGCCCAGCACGCCGTTCTCCTCCAGAGACATGGAGCCGGCCAGCGCCGTCACCTCGCCGTCATTGGCCACGACGATGGGCACGCCCATCTCCTCGCCGATATCGAGCATGATGTTCTTGATGTGAGCGTCGAAGTCCTCCTCCGGGATCCCGCGGAACAGCGAGGCCACCAGCACTCGGGAGTTGATCCACACCCCCGCCGCGCTCCCGCCGATGGCGTCCACCCGCGGCAGGTGCTCGGCCGCCCGCTCAACAGAGTGCTTGATGCCCTCGTAGTGATAGTGCCAGTCGCTGTGGTTCTTGGGGTCCCAGGGCACCTCCTCCTCAAACACGGACTCCCCGTCCACGACCGCCGAGGTCTTGCGGTCGGAGGCCCCGAGGTCGAAGCCCACCCGGCGACCCTCCAGGTGCCGGCCCATCGGCTCGGCGGTGTCCTGCTCCTCGGGAGTCTCCTCCAGCGGCACGCTCTCGACGGTGAATTCCCTCTCATAGACGCCGCTCATGAACTCCCAGTCGAAGGCCCGGGCGCCGTCGGGCGAGTAGGCCTGGGTGAGGTGGTCGGCGATCTGCTGATGCCCGCCGACGATCACCTTCCAGCCGCCTCGCTGCCACAGGAGGAACTTCACCACGCGCTCGGCGTACATCAGATTCGCCTCGGCGTTGGGGGAGTCCGGGGAGTAGGCCCTGGTCTCGTAGACCGAGACGGACCCGTCTCCGCGCTCGAGTGCAAACGCCACGTCCACGCCCTCGCCGGATGCCTCCACCTGCTCCAAAAAGTTGTGGTTGGCCAGCACCGCCGGCCGGAAGCCGGGGTCGAGCGGTGGCTCGGTCCGGGGGACAATCAGTTCAAAGGCATCGCTCATCGTGAACCCTCTCTCCATCGGTTATCAACGCGCGCACGGGCCGCCACCGGAGCGGGTGCGCGATGGGTACGCTCCCACCTCTGTTCTTCTCCGCTCGCCCGGCCGCTTCCTTCCTGGTGCGCGGGGCCGGGTACATGACGCCGCCGCCCGCCAGCAGCGGGCGGCGTCGTCTCGCGAAACGGAGTGCAGGCGAGGGCGCCGGCACTACTTAGCGCGTGGGCCGGGGTGGAAGCTGAGCGCTGCGTTAGAGAACGCACCGCTCGCTTGGCACGCGGCGGCCCCTCCATAGCGGGTGCGAGCGTGCTGTCGTGACGCCGGAGGGTAGGCGAACTTCTGCGACTGAGCACTAGCTGAACTGCCTGACGATGTGGTGGATGCCGGCCTTCAGCTCATCGGTGGTGATGCGCCCGCCGAGGAACTCGCTCTGCAGGAGCTTGTTCATCTCCCCGAACATCTCACGCCGCGACTTGCCCTCCGACAGCCAGATGTCGATGGTGTTGAACAGCGCCCTCATCCGCTTCCGGGGGATCGACGCGGTGTGGCGACGCACCATCTCCAGCACCTCATGAGGGTCCTCGCAGGTAACCGTCTTCCCCAGGTCTTCGCTGAGGTAGGTGAAGACCTGCTCGTCCTCATCGTAGGTGATGTTGATCTGGGTGGTCGATCCGCCGGGAGTCTCGTACACGACGGCGGCGTTGGTGACCCCGTTGCCCGAGCCCTCCGACACCTCGCTCCGCAGGTTCCCGTATCGAATCCGCTTCTCGTCCGGATGCCGACACGAGGTGATCAGCTCGTCGAGTTCGCGCTCGAAGACCTCCAGCGGGTCCATCCCGTCTCCGCCCACGACCCTTACCTCCGACAAGTCTATGTCTATCTGTGATTGTAACAGAACCGTCGTCCTCAGGCAAATGCCGAACGCCCACCAAGGGCCTCGGCAGCACCCCGACGAGGCCTTATAGTATTCACCGTCTGCCCCGTCGTACCCTCGGAGCTTGTCACCAAAAATTAAGTTCCCGCGGTGCCGCCGGCTATCCGGGGGCCACAACCTCGCCGCTCCGGGCGCTGCGCAGCGCGGCGTCGATGATGGCCATCATGGCCCGCGTCTGCCACAACGGCACCGCCAGCTCCTCGCCCTCCGTCAGGTGGCCGTGGATGTTGCGGTAGTAGGCGTCCCAGTCGCGCTCAAACTGCTGGGCGGGGAACTCCCTCTGCTCGTCGCCCTCACCCACGGCGATGGTCCCGTCGCGGAAGGCGCCCTTCCGGCCCACGATCAGCGTCCCCCCGATGCCCAGCCGCGCCACGGTAGTCGTCTCCACCTGGGATGTCACCCCGTTCGCGAAGCGGATGAGGACCAGGCAGTAGTCATCCACCTCGTCCGACCACACCCGCCCCTGCAGCTCGCAGTAGACGTCGCGCACCTCGGGGTAGTCCAGAAGCTGCAGGAGCTGGTCGATGCGATGGGGGCCGAAGTCATACAGCAGCCCGCCCCCGTAGCGCTTCTCCGCGCGCCACTGCGGCCGGAACTCCTCCACGCCGTAGGTGCGCATGATCGGCGAGTAGCTCATGGAGATCTGCTTAGTGAAGAAGAGCTCTCCCAGCACCCCGCTGCTGACCGTGTGCATGGCACCAAGGTGGGTCTCATCCCACCGCCGGTTCTGGTAGGCCGACATCATCATTCCCGTACGCTGGGCCGCCGCCACGATCTCCTCGCACTCGGCCAGGTCCATGCACAGCGGCTTCTCGCACACGCAGTGCTTGCCGGCCTCCAGCGCCGCGATGACGTGGTCCCGGTGCATCGCCGAGGGCGTCGCGACCACCACCAGGTCCAGGTCCTGGCGGGCCAGCATCTCATCGTAGTCCTCGTGCGTCTGGATCCCGTACTCCTGCGCCGCCAGGGCCCGGCGCTGGTCTGAGGGGTCGCAGCCGCAGATCAGCTCCAGCCCCTCCACGCGATCAAGCTGCGCGCAGTGCCAGCCCACCCCCATGCTCCCCAAGCCGAGCACCCCGGCGGTGATCGTCTCCATCGCGGTCACCCTCCCACATCATCGCGGCGGATCATGGCAGCGCCGCTGGCGGTCCACTGTCTCAGACCAGCGCCCGTATTCCCCCGGCATCCCCCGGACCCTTCCCGGATGGTCACCGGGCGGTCCCCCCTCCAGAGGCGCGATGGGCGGCCCCACGCCGGCGGCGGCCAGCGCCAATACGATGTTGGACGTCGGGCTGACATGCGGCCTCACGGCATCTCGCCTGCAGGGGTACACAACATCGCGCCCGGTGTGGGCCCCGGGCGCAGATGAATCGATCATCAGGGACAGACATAACTCAGCGTGCGGTCTCGGTGAGATCCTGCCGGACACGGACTGACATGCGAATGGCAGTCCGCTCGTTGCCGTCAATCTCGATGTCCTTGAAGGAGGGCCAGCAGACCAGGTCCATCCCTGATGGCGCCAGGAACCCTCGTGAGATGGCGATCGCCTTCACGGCCTGGTTGAGGGCGCCGGCGCCGACGGTCTGGAGCTCGGCCCGCCGGTGTTCCCGGATGGTGCCCGCGAGGGCCCCCGCGACCTTGTTTGGGTCCGAGGTTGAGCTGACGCGCAGTATATCCACGAGCCGACTGCCCCCTTGCTTCTGTGCTGGTGCCAGGTAAGGCCTTGGGCGTTGTGAGATGCCTGGTATGAATCTTTGTTTGAGACAGCTCCATCGCGGCTACTATATGGTACTCGGAACCGTTGTGCAAGGCAAGGGGGTCGGCAAATCGACGCCGCCCCGGCTCACTTCCGGACCATCTCCCGCCGGATCCGCCGGATCGTCCAGGTCCTGCCGGTGTCCGGATCCACCTCGGCGACCACTCCGCAGAGTATTGCCCGTCCCCTCCTCGGCGGCTTGAAGCGCACCGGCATCTGCATCCTGAAGCGCTTGAGGACCGGCTCCACCTCCACCCCGATGATCGAGTCCAGAGCCCCCGTCATCCCCACATCAGTGATGAAGGCCGTGCCGCTCGGGAGGATGCGCTCGTCGGCGGTCTGCACGTGGGTGTGGGTGCCGATGACGGCGCTGACGCGACCGTCAAGATGCCGGGCCAGGGCGCCCTTCTCGGACGTGGCCTCGGCGTGGAAGTCGATCCAGACCACGGCGGTCTCCTCCCGCATCCACCCCAGGATCCGGTCCGCGCCCCGGAAGGGGCAGTCCAGCTCCCGCATGAAGACCCGTCCGCAGAGGTTGATGACGCCCACCTGCGCGTCCTCGTTGCGGGCGGGCAGCATGATGATCCCCGAGCCCGGAGTCCCGGGCGGGAAGTTCGCCGGCCGCAGCACGCGCCTGTCTTTGGTGACCAGCGTCTCGGCCTCACGTTGGGCCCAGACGTGGTTTCCCGTGGTGATGCAGTCGGCGCCGGCCGCGAAGACCTCATCGGCAGTGGACTGGGTGATACCCGCGCCGCCGGCGGCGTTCTCCCCGTTGACGATCACCGCCGCCGGATCGTGCTCCTCGATCAGCTCCGGCAGCAGCTCCGCGGTGGCCACCCGCCCCAGCTTGCCCACCACGTCGCCGATGTGCACAATGACCATCAGCAGACCAGGCTCTCTTCACTGCAAGGGCCCCGGAGCTCCCGGATGCCGCCCCGGGGCGCATTGTCTCGCCTACTGCGCGTACTCCACGGCCCGCGTCTCCCGGATCACTGTTACTCGGATCTGCCCGGGGTACTCCATCTCGCTCTGAATGCGCCCGGCCATCTTCTTAGCCAGCTTGTAGGCCTGGCGGTCGTCGATGTGATCGGGCTTGACCATCACGCGCAGCTCCCGGCCGGCCTGAATGGCGTAGCAGTTCTCGACGCCCTTGAAGCTCTTGGCGATGCCCTCCAGGCCCTCCAGGCGCTTCAGATACGCCTCCAGGGTCTCGCGGCGGGCGCCGGGCCGGGCGGCGGAGATGGCGTCCGCGGCCTGCACCAGGAAGGCCTCCACGCTCTCCATGGGGATCTCCTCGTGATGGGCGCCCACGGCGTGCACCACCGCCTCCGGCTCCTGGCGGCCGCGGCAGATCTCCTGACCGATCAGCGCGTGGGAGCCGTCGCGCTCGTAGTCCACGGCCTTGCCGATGTCATGCAGCAGGCCGGCGCGGCGGGCCAGGGCCGGTCGGGCGCCGCACTCCCCGGCCATGGCGCCGGCCAGGTGCGCCACCTCGATGGAGTGCTTCAGCACGTTCTGACCGTAGCTGGTGCGGAAGTGCAGCTTCCCCAGCAGGCGCACCAGGTCAGGGTGCAGGCCGGAGACGGAGGTCTCGTAGGTGGCCTCCTCGCCGGCGGACTTCATCTGCTCGTCGATCTCCTCGCGCGCCCGCTCCACGGCCTCCTCGATCCGTCCCGGGTGGATGCGCCCGTCGGCGACCAGCGCCTCCAGCGCGATGCGCGCCACCTCCCGGCGCACCGGATCGAAGGCGGACAGCACCACCGCCTCGGGCGTGTCATCCACGATCAGGTCCACGCCCGTGGCCTGCTCGAAGGCCCGGATGTTGCGGCCCTCGCGCCCGATGATGCGGCCCTTCATGTCGTCGCTGGGCAGCGATACCACCGATACAGTGCTCTCCGCGGTGTGATCCACCGCGCAGCGCTGGATGGCCCAGGCAATGATCTCGTTGGCCTTCCGCTCGGCCTCCTCCTCGGCCTTGGTCATGGCCTGGCGGACGAGCTGGTTGGCGTCCTGCGCGATCTCCTCCTCCACCTCAGCCAGCAGCATCTCTTTGGCCTGGCTGCGGGTGAGTCCGGAGATGCGCTGCAGCTCCCGCTCCCGCTCAGCAAGCAGCTCCTGGGCCTGCTCCTCGCGTTGCTCGATCTCCTTCTCACGGTTGCGCAGGTTGCGGGATCGGTTGTCGATCTCAGTGCTGAGGCGCTCGATGCGGTCCTCGCGCTCCTCCAACCGGCGCTTCGTCTTGTCCAGCTCCTCGCGTTGCGACTTCATCTCCGCCTCGATCTGTTCGCGGAGCTTGAGGCTCTCCTCCTTTGCGGCCAGCCTCAGCTCTCTCCGCTCAGCCTCGATCTGCTCCCGAGCGTTCTCCTTCAGCTCCTGTGCCTCGGCCCGGTCCTCCTCGATCCGCCCCCTGGCGGCGGAGACCTGGGCGCGGTACACTACGTATGCGATCACGGCGGATGCAGCGGCTACGATTGCGGGAAGTAGCCATGTATCCATTATCGGATTCTCACCTCCGTTGCGGTGAACCGGCAGTTACTGCTGCTCATCCAACCCTGACAGTGCCTCGTCCGTGGCCCTGAAAGCCACCCCCTGCGTGAAGCCTCGGCGACTGAGGTATCCGTACAGCCTCCTGCGCGCCGTGTCCGGCTCCACCCCCCGCAGGCGCCCGGCGCGCTCCCGCGCCACCTCCAGCGCCCACTGCAGCATATCCTCCCCCTCCAGCCGCTCGGCGACCAATTGCTCGGCCGTCTCGCGGGGCAGTCCCTCCTGGATCAGCTTGTGCGTGAGAGCGCGTGCTCCCCTCTTCGATTGTCGAAGGAGCTCATCGATGCGGTCGCGCGCGTACTGCTCATCGTCGATGTACCCGGCCCGCTCCAGGTCGTCCAGCACCTCCTCCACCGCATCGCGGGCCAGCCCCTTGTCAAGCAGCCTTCGGGTCAGATACTCCCTCGGGCGCGCCCTGCTGGCCAGCAGCCGCAGTGCCGCCGATTTGGACTCGGCGTACTGTGGATGGCGCCCTCCCCCATCAGACATCCTCCCACTTCCTCAGGTCAATACCTCCCATTCAGTCAGCTCCCTGCTACTGCTCGTCCCCGGTCTCGTCCTCGTCAGCGTCCTCGGCCTGCTCCCCCTCCTCCGCCTCTTCGGCCTCCTCGGCGCTCGGCGGCTCCTCAAGCAGCGGCAAGCCGACCTGGTCGCGAATCTTGTTCTCGATCTCCAGCGCCAGCTCGGGGTTGGCCTCCAGATACTCCACCGCGTTCTCCCGGCCCTGCCCTAGCCGCTCCTCCCCGTAGCTGTACCAGCTCCCGGCCTTCTCGATGATCTCCAGGTCAACGCCCTCATCGAGAATGCAACCCAGCCGCGAGATGCCCTTGCCGAAGATGATGTCGAACTCGCACGTCTTGAAGGGCGGCGCCACCTTGTTCTTGACCACCCGCACGCTGGTACGGCTGCCCGTGATGTCGGTGCCGTCCTTGAGGCTCTCCCTGCGGCGGACCTCCAGCCGCACCGATGACCAGAACTTGAGTGCCCGCCCGCCCGGCGTGGTCTCCGGGTTGCCGAACATGACACCGATCTTCTCGCGAAGCTGGTTGATGAAGATGATGATGGTGCCCGCCTCGGCGCAGTGGCCGGAGAGCTTGCGCAGCGCCTGGCTCATCAGCCTGGCCTGCAGGCCGACGTGGGCATCGCCGACGTTGCCCTCCAACTCCGCCGACGGCACCAGCGCCGCCACGGAGTCAATGGCGATGACGTCCAGGGCCCCGGAGCTGATCAGCGTGTCCACAATCTCCAGGGCCTCCTCAGCCGTATCCGGCTGCGAGATCAGCAGCTCATCCAGGTCCAAGCCCAGCGCCCTGGCGTACTCCGGGCTGAAGGCGTGCTCGGCGTCAATCAGCGCCGACACGCCACCCATCCTCTGGGCCTCGGCCAGGCAGTGGTAGGCGATGGTGGTCTTCCCTGAGCCCTCCTGGCCGTAAAGCTCCACGCACCTGCCCCTGGGCAAGCCGCCGACGCCCAGCGCGATGTCCAGGGTCAGCGCCCCTGTGGGGATCGACGAGACATCCAAGTGCGACGGCTCGGCTCCAAGTCGCATCACCGACCCCTCGCCGAACTCCTTCTCGACCTGCGAGATCGCCCTCTCCAGGTTCTTTCGCTTGTCCTCTGACTTCGGCATGGCCCCCTGATCCTCCCTGTGCGTCGGAGTGCACGCGCGGTCCGTCTGTGGTCACTCGCTCAACTCGAATCGCTCCCGCTCGGTGTACACCGGTCCCTGCGGCGTTAGGTCGCTGGAAATCAACACGAAGTGGTCAACGTCCATGCAGCCCACCGGCGCCTCGCTCAGCCGCTCGATGGCGTCGCGGAGGGCCCTCCCGCCGCGGCGGTCCTTGACCCGTCCCACCGTGAAGTGCGCCGTGAAGGGGTGCCGATCCGCCTCGGCCAGCCCGGCCTCCTGCAGGGCCTCATCCAGGCGCGTGGCCAGCCTCGTCAGCTCCGGGCACTCCCGCGAGACCCCCAGCCAGATGATGCGCGGGGCGCCGCGGGGCGGGAAGCAGCCCACGCCACACACCTCCAGCGACATCGGCCCCACGCCCTCGGCCGCGCGCTCGGCGATCCGGCAGACGCGCTGGAGCTCCCCCGCACGGGTGTCGCCCAGGAACTTCAGCGTCATGTGCAGATTCGGCCGCTCCACCCACTTGATGCGCGGCCTCCGCCGGCAGGCCCCGGCCAGCTCATCCCGCAGGGCACAGGCGCTATCGCGCAGCGCCTCCGCCAGCGGCACCGCAAAGAACAGCCGCAGCCTCTCCTCGTCACCCATCAGCTCACCTCAATGCCCAACACGCGCTTGCGCAGCACATTCAGGGCGTGCTGACTCACCCGCCTTTTGAACTGGTCTCGCGTGCCCGGCCAGTTCTGCTTCACGCAGTGGGCCCCGGTGGCGTCGGCCACCGCGATGAAGACCAGCCCCACCGGCTTCTCGGGCGTCCCACCGGTGGGTCCGGCGATGCCGGTGGTGGCCACGGCGTAGTCGGCCCCGTAGTAGTCTCGCACACCCCTGACCATCGCCAGGGCGGTGGGCTCGGAGACCGCGCCGTGCTCGGCCAGCGTCTGTTCGGGGACCCCCAGCACCCGATGCTTGACGTCATTGGCGTAGGCCACCACGCCGCCGAGAAAGTAGTCCGAGGAGCCGGAGACGTCGGTGATGCGGCTGCAGATCAGGCCCCCAGTGCAGCTCTCGGCCACCGCCAGGGTGGCCCCGGCCTCCCGAAGCGCCTTGCCCACCGCCACCTCCATGGTCTCGCCGTCCACGCCGTAGATGTAGCGCCCCACGCGCTGGCGCAGCCTTTCCTCCAGCTCATCCAGCTTCGCGCCCGCCTCTTCCTCGGAGGTGGATTTGGTGGCCAGCCTGAGGGTGACCTCGCCGGGGGAGGCATACGGGGCGACGGTGGGGTCGGTCTGCTCGCTGATGATGTCGTCGATCTGGGCCGCCAGCGAGGACTCCCCGATGTCGGCCATCCGCAGCACGCGGGTGAAGACCGCAGCGGCCTGCCGCTCCTGGCGCTCCACCAGATAGGGGATGACCTCCCGCTGCATCATCTCCCGCATCTCGGGGGGCGGTCCGGGGACGGCGATGATGACCCGGTCCTGATGCTCGACGAGCAGGCCGGGGGCGGTGCCGCAGGTGTTCTCCAGCAGCCGCCCGCCCTCGGGGACGGTGGTCTGCTTGAGATTGTTGGGCGTGGGCGTGTAACCGCGGCGGGCGAAGAACTCCCGCAGACGCTTCTCGCCCTCCGGATCGGCCCGCAGGGGACGCCCGGTGACCTCCGCGACGCTCTCGCGTGTGAGGTCATCCTGCGTGGGGCCCAGTCCGCCGCAGATGAGGACGGCGTCGCTTCGCGATAGAGCCAGCTCGAGGACCGATACTATCCGTTCGAGGTTATCGCCGACCGTGTGCCCGAAATGCACGTCCACCCCGATCTCGGCCAACCTCTGCGACATGTACACGGCATTGGTGTCAACTATCTCCCCGAGCAGTAGCTCCGTGCCAACGGAAACTAGCTCAGCTCTCAACTTCGTATTGTCCCATCCTCGAGGCGACAGTCCGTGCCGCCTCGATCTATATGACCATTCCCCGGTCACCGCCGCGGGCCGGGCGGTCCCACTGGCTCGCGGCTGCGGGGCAGTAGCCGCAGTATACTAATCCGCTCGTGCAAGTGTCAAACGTCTTGAGATGCCCTCTTCCTCACGGCCCTGGCGATCACCTCCCCCGGGGCGGTCTCCGCGCACCTGGGGTGCCCCTCCGTCGGGCCGGGCAGGTGAATGCCCGCGCGAGTGGAATAGCCTTAGCGGAGCAGAGCCTGTCGTCGTGGAGATGTCCGGTGGCATCCCTTAGGAGTTGGCCCCTGGCCAACTGCATCGTGGAGGTGTGGACGATGGACTTCAGGGAGCGAATCCAGCGCGATCCCAACCCGCTGCAGAAGCTCGTCGATGCCATTCCCGGGTTCTCGGGCTACGTGGAGCGCGAGCAGCGCCGCGGGGCGGACAAGATGCTCCGGGAGTTCCTCGCCGATGAGATCGATGAGGCCGTGGAGCGGCTGGAGCGCCTCGCCAGCGACTGGTCGCATGGGGGGAAGATCGATATGATGGACGATCTGGAGCAGGTCGCCGGACGGCTGCGGCGCGCCGGCGACAACCTCCGCTACGCCGACTACGGCTACTCCGGATTCTTCGACCTGGTGCGGATCAACGAGGAGGACCTGCACCGCTTCTACGAGTACGACCTGTCGCTGCGCAGCTTCATCGCCGACATTCAGGACGACGCTGCCGAGCTGGCGGACGCCGACGACGAGGATGAGATGGCGGATATGCTCGCCGGCCTCGACGAGGACATCGACGCGCTGGCGGAGATGATCGACGAGCGCGAGAGCGTAGCGACCGATCTCGTTCCCTGAGGACGCAGCATGGCACCGCGACGCTGGCTGGAGCTGGGCGATCAGTTCCTCCTCGACGACGCCGACTGGGAGGTCGTCGAGGTTCTAGCCGTGCGGGGCGTCCGCCGCAGCCTCCGGCTGGCGCGGGTGCAGCCGGTGCTGGGGGGGCAGCCCCGGCTGCTGCTGCAGACCGAGGACGCCCTGTTCGAGGCCGAGCCCGCCTCCCCGGAGGACTTCGGTGAGAGCGTGGCCCACCTGGAGGCCGGCAGCTACCGGCGCCAGTGGAGCGACGAGGCGAACATCGAACGGGCCCGCGGTGACACCGGCCGCCGCTTCACACGTGGGACGTGCACGTGGTACGCCGCCGAGGACGGCTCGGTGGCGCTGGTCATCGACGACACCGACGAGCAGGCCGTAGTGGGCGCGCCCCTGGCACCCGCCCGCATCGATCTGAGCTTCACCGACTCGCGCAGAGGAGGTCGCGACTGATGGCCATCGATGTTGTTGAGTGGACCGACTTCACCGGCGATGAGATCGTGCACCGCTGGCCGCAGCACGGGCAGGCGGACATCACCCTGGGCGCCCAGCTCACCGTTCGCGAGAGCCAGGCCGCCGTCTTCTTCCGCGACGGCCGGGCCCTGGACGTCTTCGGCCCCGGCCGGCACACCCTCACCACCGCCAACCTGCCGCTGCTGCGAGGCCTCATCAACATCCCCTTCGGAGGCAGGACGCCCTTCCAGGCCGAGGTCTACTTCGTCAACATGCGCACCTTCACCAACCTCAAGTGGGGCACGCCCTCGCCGGTCATCTTCCGCGATGATGACCTCGGCGCGGTTCGCCTCCGCGCCTACGGGCTCTTCACCATGCGCGTGGACGACCCGCAGCTCTTCGTCAACAGGGTGGTGGGCACCGAGCACCGCTACAGCACCGAGGCTGTGGCCTCCTGGCTGCGGGACTTCATCGTCTCCCGCTTCAACGACATGCTCGGCGAGACGCTGGACTCGGTCTTCGACCTCGCCAGCCGCTACGACGAGCTCGGGGCGGCCACCAAGGCCCGGCTCACCAGCGACTTCCGCAACTACGGGATGGTGCTGGAGGACTTCCTCATCGACGCCGTCACCCCGCCCGATGAGGTCAATCGCATGATCGACGAGCGCTCCGCCATGGGCGCGGTCGGCGACATGGAGCAGTTCACCCGCTACCGCACCGCCCAGGCCATCGGCGATCTGGCGCGGGCCGGCGGGGATGGCGGAACAGCGGCAGCCACCGGCGCGGGCCTGGGGCTGGGCGTGACCATGGCGCAACTGATGGCCCAGGCCCTCAACCCCCAGCAGGCTCACCAGCCCGGGGTGGCGGCGCCGCCGGCCACCACCTGCCCCAACGGCCACGTGGTCGCCAAGGGCGCCAAGTTCTGCCCTGAGTGTGGCGCGGCGATCGAGCAGCAGCAGGTCCGCACCTGCCCCAACGGCCACCCCGTCCCCCCGGAGGCCAGGTTCTGCCCCGAGTGCGGCGCGGAGGTGGAGTGACGCCAGTAGACCGGGACCTGTAGGGGCTTCGGTAAAAGGCAACCACAACCACCTCTGCTGGCAGCCTGTCTGTGTGCCTCAGTACACCGGCTGGTGGCGGGTCCCCTGCGTCACCTCGTGTTCTGCTGTCGCACGGTGCTCGACCGGGAGGTCCGCATTGTTGCGCCAGTGGGCTTGCTCGGGTAGAATGGGGGTGAGCATACTATCATCGCGGGAGAGGGGGCGCAGAGTATCATGACCAGGACGGTCATCGGGCGAGGAATCTATACGCCAAAGCAGGTCGCCCGTCTGGTGAATCTGCGTCTGGACAGCGATTTCGGGGAGGACCAGATCGATCGCTGGGCCAGAGGCTATCACCGTGCGGGGCGCGATTACGCTCCTGTGATCGTGCCGGAACTCGATGGTGACAGACGACTTGTGACCTTCCTCGACTTCGTTGAGCTTTTCTTTGTGGGTTTCTTCCGTCATCAAGGTCTTTCACTGCAGGTCATACGAGCCGCGGCAAGAGAGGGTGGAAAGCTCTTCAGCACAGATCATCCGTTCGCGGTGAAGAGCTTCCGCACGGATGGTCAGAGCATCTTTGCCGAACTGGAGCGTACACGGGCCGCAAGTATTGGCTTGCCCGCCGAGCGCCTGATTGAGGAACTCCACATCGCACAGATGGTTTTCCCCGACATGGTGGAGCCCTACTTCGAGGACATCGACTGGGGGGATGTCGAAGCTGAGGCCTACTGGCCTTGCGGCCATGACGGGCGCATCGTGCTCGATCCGACACGCTCATTCGGCCAGCCGATTGACGATCTCACGGGTGTGCCGACTGAGGCACTCTACTCGTTTGTCACCGCTGGCGATGATCCAGAGATGGTCGCTGACTGGTACGGAATACCTCTGGCTGCGGTCGAGGCTGCAGTGGAGTTTGAGCACGCGCTTCGCTCAGCATGAGGTTTGTCATCGACGAATGTCTGCCACAGGCGCTGGCGAGACTTCTGGATCGTCACGGCCGATTCCCCGTTGACCACGTATTCGATCATCGAGCGCCAGGTGAAGGCGATTTCGGCATCAAGGCGATGGCCGCTGAGCAAGGCTTCATCGTCGTAACCAGAGACAGTACATTCATCCCGAGCAGGACAATCCAGCGGACATACCTCGACGAGAAGCTGTCTTGCGTCATCCTCACGGCAGCCCTCGCCGAAGCTGGTAGGAATGAACTGGAGGCCTGGCTCCTCAAACACTGGGCGCGCATTGAGGACACCTTCGACGGAGCGCCGAGGCCCACCGTTGTTCGCGCGTATCGTGATGGCCGGCTGGACGTGGAGAGCGAGGCACGGGATGAGTAAGATCACCGTCGTCGCACTCGTCGGCAGCCCCCGGAAGGGCGGGAACACTGATCTGATGACTGACGCCTTCCTCGAGGGCGCGAAGTCCGAGGGGGCCGAGGTGGAGAAGATCGTCCTCGATGATCTGCACATCCGCCCCATCGGGCCGGTGGGCGACGTCTGGGAGGAGCGCGAGGATGTGCGGGCCGACGATGACGCCCCCCAGGTCCTGCACAAGATGGCCCAGGCCGACATCGTGGTCTTCGCCAGCCCCGTCTACTGGCAGGGCGTCACCGCCCAGATGAAGTGCCTCATCGACCGCCAGAGCGCCTACTACATGGCGCCCTGGCTGCGCCAGGGCATGGAGGGCTCGGGCTTCTTTGCCATCACCGCCTGGGGCGCGCCGAATGAGGACCAGAGCCACTGGGTCACTGAGCCGGTCAAGTTCTGGGCGCAGGGCTTCAAGGCGCGCTACCTCGGCGAGGTGGGCGCCAACGTGGCGGAGTGGGGCAAGGTCGCCGACATGCCCGGCAAGCTCCAGGAGGCCCGCGAGAGGGGCGCCCAGGCCGTGCGTGAGATGCGCCGAAGCTAGCGGGAGGACATGGCATGGAGCAGCGAGGAGTGGAGAGGGCGATCCTGGCGCTGTGGTGCCGCGAGCTTGGCACGCTCCTGCGGCTGGAGGTGCCGGTGCTCAGCGCGCTGGAGGTGGTGGCCCAGGAGATCGAGCCCCTGGCGCCGGTCACTGTGGCGCTGGAGACCTCCGTGCAGGCGGGGGACTCCCTGGCCGAGCGCGTGGCGGAGCTGGACGAGGTCTTTCCTCCCCTCCTGCGCGCGGCCGTGCTGGCGGGCGAGGCGCACGGACGTCTCGCCGACGCCCTGCTCGGGGTGGCCGACTGCCTGCAGTCGGCCGCCGAGCTGGGGGTGGCACCTACCAGCCGCGCCCGGCTGGCGGAGCTGGCCGAGCAGTCGGCGCCGGCCCCGGCGGTGGTGCTCTCCAGGCGGCTGCTGAATGAGGCCATCGACCAGGGGGCCCGCAGGCTCCGCGTCACGGGGGGCGCTGACGGCGGCCTCGCGGAGGTCGAGGTGGGGGGCACCTGGCAGCGGCTCGAGGAGATCGACGCGGAGATCTTCGGGCCGCTGTGCCGACGCGTCAAGCTCATTTCCGAGATCCCCTACTGGATCTCCGAGCCGGCCGTGGGCACCATCCGTCTGAGCACCGCGGAGAGGGGCGAGTGGAACGTGGCCGTCCAGGCCATCCCCGATGACGACGGCATCGGCCAGCATATCGACATGACGCTCGTGCCCCGCGAGCGCCAATGACGATTGCAGCGTGCAGGGAGGGGGGACGGAGATGCCCGACACCTCGCGTTGTCCTCGCTGCAGGGCGAAGGTCTACCCCACCGACGACCGGTGCATGAGCTGCGGGCTGAGGCTCCCTGCGAAGCCCCCAGGCGATGAGCATTCCGCGGCCACGGAGCAGCCGCCGGAGCAGGAGCCGCGGCCCCAGCAGCAGCCCGAGGAGGCGCCCGAGCCCCCATCAGCACTCCTGGTGTCCGAGGGTACGCCCGCGCTGCGGGTGGACTGCCCCGCCAGAGGCTGCAGCGGGCTGATTCGCGTCCCGACCGCCCGCGGCTCGTCAGGCCAGACCCTCTGCCCGCTGTGCCGCCAGCGGTATGACTACACGCTGGGGAGGGCGCGGCTGCAGGAGGAGACGGAGGGCCCGGCACGCGGCGACGTCACCGGCTGGCGCGTGCGCTACCGGGAGCATCTGGAGGGTGGGGAGGCTGTCCTCAGCTTCATCGGCCACGCCGACATCGACGTGCGGCCGGACGAGGAGTTCGTCTACCTGGAGGCCCGCGAGGACCCGACACTGAACGTCTTCCGCAACGTCACCCGTGGGGTCGAGTGGGAGGTACATCCCGCCACCTCCGGGTGCTTCCCCGTCATCGCCCTGCTGCTGGCCTCGTGCTGCATCCCCCTCGCCATCGCCATGTAGGCCCCGCATGTGACGGCACGACGAGGCCGGGCGTGCCTACGCTTGGCGCGGGCCGTACGGCCCGCATTCGTTGCCGTCGGAGGGGCCGCACGACGACGGGTGCGAAGCACCCGGAGGAGGTCGGCCCAACACTCCACAAGCCGGCGAGGGCGCCGGCTTCCCAGGATGAGATGCCCTCTGCGGCATGCGGCTGTGGAACGCCACGGCCTCGTGGAATGTCGATATCTGGAGGAGGAGTACTCGACGGGCAACACCGAGCTTCGGCCGGTTTCGCCGGGCTTAGGTGCGAGCTGGCGTGTGAGCGATTCCGTTTGTTGCGCGGGGCCAGCGTGGGACACGCACGCGGGGACCAGGACGTCCCGGCATCCATGTCATGACGCAGACACTCATCTCGCCACGGCAGGCCTTCGAACGGCGCATGATCGCCGCCCTCATCGCGGGCGATGCGACGGCCTGCCTGGCTGCCATGGGCGCCGCGTACGTCCTGCGGGTGCACGTCCCGGAGACGCTGCTGTCGCCACTGGCTCATCCCCCGGAGCTGTATGCCCGGGCCGCGCCGGTGGTAGTCGCCCTGTGGCTGCTGGCGTTCTTCGCCCGCGACCTCTATGACGTCGGCCGCTTCAGCTCCCCCTTCGCCGAGGCGGTGGCCACGCTCAGCGCCGTCTCCATCGCCGCCATCCTGGTGGCCGCGGCCTCCTTTCTCTCGCGCACCGACTACTCACGCGCCATGCTCATCCTCTTCTGGCTCTCAGGCATGATCCTGGCCGCCGGCGAGCGGGCCCTGCTGGCCCGCTACCGCCGGCAGGTGCTGCGGCGGCCCGAGTCCGAGTCCCGGACCGTCATCGTGGGCTGCGGGGAGCTGGGGCAGGTGGTGGCCGAGCGTATCCGCCGCTACGAGTCCCTCGGCTACACCCTCGTGGGCTTCGTGTCGGTGGACGACGAGAATGGCAGTGCGGGCGGACTGCCGGTCTTGGGGCGCCTGTCGGAGCTCCCGGCGCTGGTGGGTGAGCATGACATCGACGAGGTCCTGGTGGCCGATCCCGACATCGACGTGGATCGGCTGATGGCCATCATCGCGCACTGCCGGGACTTGCCAGTGCAGTTCAATCTGGTCGCCGGGCCTCTGCAGCTTCTCACCGGCTCCATGGAGATCTCGGGACTGGCCGACCTGCCCGTGGTGCCGCTGGGCGGGAGGAGCTTCGCCTCCTGGCAGCAGGCCGTCAAGCGGGCGATGGACATTCTCGGCAGCCTGGTGCTGCTGGTGCTCAGCGCCCCGGTGTGGCTGGTCGTGCCGCCATTGATCCGCCGCGAGACCGGCGCCTCCGCCATCTTCCGCCAGACGCGCATCGGCCGCGACGGTCAGCCCTTCACCATGCTCAAGTTCCGCACCATGCCCCCGGACGCCGACCCTTACGCCCCCGCGCCCACCGGCGAGGAGGATGAGCGCGTCACGGGCGTGGGACGCTGGCTGCGCCGCTACTCGCTCGACGAGCTGCCTCAGCTCATCAACGTGCTGCGCGGGGAGATGAGTCTGGTAGGGCCGCGGCCCGAGATGGCCTTCATCGTGCAGCGCTATCAGCCCTGGCAGCGCCTGCGCCTACAGGTCCGCCCCGGGCTGACGGGGCTGTGGCAGGTGCTGGGCCGCAAGGACCTGCCGCTGGTCGAGAACATCGAGTACGACTTCTACTACATCAACAACCGCTCGCTGCTGCTGGACCTGGCGATCCTGCTGCGCACCATCCCCGTGGTGCTGTTCGGCAAAGGGGCTTACTGAACCGCTGACACGTCAGTCCTTCGTTGCAGGCTCAGGTCTATCCCGCTGGGGGAAGCAGGCTCCGCCGCCAGCCACACAGGTCAGACGCGCCCGGCAGCCGAATATCCCGCTCCCGGAGCGATCCGGTCTATCGGCCACAGTCCATGGGCCGCGTGGGAGGATGATATGAGCCGAACCAGCGTGCTTCTCCTGAGTTCCGCCCTGGCTGTGCTCGCACTGCGCGGCACGGGTGCTGCCGAGACCACAGTGACGCCATCTGACCGCAATACATGGGACGTCGAGAACGCGCTGCTGCGGGTGACTCTGGAGACTGAGACCGGGAGGCTCTCGGTCCTGGACAGGCGCATCGGCTACGAGTGGCGTCAGGCATCGCCCCGTGCATTGGCCACACCGGAGCTGTCGATTCGTCGGACCACGCGCCCCCTGAAGATCGACGGTGAGCTTGGCGACCGGCCGGGGGAGCCGACCTTCGTGCTGACGCCGGAGATGGTGGCCGACGCCCGCGAGGTCGATGGCGCGGATGACCTCAGCGCCCGCGTGTGGTGCCGGTGGGACGAGCAGTTCCTGTACTTCGCGGTGGGCGTCCGCGACCAGCGGCTGCAGTGGCCTCGGCCCGACCAGGAGCAGTGGTGGGAGGCGGACACGGTCGAGCTCTGGGTCGGCCACGAGCAGATGGCGCTGCTGCCGGCCGGAGATACGGTCCGCACCTGGAGCCGTGAGGGAGCGATCGCGGGCGCCACGGTCGCGATGAGCACGACCGCCGACGGATATCAGATAGAGGCAGGTGTGCCCTGGGAGGCTCTGGCGGTCGATGTGCAGCCGGTGCCGGGGGCCCGGCTGCGTCTCGCGCTCGGGGTGAATGACAGCGACGACGCCGCCGGCAGGCAGGGACAGCTCTACTTCCCGCGGACGTGGGTGCACTCGGCCCCGGACACCTTCGCGCGCGCCACGCTGGCGGATGAACGGGGACGCGCGCCGGAGCAGCATGTGCAGCGCGAGCCGGCGTGCAGGAACGTGCACACGATCGACCAGCCGCCGGTTGGCCTGCGCTACGAGACGGACCTGCGCGAGGCGGGAGGTCGCGAGCTGCCCGCCACCGTCAGCCTGCGCGTCCCCGACGAGGAGGCCGACCTGATCGTGGGCATCGAGATGCCCGAGCAGGCCGAGGTCAGCGTGATCCAAGGCCTGGAGCCGCTGGTTCTCCCCCACGAGGACGCCGAGATCCTGGCGCCCCACTACGGCAACGGAATTGCTGTGCCCGTGACCTCCATGGACTGGCGTGGGAGGAGCTGGTCCACCTGGGGCTCGCTGGACATGCCCTGGGTGGGGCTGACGGACGGCGAGAAGGGCTACCTGCTGCTGTTCGAGACCCCGGATGACGGCATGGTTCGGCTTGAGGGCCTGAGGTCTGACGAGGGCGAGTTGCTCGCCCCGCGCGCCGACTTCCACGGCTGCAAGGGCCGCTTCGGCTATCCCCGGGTGGTGCGCTACCGATTCGTGGCGGAGGGCGATCACACCGCCATCTGCAAGCGCTACCGCGCCCGGGCCGAGGAGCAGGGGCTGGTGGTGACGCTGCGCGAAAAGGCCCGGCGAGTTCCCGCCGTTGACAGGCTGATCGGCGCGCCCGACTTCTGGGGCGTGCCGGGTATTGAGTGGTGCCGGGAGGCGAAGGCCGCCGGCATCGAGAGGGCGCTGGTCAACGGCCGGTGGTCGCCCGAGGACATGCAGCAGATGGTGGATATGGGCTATGTGGTGAGCGAGTACGACAACTACGTGGATCTGCTGGAGGGTGAGCGGGGACCGGACGGCCGCTACGGGCCGCTCGAGGAGGACGTGCGCATGGACGCGAGCGGCGAGATGGTCAGGGGCTGGCTGACCTGGGACAAGGAGACCCAGTTCTACAAGCGCTGCTCAGCCACGGCCCGGGAGGCCGCGGAGCGCGAGGTGCCGCCGGTGCTCGAGAAATACCCCTACAACGCCAGGTTCCTGGACGTGACGACCGCCAGCGGCCTGCGGGAGTGCTACCATCCGGATCACCCCCTAACGCGGACCGAGGATCGCCGGGAGAATCTGGAGCTGGCGGAGTACGTGAAGGGGCTGGGGCTGGTACTCGGCGGCGAGCACGGCCGCTGGTGGGGTGCGCCGGTGTACGACTACTGGGAGGGAATGCAGAGCGGCGGCTTCTACTCCTGGCCCGCGGGCCACGTGGGTCAGGACCTCCCGCACACCCGCGATGAGATCGGCGAGCGGTACCTGACCTGGGGCATCGGCCATCAGCGGCGGGTGCCCCTGTGGGAGCTGGTGTTCGGCGATTGCCTGGTCTCCACCTGGTACTGGGGCGACAGCACCGGACACCTGTATGAGGCAGCGCCCGAGCTGGCGGACAGGAAGGACGCATTCAACATCCTCTACGGCACGGTACCGCTCTTCTGGGTGAGCAGGCCTTTCGGGCTGCACTGGGAACGCCACCGCGAGCGGCTGCTGGAGAGCTACCGGAACACCTGCAAGCTGCACGAGCAGATCGGGTACGACGAGATGCTCTCTCACGAGTTCGTAACCGAGGACCGCGCCGTCCAGCGCACGCGCTTCTCCTCAGGGACGCACGTCACGGTCAACTTCGGCGATGAGCCCTACGAGATCGAGGGCGAGAGCGGGAAGTACGTGCTCGGGCAGTACGGCTTCCTGGCCGAGGGCCCGGATGTCCTGCAGTACAGGGCCCTGAGCGGCCAGGAGGTCACCTTCATCCGGACGCCGGGATACCTCTTCTGCGACGCCGGTGGTGCCCAGCATGACTTCGGCCCGGTGCAGACGTCCGGTCGCGTCACGGTGCGGAGACCGTCTGAGCACGAGGAGAGGCTGCTGATCGTTCACGCCGGCGGCTCGGCCGCGATCCGGTTGCAGGAGCTCGCGCCCGATGCGCCCCACGAGGCCGCCGGCCTCCGCATCTTCGCGCTCGACGCCATGGGCCAGCGGATCGGATACCGCCGCGTGGCGCTGGAGGACGGGCAGCTCAGGCTGCGCGAGACGGACGGTCGGGTGGAGGTGGCCTGGGGGCGGGCGATCGAGGCACCGGACCTGGAGCTGGCGGAGCGTCACGTGGAGCTCGCGCCGCAGCGGATCCGGCAGGGCGAGCCGCTGACTGTGCGCGCGCGGATCACGAACCGCGGCGGGGGGCCGGCGCGACGCGCTCGTGTCACGCTGGCGGTAGACGGCCGGGTCACGGCGGAGCGGGCGGTATCCGTGCAGCCGCTGCGCTCTGCTGAGGTTGCGTTCGAGGTGGACACGACGGCTCTCGACGGCCGGCGGCGCGTGACCATCTCGGCCACATCCTCCCAGAGGGAGCTCATGACCGCGAACAACGCGGCGACGGTTGAGGCCTTCGTGGCGCCGGATCTGACCAGATGGAGTCGGCGGCGGTCGGTCACGGTCACCAATGACGACGTGCGTCGAACAGAGGCCGTGGTGCAGTCGCACATTGACTTCGGCGAGGCCGTGGCCGTGAGCTCTGTGCGGGTGCTGGAAGACAGTGCCGGGGAGCATGTCCTGGTCCCGGGGCAGTTCGACCCCGCGGATGAACCCGGCGTGGGGCAGCTCCTGTGGGTGATGCCCGGCGAGACGGCGCCCGGGCAGGTGCGGCGCTTCATCGTGGTCTACGATCCTGCGGAGAGGCCCGAAAGACACCGCGCAGCGCCGGGGGCGGTGTGGGATGAGCAGGAGCAGTCGATCACGACGGCAGCGTATGGCGCGGTGCTGAGCGAGGGTGCGATCGGCGCGGTCTACAACTTCCTGGGTGATCTGCCTGCG
>JAYENL010000037.1:0-14262 GCA_034722055.1 Armatimonadota bacterium
CTGCGATCTGGGCGGCGCCGACTTCGAGGGATGCGACCTCTCCGACAGCCGCTTCTACC
Source organism: Armatimonadota bacterium (assembly GCA_034722055.1). GTDB lineage: Bacteria > Armatimonadota > Zipacnadia > Zipacnadales > UBA5352 > JAYENL01. Next base: position 60 of record JAYENL010000037.1, read on the forward strand.
GCGGCAGCGTGGAGGACGCCCGCTTCACCTACGTGGACTTCACGGATGTGACACTGGAGCGGTGCGAGATTCGCGGGCTGGTCATCAACGGCGTGCGCATCGACGAGCTGATTGAGTGATGCGAGAGATCGTGACGCTCGAACAGGTCGAGAGCGTGCTGGTGGCGCTGGCCTGGGGGCTGCCCGCGGCCGGCCTGGTGTTCGGGGCCATCGTCGGACGCCTGCGAGGACGGGCGGGGCGGGGCGCGGCAGCGGGCCTGGCCTTCGGCATGCTCGGGCCCATCGTGTGGGCCATGTGGCTGCTCTACGGGTACATGGTGCGGTACAATCCACAGACCGGCAGGGCTGGGCTGCACTCCGTGTCGGTACACGCCCTGGCGGCGCTGATCTTCATCGTGGTGGGGGCGCTGCTGGGCGCGGCCTACCGGCGGATGATCGACCAAGCTCTGGGCCGCGAGGACCAGAAGGATGCGGCCGCGAATAGGGCGGATACGGCCGAGCCGCGCTGAGCGCTGAGAGTGCACCGAGGGCGCCGCCCGCCTGCCGCGGGCGGGGACAATGCAAAGGGAGAGACCGACAATGGCGAACATGTACTACGACGATGACGCGGACCTGAGTCTGCTCGATGGGAAGACCATAGCCATCATCGGCTACGGCATCCAGGGCGGGGCGCAGTCCCTGTGCCTGCGCGACAGCGGGCTGGATGTCGTGGTCGCTGAGCTGGAGGGCACGCCCAACTACCAGCGCGCCCTCAACGACGGCTGGGAGCCTGTCAGCGCCGATGAGGCCGCCGCGCAGGCCCAGGTGGTGCAGATCCTCACCCAGGATCACGTCCAGGCCATGGTCTACACAAGCGACATCGAGCCGAACCTCAACGAGGGCGACGCCATGGTCTTCTCGCACGGCTTCAACATCCACTACGGCCAGATCGTCCCCCCCGACAACGTGGACGTGTTCATGATCGCTCCCAAGGGCCCGGGGGCGCTGGTGCGGGAGTGCTACCTGGATGACACCGGCGTGCCCTCGCTGGTGGCCGTCTACCAGGACTACACCGGCAACGCCATAGGCCTGGCGCTGGCCTACGCCAGGGCCCTCAAGGCCACCAAGGCCGGCGTCATCGAGACCACCTTCGAGGAGGAGACCGAGACCGACCTCTTCGGCGAGCAGGCCGTGCTGTGCGGCGGCGTGGCCGAGCTGATCACGGCGGGCTTCGACACCCTGGTGGAGGCCGGCTACCAGCCCGAGATCGCCTACTTCGAGGTCCTGCACGAGCTGAAGCTGATCATGGACCTCATCTACCCCAGGGGCATCAGCGGAATGCGCCGGGGCGTGTCCGACACCGCCACCTACGGTGACCTCACCCGCGGCAAGCGCGTCATCACCGACGAGACTCGCGCGGAGATGAAGCGCATGCTCGAGGAGGTCCAGAACGGCTCCTTCGCCAAGGAGTGGATCCTCGAGAACCAGACGGGCCGCCCCGTCTTCAACAAGCTGCTGGCACAGAGCGAGCAGCACCCCATCGAGGAGGTGGGCAAGCGCCTCCGGGCCATGATGCCCTTCATCGAGGACGAGGAGTAGCCTCAGGAAACCGCTGCAGGCTGGAAGCCTGCACCACGGAAAAAGGCTGCGGGCGGAGGCGCTCGCCCTCCGCTCGCGCCATGTACTTGGAGCCCAGGCGCCCTCGCCTGGACAGCCGTTGCGCCTCTCCTCGGCTCGCGGTACAATGTCCCCATGCTCATCAGCGAGCCGATTGAGGTGCAGATGGAGGACACTGACCTGGCCATGAGGACGCCGGTGGCCTTCGTCTGGGACGGGACTCGCTACGAGATCGTGCGCATCCTCGACTTCTGGTTCGACACCGGCTTCGGCGCCCAGAGGCGCGGCCGGAGCTGGTGGATGCGTCGGCACCGCAACTGCTACCGCGTTGAGGCGTCGGACGGTCACATCTACGACATCTATCTCGACCGCTCCGGCTCACAGCGCGAGTGGGTGCTGTATCAGCGCGTGGACGACGACTGATTGCCGGCTGCGCGCGGGCCCCTGCAACTCAGGTCAGCACTGGGGCGCAGGCGGGGCTGTGGGTGCCGGGAGAGGCGCGCAAGCGCCTCCCGGCGCCTTCGCCCGCGCGTTCCGCCAGCATCGCCGATTCGCACCCGGTGCGGCGGAGCGTTGCCGGGCCTGCTTACATCGTGTATAATGCGCCCGCGAGGTGGCTATGATGGCTGACGTCAAGGCGCTGTTGGATTGCCTCAAAGCAGAGCACCGTGAGTTTCTCGAGCGCCGTGCCGGGGAGCGCGAAACGACGATCGAACAGGAACTTGAGCGCGTTGTTGACCTGGCGATGGCGCTCGATGCCCCGGATTCTGTCCAGGTCACGTACAATCCGAGGACGGGCGTCGTCTGCCGCATCCCCAGAAACCCGACAAGCCTGACGGACTTCGCAGGCATGATAACCGACCCCGAGGCGGCCGGGAAGGACGTCCATGACCTCCTCTACGGCGAGGAGGCTGATCGGTGAGGCGCTCTTGGGTGGACTCGAGCTTCTGGTTTGCTTTGTTCTGCCGCGACGAGCCACGCCATGTAGAAGCAGTGCAACTTCTGAAGGAGTGCCGGGCCGGGCTGCACACAAGCACCTTCGTGCTCGCCGAGACAGCAAGCCTCGTGACGAAACGCGGCACGAAGGCGGCCGCCTCGATTTCTGCACGTATGTGCTGGAGGAGAACCCGTGCGAGGTCACCCATCCATCTGAGGACCAGATCCGAGCAGCCTGGGATGTGTTCCTGTCTTACCCCGACTGGGACTTCGACCTCGTCGATGCTATCAGCTTCACACTCATGCGCGATCTGGAGATCGACAGTGCCCTGACACTCGACCGCCATTTCGCCGAGATGGGCTTCACCGCTCTGCCCGCCTGATGTTCACGGCGAAGAGGTGCACTGACGACTGACACGCTCCCCCTGCGACCGCCTGACACCGAGGTGACTGCATGACCATCACCCAGAAGCTGCTGGCCCGGGCGGCGGGCCGCGATGAGGTCAGGCCCGGCGAGTTCGTGACCTGCCGGCTCGACATGGTGCTGGGGAACGACGTCACGGCGCCGATCGCCATCGACGAGTTCCGGCGGATGCGGGCGGAGAGGGTCTTCGATCCAGCGAAGGTCGCGCTCGTGTGCGACCACGGGACCCCGAACCGCAACATCGACGCCGCCACCCAGACCAAGAAGGTCCGCGAGTTCGCTCGTGAGATGGGCATCCCCAACTACTGGGAGGCCGATCAGGGCGGCATCGAGCACATCATCCTGCCCGACAAGGGCCTGGTGATCCCCGGCGACGTGGTCATCGGAGCAGACTCCCACACCTGCACCTACGGGGCGCTGGGCGCGTTTGCCACCGGCGTGGGCTCCACCGACGCCGCCGCGGGCATGGCCACGGGCGAGTGCTGGTTCCGCGTCCCCAAGGCCATCGAGGTCATCTACTCGGGCACCCTGCGGCCCTGGGTGTCCGGCAAGGACCTGATCCTGCGGCTGATCGGCGAGATCGGCGTGGCCGGCGCGCGCTACCGGTCGCTGGAGTTCAGAGGCCAGGTCATCGACGCCCTGCCCATGGCGGGGCGCTTCACCATGTGCAACATGGCGATCGAGGCCGGCGCCAAGAACGGCATCATCGCGCCCGACCAGACCACGCTGGCGTGGGTGGCCGGCCGCAGCGACCGCGAGCCCGTGGCGCTTGCCAGCGATGCCGACGCGCAATACGCTCGGACCGTCCAGATCGACTGCGACGACCTGGAGCCGCAGGTGGCCTTCCCACACCTTCCCGAGAACACCCGCGGCATCTCGGAGGTCGGCGAGGTGCCCATCGAGCAGGCCGTCATCGGCGCCTGCACCAACGGCCGGCTGGAGGACCTGCGCCAGGCCGCCAAGGTGCTCGAGGGGAGGCACGTGGCCGACGGCGTGCGCTGCATCATCATCCCCGGCAGCCACCAGATCCACCTTGAGGCCACGCGCGAGGGCCTGGTGGAGCTGTTCCTGGAGGCCGGATGCCTGGTCTCCACGCCCACCTGCGGGCCATGCCTGGGGATGCACATGGGCGTGCTGGCGGAGGGGGAGCGGGCTATCGCCACCACCAACCGGAACTTCGTGGGGCGGATGGGCCACCCCGGCAGCGAGGTCTATCTCGCCAGCCCTGCGGTCGCCGCCGCAAGCGCCGTCGCCGGCAGGATCGCCGGCCCGCAGGACGTCTGAACACAATAGCCTACGCGTAGGTCGGGCATCCCTGCCCGACCACGCTGTTTGCACACGAGGTGTCACCATGAAGGCGAGCGGGAAAGCGCATAAGTACGGGGATCACGTGGACACCGACGCCATCGTCGCGGCGCGGTATCTGTCCATGACCGATCCCATCGAGCTGGCGGCGCACTGCATGCAGGACATCGATGAGGAGTTCGTGGAGCGCGTCGAGCCCGGTGACGTCATCGTGGCCGGCGAGAACTTCGGCTGCGGCAGCTCGCGCGAGCACGCACCCATCGCCATCAAGGCCGCCGGCGTCAGCGCGGTCATCGCCGCCAGCTTCGCCCGCATCTTCTACCGCAACGCCCTGAACATCGGCCTGCCCATCATCGAGAGCCCGGAGGCCGCGGCGGCCATCAACGCGGGCGATGAGGTCACGGTGGACTCCGACGCGGGCACGATCGTCGATCACACCACCGGTGAGGAGTTCACGTTCCGGCCGCTGACGGGAATCGCGGCAGAGCTGGTCGAGGCGGGCGGGCTGGTGCCGATGGTGAGGGAGAAGCTGGGAACTACCTAGGGAGCATTGGTGGGCGGGAAGCCGACCCTCAGGCGCCGGCGTCATCGCCGTTCCGCAGCCTGGATGCTCCCGTCCGCGCGCTGTTGTAGTTCGCGGCATTGCATGCCGTTCCGTGGCACGGACACTCCTGTCCGTGCGCCGTTCGGATCGATTCAACGACACGAGCAACCGACAGGAAGCCGGCGCAGCCGCACGATATCATCAAGTGGTACGAGAGGCGGCGCGGCCAACGGCTGACGAGACCACAGCTACCTCAGAAGTGGACCCATGCCAGTACCGATCGTCGCCATAGTCGGCCGCACGAACGTCGGCAAGTCCACCCTCTTCAACCGGATGGTGGGCCACCAGCTCGCGGTGGTTGATGACCAGCCCGGCATCACCCGCGATCGCCTCTACGCCGAGGTCGGGATCGGCGGCAGGATAGCCATCCTGGTGGATACAGGCGGCCTGGTCGGCGCCGAGAGCGATGAGCTGATCACCGAGGTCACCGAGCAGGCCGCCGCGGCCCTGGGTGAGGCCGACGTGCTGGTGATGATGGTGGACGGGCTGCAGGGCATCACTCCGGCCGATCGCGAGGTGGCCGAGGTCGTGCGCCGCACCGGGAAGCCCGTGCTGCTGGCGGTCAACAAGCTGGAGGACACCGCGGAGGGCCTCTACGACTTCTGGGAGCTGGCGATCGGCGAGCCGCATCGCATCTCCGCCCGCACCGGCTACGGCCTGCAGAGCCTGACGGAGGAGATCGCGGAGCTGCTCCCCGAGCCGGCCGAGCCGGTCGAGCGGGTCGAGGATGAGATCGCCTTCGCACTGGTGGGCCGGCCGAACGTGGGCAAGTCGGCCATCGTCAACGCCATGCTCGGCGAGGATCGGGTCATCGTCAATGAGACGCCGGGCACCACCCGGGACGCGGTGGACATCGCCGTGGAGTTCGAGGGCCGGCCGCTGCGGCTGATCGACACCGCGGGGCTGCGCCGCAGCTCCCGCAGGGCTGAGGGCACGGAGTACTACTCCTCGCTGCGGACGGTCCGGGCGATGCAGCGGGCCGATGTCGGGGTCCTGGTGCTGGATGCCTACGAGGGCATCACGCGCCAGGATGAGCGCATCGCCGGGGAGATCGAGAAGGCCGGCCGCGGCATCGTGATCGCGGCGAACAAATGGGACATCGTCCAGGAGATCATGGCACCGCCGGAGGACGCCACCGATGGCGAGCGGCGGCGCGCCGAGAAGACTGCCCGCGGGGACTTCGAGCGCATCGCGCGCCACCACCTCTCCTTCCTCGACTACGCGCCCCTGGTCTTCACCTCCGCTATCACCGGCGAGGGCCTGCGGGAGCTGCTGGAGACCGGCGCCGACGTTGCCGAGCAGTTCGCCAGGCGCGTGGGCACCTCTCGAGTCAACCGCGTCATCCAGAACGCCATGAGGCAGCATCAGCCACCGGTTCGCGGTTCGCGGGCTCTTAAGGTATACTATGCCGCGCAGGTCGAGAGCCGGCCGCCGACCTTCGTGCTGAAGGTCAATGACCCCGACCTGTGTCACTTCTCGTACGAGCGCTACCTGCGCAACCGGCTGCGTGAGGAGTTCGGGCTTGAGGGAGTCCCGATCCGCATGCGGCTGGAGCCGCGATAGCCCGGGTCGTGGGCGTCGCTCGGCCGGCGCCTGGCGATCCCGCTCAGGCCGGGATGAGAGCGTGCCACGGCGCGCTGTCAGCTTCCCGCCCGAGAGAAGCCAATGATCCCGGGCAGCGAGGTGAGCGGCAGATGACGGCACTGCATGGAGTGGGCCTGGCGCTTGCCTACCTGATCGGGGCCATCCCGGTGGGGCTGATGGTTGGCCTCGCCCGCGGGGTGGACGTCCGCAAGATCGGGAGCGGCAACATCGGCGCCACCAACGTCGTGCGCGGCCTCGGAGCCAGCTTCGGGCTGTTGGTCTTCGCGGTGGATGTCGGCAAGGGCGCCGCCGGTGTCGCCGTCTGTCGGTCGCTGGGCATCGAGGGCTGGCTGCTGGCGATGGGGGCGCTCTTCGCGGTCCTGGGCCACAACTTCTCGCCCTACCTGGGCTTCAAGGGCGGCAAGGGCGTCGCCACCAGCCTGGGCGCCATGCTGGCGCTGGCGCCGGTGTCGGCCCTGATCGCGCTGGGCGTATGGTTCCTGGTGGTGCTTCCGACCCGCTACGTCTCGCTGGCGTCGATCCTGGCGGCCGCCTCGCTGCCCTTCGCCTTCTCCCTGCGCCATCCGGCCCATCCGCAGATGCTGGTGCCGGTGGCCGCGCTGGTGATCGTGGTCATCGGCAGACACCACGAGAATATCCACCGACTGCTGCGCGGCGAGGAGAACCGCTTCGGCAGCAGGCGCGAGAGCGCTGACGAGGGTCGGGAGCAACAGGCCCAGGCCGGCGAGCACTAGAGGCCTGCACATCGCTGCCGACGTGACCGAATCGCGAGAGGTCCACGCAATGGCGGAGACCAACCAGCCCGCGGCCGTCATCGGGGCGGGCGCATGGGGAACCACGCTGTCGAGGATGCTCGGCGGCCGGGGGATTCCGGTGCGCCTGTGGGCGGTCACCGAAGAGCTTGCCGAGGAGATCCGCCGACACCGCGAGAACGTCAGCTACCTGCCCGGCTTCGCGCTGCCCGAGGCCGTCAGCGTCTCGTCCGACGGCGCCGAGGTGCTCGACGGCGTCCGAGCGGTCATCTGGGTGGTGCCCTCCCAGTGGCTGCGTGAGGTGGCCCGGAAGCTGTCGCCGCACGTGGACACAGCCGTGCTGCAGGTCTGCGCCACCAAGGGCATCAAGCGCGGGACGGGCATGCGCATGAGTGAGGTGCTCTCCGGGGAGCTGGGGGGCGAGAACCCTGACGCGCTGCAGAGGCAGCTCGTGGCCCTGTCCGGTCCCAACCTGTCGCGGGAGATCAACGAGGGGATGCCGGCGCTATCGGTGGCGGCATCCTACAGCGAGGAGCGCGCGCGCCAGGCCCAGGAGCTGCTGACCTCGCCCCTCTTCCGCGTGTACCGCAACCCGGACATCGTGGGCGTGGAGCTGTGCGGCGCACTCAAGAACGTGATTGCTATCGCCTCGGGGATGAGCGATGGTCTCGGCTTCGGGGCCAACGCTCGAGCGGCGCTGATCACCCGGGGTCTGGCGGAGATGCGCAGGCTGGGGGTGAAGCTGGGAGCTCACCCGCAGACCTTCGCGGGCGTGGCCGGGATGGGTGACCTCGTCACCACCTGCACCAGCACGCTCAGCCGCAACTACTCCACCGGCCAGCGCCTGGCGCAGGGCGAGAGCCGGCAGGAGATCCAGGAGTCCATGAAGGCCGTTGCGGAGGGGATCTGGACCGCGCATGCCGAGATGGAGCTGGCCCGTGAGGCGGGCGTGGAGGTGCCCATTGCCGAGGCGGTGCATGGGGTGCTGTTCGGGGGCCTGGACCCGCGCGAGGCTGCGGAGGGGTTGATGACCCGCGCGTTGCGGGCGGAGTTCTGACCGAGGGGGGCGGCGCGGCAGTGTGCGCCAACGGGGAGGCCGCATCGGGGGCTGAAGGGATTCCGGCACGGGCGCCGAAGGGCCGAAACGCTGACAGCCGTCGCTACCCTCGGGGAGGTGCTGTGATGGCGGACATGACCAAGACGGACCTGGTGGAGGCGATTGCGGAGCGGGCGGAGCTGACCAAGGCGGATGCTGGTCGAGCGCTGGAGGCCTTCCTGGAGACCATCTCAAAGGCTCTCAGTCGCGGCTGGAGCGTGCAGATCACGGGCTTCGGGACCTTCGAGCGCCGCACCCGCAAGGCCCGGAAGGCCCGGAATCTGCAGACGGGCGAGGAGATCGAGGTCCCCGAGACCAAGGTCCCCGCCTTCAGGGCTGGTAAGACCCTGAAGGATATGGTAAAATAGAAGTGTCTGATCGACCGGCCGGTCGATCCGGGACATGCGGTCGGGGCGTGGCGCAGCTTGGTTAGCGCGTTTGACTGGGGGTCAAAAGGTCGCCGGTTCAAATCCGGCCGCCCCGACCAGCATTCGGTTCCCGTCCGGTCCCGTCACCGGATTTGTGGTGGCCGGGACATAATGGTGGGTCATATTCGCATGTCACGTGCCGCTCTCTCGCCATCTGTGCAGGAGCGGCCGTTTTGATATGCACTGACGGGAGGACCACGGTGAGCGGCCAGCACGATGTCGTCAAGACCACCTTCGAACGCTACGAGCAGTACCTCAACCCCGGCATGGCCCAGCTCGTGAAGTTCATGGGCTTCGAGAGCGTGGAGGTCCGCTCCGACGGCTGCTACGTGATCACCTCCGACGGCCAGAGATACCTGGACTGCCTCGGCGGCCCCGGCGTCTTCAGCTTCGGACACAGTCCGGAGTCCATCGTGGCCCGCGTGCGAGAGCAGCTTGAGGCCATGCCCATGTCCAGCCATCTGCTGCTCAATCCCGTTACCGCCGAGCTCGCCGAACGCATGGCCGAGGTGACGCCGGGCGAGCTGCAGTACACCTTCTTCTGCAACTCCGGCGCGGAGGCCGTGGAGGGGGCGCTGAAGGCCGCCAGGGCTCACACCGGCCGGGAGGGCTTCGTGTCCACCGTCGGCGGCTTCCACGGCAAGACCTTCGGGGCGCTGTCGGCCTCCGGGCGGGACGTCTACCGCGAGCCCTTTCAGCCCTTGGTGCCGGGCTTCACGCATGTGCCCTACGGCGACGCCGACGCGCTGGCCGGGGCCGTCGGCGCCGACACCGCTGCAGTCATCCTCGAGCCCATCCAGGGCGAGGGCGGCATCATCGTGCCGCCGGACGGCTATCTCGCCCGCGCCCGGGAGATCTGCGACGACGCCGGGGCGCTGCTGATCCTCGACGAGATCCAGTGCGGCCTGGCGCGCACGGGCAGGATGTGGGGGTGCGACTGGGAGGGCGTGGCACCGGACATCATGACCACCGGCAAGGCTCTCGGCGGCGGCGTCATGCCGCTGGGCGCCTTCACGGCCGTCCCCGAGGTGTGGGACATCTTCGAGGAGAACCCCTACGTTCACACCACCACCTTCGGGGGCAATCCCCTGGCCTGCGCGGCCGGCCTGGCCGCCCTCGACGCCATCGAGGAGCAGGACCTGTGCACCGGGGCTGCCGAGCGTGGCCAGCAGCTCATGGGAGGGCTGGAGGAGGTGGCCCTGGAGCACGAGGGGATGGTCGCCGAGGTGCGCGGCCGGGGGCTGCTCATCGGCGTGGAGTTCACCGACCCGGACCTGGCCGGTCTGGTCATCGCCGGGCTGTCGCACCACAACATCCTGGCCGCCTACGGGCTGAACAACCCGGCGACGCTTCGCTTCGAGCCCCCGCTGATCATCACCGAGAGCCAGGTGGATGAGGTGGTGGAGGCATTCGCCGACGTCCTCGCGAGCACCGAGGCCGTGCTCGAGCAGTGATCCTGGAGGCACGCAGATGACACCGAGGACCCGCATCGTGGCATCGATCGCAGCCATGGCCCTGTTGGCCTCGCTCGCGGGATGCCCCCGCCAGCCGGAGCCTCAGGTCGGCCCGGAGGGGGAGCCGACCGCGATCGCCACGCAGGCGCCGGACGAGCCCGTCAGTCAGCGTTCCGTCCTGGTGCTGTGCTACCATGACATGGCGGCCGGCGCCGAGGGCACCTTCAGCATCCCCACCGAGGACTTCACCGCCCAGCTCGAGCTCATCCGTGAGGGCGGCTACGAGAGCGTCCTGCCCTCACAGATAGCGGACTACCTCCAGGGCCGCGCTGACCTGCCGGAGAAGGCGGTCTGTCTGACCTTCGACGACGGCCCCGAGAGCATCCTGACCGAGAGCAAGCCCCTGATGGACCAGCACGGCCACACGGGGGCGGCCTTCCTGATCACCGATGAGGTGGGTGGCAAGGGCAAGCTCTCGTGGGATCAGGTCCGCGAGCTGCAGGCGACCGGCTGGGAGATCGGCTCTCACACCGCGAGCCACGCCAAACCCACCAAGATCGACCACAGCCGCTGGATGGAGGAGCTGGAGGGCGCCAAGGCCGCCATCGAAGAGCAGATCGATGGCGAGTGCATCGCCCTCGCCTATCCCTACGGGCTCTACGACGAGCGGGTCATCGAGGCCGCGCGTGACGCCGGCTACCGCATGGCCTTCACCATCGACCGGGGCCCCGCCGACTGGACGACGGACCGAATGCTGGTGCCACGGCAGATGCTGGTGAACGGGAACTCTCTGGACACCTTCGCGGTGTGGCTGGACCAGCAGAAGCTGCACCTGGAGGACATCGACCCGGCCGTAGGCCGACGCGTGGCGACGACCACGCCCACCATCACCGCCACCCTCGCCGACGAGGCCGTGCCTGTCGATGGCCTTGAGATCAGCCGGGACGGGAACCCGGTCTCCTACGAGGGCGACGCCGAGACCCGCACCATCACGCTCACCCCGGAGCTGCGCGAGGGGGCCAATAACCTCCGCCTCAACTACTACGGCAGCCCCCGCCGCGAGGTCTCGTGGGTGATCGTCAGCGAGCCGAGCTGAGGACATGCGACAGCGCCCGGAGCTGCCCCCGACCATGGCGTCCCAGCGGATGCGCATCAGCAGCGTCTCGCCGGCGGGCCAGCGGAGGCGCGCTCAGGCCCGTCGGCGATCGGCCTGCTGCTGCGGCTGCATGCTGCTGCTGTGCCTGGCGATCGTCCTCATCGCCTTCCGAGGGGTCCTGGGGCGGCTGCTGGCACGGGATTCCGAGCAGGAGCAGGCGTCCGCGGTTCTCTCGCCGCTGGCGATCCACACCCCGCAGGACGCCTACTGGCGCTACGACCTCATCCCCGTCACTGTCCGGGTGGTTGATCCGCAGGGCAACCCCCGCTCCGACCAGCCGCCGCGGATCATCGTCACCCATGACGGTAAGCGCGTGACCACCATCGGCCACGAAGGTGATCGCGTCACGGTGCGCTACGATGGGAAGAAGCAGGCCTGGGTCGGCAACTGGCCGCCCGGCTGGAACCCCGAGCCGGGCCGCTACCAGTTCGAGGCCCGCGTGGAGATTGACCCCACCGAATGGCCGTGGAAGGTCTCGGCCGGCGAAGAGGACGAGGACGAAGAGCGGCCGGAGGGCGAGGCCTGGGCCGTTGCCCTGGCGCCATTCGAGATCCGGGCCCGCGAGAGGCCCCCGATGGAGCCGGGCCTGTGCGTGGCCACCTGGGAGTTCGACTTCCGGTCACGCTTCAGGGGCCCCGATGATACCGCGGGCGACTGGACAAAGCTGTTCGAGTGGGTGGAGTACATCGGAGCGGACACCCTGTGGTTCCGCGGCGCGGTCACACAGCCGCCGGACCAGGGCCTGACGCTGGAGCAGCCCTTCAAGCCCCTCAACCTGGAGGCCATTCCCAGACTGGGCCGGGAGGCCCATCGCCGGGGGCTGAAGTTCGGCACCTGGGCGGTCGCCTACGCCACCTATCCCCGCACAGATGAGAGCAAGAACCCCGACTACGACTACTCCATCGACATCTCCCGGAGCACCGGGCAGACGACGGAAACGGACTACATATCGCTGTATGATGACCGCCGGGGGCAGCACCTTGCGGACTTCTTCCGCGTGATGCAGGCCTCCGAGCACGTGGACATGGTGGGGCTGGACTACATGCGCACAGACCCCGGCTCGGGCGGCTATGAGCTGGTGGACCGCTTCGCGGCCGAGATGCCCGTGGAGCTCCCGGAGGGCTGGGAGAGCTGGGGCGAGCGCCGGCGGCAGAAGTACGTGGCCGTGAAGGTGGAGAAGGAGTACCAGAGCGACCGGGACTTCTACGACTGCTGGAACTGGTGGCGCGCGCACCTGGGAGCCGATATCATCCGGCGCATCATCCAGAAGAGCGGCGTGCAAAAGCCCACGTGGGTCTTCATGCTCTCCTGGTGGCATGGGATGCAGCATGGGCAGGACCCGCCCATGTTCACCGACGCCGGCATCACCATGCTGGCGCCGATGCTGTATGAGGTGGACGACCGCCCCCAGTTCGACGCCATGGTGGAGGGCTGGAGCGAGTACCTCCGCCCGGGCCAGGTGAACCTGGTGGTCGGCGACCAGGTGGACTTCCTCCGCCATCAGAGGATGAAGTACGGCCCGACGCCGGCCGAGCTTTACGACCGCATGGTCACCGCGCACCGGAAGTACCTGGAGGGCGGCTTCACGCAGGGGGCCTTCTGGCACGACATCAACCGTGCCGTGAACCCCAACAGCGTGGGCCCCTTCGATGGTCGGGAGTGGGCGCTGGCGGGAGCCGCGGCCTTCAGCACCGTCCGCGACACCTGGAAGGTCTACCCCCTCCACGCTGAGCTCAGCGCCCCCGACAGCGCGCCCATCGCGAACGCCTTCGGCGTGGAGGTGACCGTGGAGAACCTCACGAAGCAACCCGTGGAGGGCGTGCGCATCTCCCTGTGCGACACCCCGCACATGGTGGGGGTGGGGCTGCAGGAGGCCCCGGAGGCCCAGCTCTGGGGCGAGCCCTACACGGACGTGGGCACCATCCCGGCCGGGCAGGCCGTCGAGGTGCCCATCAGGGTGCGCATCACGACCGCGGACGCACAGCGACGGAACCAGACTATGCTGGCGCTGCGGATCACCTGGGACGAGGGCGACTTCCAGCCTCCGGTCCGCAACGAGCTGCCGCGCACCATCGTGCTGATGAAGTACATCAGGGGTATATAGGCCGCGCATCACGTTTCGGCGGCCGGTGCTCGGGCAAAGCGGGTGAAAGCCTCATGCGCGTGTCGATCATCTCCGACGAGATCTCCTGCGATCCCATGTCCGCCGCGGAGCTGGCAGCCGAGTGGGGGCTGAGGCACCTGGAGCTGCGCATGTTCTACGGCAATCGCGCGCCCCGCAACATGACCGCCTCCGACATCGAGCTGGTCGCCGAGGCCGCGGCCACCTTCGGCCTCGACGTCCCCTCCATATCGCCCGGGCTGTTCAAGATCAGGCTCGATGACGGCCGCATCGCGGGGCACCGCGGGGAGCTGCGAGTGCAGTGCCTGGACATGGCTCAGATGCTCGGCGCGGGCACGATGGTGGTCTTCCCGTACGTGCGCGCGGATCGTGATGAGCCGGAGGACCGGTGGCCGTCGGAGCTGGTGATGGACCTGCGAGAGACCGCACAGATGGCCGCGGAGCGGGACATTGTGGTGGCGGTCGAGAACGAGCCGGTCTGCTACGCCGCCACCGGACAGTCCATGGCGAAGCTGCTGGAGGCCATCGACGAGCCCAACTGCCGCGCCAACTGGGACCCCGCCAACCACTGGGTCTACCGCCACGAGAGCTTCAGCGCCGGATACGAGGCTCTGCGGAAACACATCTCGCACGTCCACGTCAAGGATCATCTGCCGGGTGAGGGCCGGCATCAGACCGTGCCGCCCGGCCACGGTCAGGTGGGCTGGCCGGGGCAGGTGCGGACGC
>JAYENL010000038.1:0-23576 GCA_034722055.1 Armatimonadota bacterium
GGCACAGGTCCGTAGTGTCGGCACAACGCGCGGGCGAGGGCGCCCGCGCTGATTCTGATTTCGGGTCGCCCGTGCCCCGGCACTCATTCGGGTGCGTACGCCCCCCTTACCAACCGACAGTCCGACGGCGCGATGGCGAGAGGAGCCGTTAGCAATGCGCATGGCTGGCTGGACACTGGCGACGCTTGTTCCACTCCTGATGGGGCAGTACGCTGCGCACGCACAGGCCGAGCTGTTCGTCGCACCGGGCGGCTCGGATGAGAATCCGGGAACGATACATGAGCCGTTCGCGACGCCGCAGCGTGCCGCTGAGGCCGTTCGGGAGTTGAAGGCGGTGGATGGCCTGCCCGACGGCGGGGTGACTGTCTGGCTGCGGGGTGGCACCTACTTCCTCGACGAGCCACTGAGCCTGGACGCGGACCACAGCGGGTCCGACGGCAGCCCCGTGGTCTTCCGGGCGCGCCAGGGCGAGGAGGCCGTCCTCAGCGGCGGGCGCCTCGTCCCCGCCGAGGCGTTCTCGCCCGTGACCGACGAGACCGTGCTGCAGCGGCTGGTTCCCGAGGCCCGAGGGCAGGTGCTGGAGGCCGACCTGAGTGCGCTTGGGGTCACGAACTACCTGGAGGACCTGCCACCGCGCTTCCGGGGCTTCACGAATGAACACCCGATGCTGCTGGAGGTCTTCTGCAACGGAGAGCGGATGCAGCTCGCGCGCTGGCCGAATGAGGGCTTCGCGCACTTCGACGAGATCGTGGATTTCGGGTCCGGCCTCCGCGACCGGGAGGGCCCGGAGCGGCCGGGGGTCTTCACGTATGAGGGTGACCGGCCGGAGCGCTGGCGGGTGGAGGATGGCGTGTGGCTGCAGGGCTACTGGGCGCGGGCCTACCTGTGCACCGCAGTCAAGGTAGGGAGTATCGACACCGAGACCGGGCAGATCACGCTGGCGGTGCCGCTGCACTACGGCCTGGACACGTGGGGCGCCAAGCGCTTCTTCGCCTTCAACCTGCTGGAGGAGCTGGACTCGCCGGGCGAGTGGTATCTCGACCGCAGGCGTGGCGTTCTCTACTTCTGGCCGCCGGCGCCCCCCGACGAGAGCACAATCGTGGTCTCCATGCTCACCGAGCCGGTCGTGCGGATGCAGGATGCCTCCCACGTGACCCTCCGGGACCTGACGATTGAGTGCGGGCGGCAGGACGCCGTCTCGATCAAGGGAGGCACCGGCAGTCGCGTCGTCGGCTGCACTATCCGCAACGTCGGCCGCCATGGCGTTGAGATCGCCGGCGGGACGGAGCACGGCGTCATCGGCTGCGATATCCATCACACCGGCTACGGCGGCGTGCGCATGTCGGGCGGCGACCGCCGGACCCTCGCCCCGGCCGGGCACTTCGCCGAGAACAACCACGTCCACCACACCAGCGTCATCCGCCGCACGCACGCGGGAGCGATCCGGCTGAGCGGCGTGGGGTGCCGCGCCTCACACAACCTCATCCATCACGAGCCGCACACCGCCGTGTGGTATCGCGGCAACGACCACCTGATGGAGTTCAACGAGATCTACTACACCTCTACGGAGACCACGGAGTGCGGAGTCTTCTACACCGGGCGGAACTGGACGTACCGTGGCAACGTCATCCGCCACAACTATGTCCACCACATCAACGACAGCCTGGAGGGCAGCCCCACCTCCGTGAACGTGGTGCATCTCGACGACGCCGTGTCGGGCACCACCTTCGAGGGAAACCTCTGCTACCTGTGCGGCAGGGGGGTCTCGATCTGCGGCGGGCCCGACAACATCGTCGAGAACAACATCTTCGTGGACTGCAAAGTCGGTGTGAGCCTCGGCGCCCGCGGCATCCAGTGGTGGACGTACACGCGGCATGAGGATGGAACCGTCACGGCCATCGATACCCGGACGGGCAAACCCAGCGACACGCTGCTGGGGACGCTGGAGGAGGTGCCATATCAGGAGCCTCCCTGGACGAAGTACCCCCACATGGCCGACTTCCTGGCCCCTGAGCGCGACCCCGTCGGCGCCCCCTGGTTCTGCCGCATCGAGCGCAACATCTCGGCGGGCGAGGGCAAGTTCCTGACGATCAGCAACCGCGTCGAGGACCAGTGGATCACGGTCGAGGATAACTGGGAGGATGGCGACCCGGGCTTCGTGGATATGGAGGGCGGTGACTTCCACCTCCGCGAGGACGCCCCGGTGCTGGAGATGGGCTTCGAGCCGATCCCGCTGGAGGAGGTCGGGCTCTACGAGGACGAGCGGCGGGCGTCGTGGCCGGTGACACCCGAGCCGCCGCCGGAGGGCTGGCGCCCGCGCTGGATGGTCCTGGCCGAGCAAGAGCGGAAGATGACGGCCGTGCCGGTCTTCCCGGTACATCGTATTTCCGGGCCGATTGCTATCGACGGTGAGGTCTCTCAGCAGGAGTGGAACCCGAATGGTCGCCATCGGGAGGCGCAGGTGATCTGGGGTGTTGACGGAGAGGAGGTGGCGCTGCCCAGCCGGGCCTGGCTCGAGGTCGATGATGAGCACCTGTATGTGGCCTTCGTCAACCAGGTGGATCCAGAGCACGGGCCCAGTGACGGCCACCGCTGGGGGCAGGACGATGCGGTCGAGATCGCCCTGGCGCCGGTCGATGGCACGCAGATCGGCGACATACTCATCCTGCGGGGCTACCCCAACGGCCACGCGGAGAGCAGTGACGAGGCCGGCGCGCCGCGGAGGCTGGTGGAGCAAGCGATTCGTGGCGTCGAGTACGCCGCACACTCTGGGCGCCCGGACGTCTGGACGGCGGAGTGGCGCATCCCCTTCACGTCACTGGGGATCGCGCCCCGCGAGGGAGCGCCGCGGCTGCTGTTCAACCTCAGCGCGCGGAAGGCCGCCAGCGACATCTGGGCCATGTGGAAGCGCTCAGGCGGCTACACCTGGCAGGTTCGCAGGGCGGGGCTGCTGTGGCTGACGCCCTTCGGTGACATCGTCTTCAATGGCGCGCTTCCGGCGCGGGCGCGGATCGACGTGCAGGCGAGCACGGAGGGCCTGACGCTGGAGGCCGGGACAGGGTCGGCGGTGGCCACCTGGGCGGAGCCTCCGGGCTCCCGCCTGACAGGTGACACTGAGCCATTGCCCGCGGACTCCTGGGAGGAGTTCGAGTACAGCTTCGTGCCGCAGGCGGACGGGGAGGTCAGCGTGCAGCTCATGGCGCAGGGGCAGCTCAGCGCGACCGGCGACGAACATATCCCGCTGTGGGTCTACTTCGACCATGTGCGCGCGGAGGGTGCGGAGCTGCAGAATGGGAGCTTCGAGCAGCGCGACGACGCCGGGCGGGTCGTGGCCTGGGCCAACTCCGACAACGGCGGGTGGCTGGTGCCTGACGCGGAGTCGGCCTTCGAGGGCCAGTGCTGCGTGAAGGTGTGGCATAACGGACGCTTCCGCCAGGACCTGCAGGTGCAGGCCGGCGTGCCGGTCACCATCCGCGCTATGGTCCGAGCCGAGCCCGCGCCGTAGCGCCGACGGGGCTCAGCCGGCCGCCTCGCCGCTCTCGCGAACCTCTCGCGCAGCCGGGAGCATCCCGGCTCCGAGACCGCCGAGCAGCGCCACCACGGCGGCGGCGAGCATCGCCGGGA
Organism: Armatimonadota bacterium; assembly: GCA_034722055.1. Lineage (GTDB taxonomy): Bacteria > Armatimonadota > Zipacnadia > Zipacnadales > UBA5352 > JAYENL01. The sequence continues at coordinate 3,625 of JAYENL010000038.1, forward strand.
GCAGCGAGCCGGTGGCGTCGGCGATGGCCCCGCCGACCGTCGGCCCCAGCGCCTGCCCCACCCCGAAGAAGAGGGTGATGAAACCGAGGGCGGCGGAGGCCATGCGGGGGCCGAGCATGTCGCCACATGCCGCCGCCATGATCGCCGGGATGCTCCACGCCGACAGGCCGAAGAGGATCGCGGAGATGCTGAAGCCCGTCGGCACCGGCCACAGGGCGAAGAGCCCGAAGGCCGTGGCGTGAATGAGGTAGACGATGACCAGCGCGCCCTTGCGGCCGATGACATCGGAGACGGCCCCCCAGATCAGACCGCACAGGAGGCTGAGCCACCCCATGATCATGAACAGCCGGCCGGCGGCCTCCGGGGTGTAGCCGCCCTCGGCGGTGAGGGCCTTGACGAAGAACGTGATGTAGATGATGTAGGAGAAGCCGAACGCGACGTAGACCAGACCCAGATGCCAGACCGCGGGGGCGCGATAGACCGCTCCCCACCGCAGCGGCTCGACTGGAGGGTCGGCGGCGGATTCGCCGGCCTCTGCGCCGACCGGCGCCCGCCCCACCTCGGCGGGGCGATTGCGCAGGAGCAGCAGGCTCCCCGCGGCCAGGACGATCGTGATCGCGCCGAAGCCGTACCAGCACACGCGCCAGCCCCTCTCACCCCATGCCGCGAGCACGCCGGCCTGGGTGTTGTCCATCTCCAGGCCGGTCTGCATGGCCGGGAGCACCATTGTGTAGCCGAACCGCGCCAGGCCCAGCGATCCGAACACCACCAGGGTGGAGACGACGAGTATGGCCCAGCCGTAGTGGGTGCCCTGCCTGCCGTCAGCCATGCGTCACCTCGTCAGGGCCGTTATGCGGCGTGGCGCTGCTACTCATTGTCGATCATCAGCCACACGTCGCCGCGGGAGTCCGTGCCGCCGCGAGAGGCCAGCTCGCCGACGATCGTGTAGGTGGCCTCCGGATCGACCTCGTCGAGGCTCAGACGGTAGAGGTTGTCATGGCTGCCGCCGCCCGCCCAGCCGTGATGCTCGTCCTCGGAGACGACCTCCCCGTCGGCCAGCAGGGCGGCTCGCTGGATGTTCACGCCGTGGGCGCCGCGGGTGTACTCCCACTCCACCACCAGCTCGCCGGGCTCGGTGATGTGCTCGGTGACGTCGAAGCGCAGCTCCACGCCCTCCTCGCTCATCTGCTCCGGCCGCCACGTGCCGATCCGCACCAGCGTGCCCCTGACGAAGCCGAAGGTGGAGCCCTCGGGCAGCGAGGTCCTCTCACCGTCGCGCAGCTCTCCCGCCAGGCCGTCGAGCTCGTCGGCAAGGTCGGCCACGGCCTGCGCCAGGTCCCGGATGCGACGCACGTCGCGCTGGGCGGCCCCCACCTCCCGGGTGGCCTCCTCGTAAGTCTCTGCCGAGCTCTCCAGGGGTCCGACCAGCTCCCTGATGGTCTTTGCGGCGCGAGCGACCCTGGCCGCGGCGGTGTCGGGATGGTCGGGCAGGTCGTCCGAGGCATCAGCGTAGAGGTCAGACGCCGCCTGCATCGCCAGGAGCTTGCTGGCGGCCTGCCGGTACATCCTGAAGGCCAGTTCCGTGTATGAGAGCAGATCGGTGTTGCGCGTGGCATTCTCTCTGAACTGCTGAAGCCGGACGATGGCGAAAACGCTGGTCGCGAGGATCTCCTCCGCGGCCTCAGCGAGGCGGGGGTCCTTGAGAGCGAACTCGCGCAGCACCCGCTGCGGCGGCGCCCACCACAGATCGGTAATCAGCCGCGAGTTGTAGCATATGGCGGCGGGACCCTCCCGCGGCCAGGGCTCGATGAGTGCCCTGTCCAGCCGTTGGCCGGCGTCCGCCTCGCGAATCCCCAGCCACCACCCGGCGTAGCGGCGCTCGAAGTCCGCCACGGGAGTGCGGCCCAGCGACCAGGCGCACTCCGCGGCGTAGAACATCCCCGGCAGCGAGTTGGTGATGATGCCGCCGTGCTGCCACTCCCAGGTGGTCGTCATGCAGCCGCCCACGCCGCGCTCATCGCCCGCCTGCAGGAAGCCCCGGATCCCCCGCCAGGTGGTCCGGTAGTCGGGCCAGATGCGGGAGAAGCAAACCACCGCGGGCGAGACCCACACGTCGTGGAAGCCCAGCGACTGATACTGCTCAATCTGCGGATAGGTGCGAGGGCCGTGGTAGATCCACTCGGTGGGAATGCAGTCCTTGTGCAGCAGCTCCTCATATTCGATGGTCCAGCCCACGTGCGAGGGCCAGAAGAGCATGGTGCGCCCATGCCTGTCACACAGGTCCTCCAGGCGGTTCATGTGCTCGGCGTACAGCGCGCCGATGCCGTCCTCCTCCACCCGCTGCCGGCACGCCTCGCACTTGCCGAAGCCGCCCTCGAACTCATCACCGCCGACGTGGATGTACTCCGAGTAGGGGAACTGCTCGGCCAGCTCCCCGTAGACGGTGTCCAGGAACTCCCACGTCTCGGGGTTGGAGGTGCAGAAGACCCAGGACTGGCCCGCCTCACGCAGGTGTGCCAGCTCCTCGTGACGCAGCACCGCGGAGGCGTGGCCCAGAGACTCGAACTGGGGCACGAGCTGCACGTGATAGCGGTGGGCGTACTCCGACAGCTCGCGAGCCTTCTCGGGCGTGAAGGTGCCCTCCCGGCCCAGGAACGGGTAGGCCTCGAAGCGGTAGTCGTCCTCACCGTAGATCTCCAGCATGTTGAGCTTGCACCGTCCCAGGGCCCGGATCAGCCGCTTCCACCAGTCCACCTCGACCGTCTGACCCCGGGCGACGTCATACTGCAGCCCCCGGACGGGGTAGCTGGGCCAGTCGGCTACCTGACATCGGGGCAGGTGCCCGTTCGGGCCGACGAGCTGGGCGATGGTCTGGGCGCCGTAGAAGAGGCCCTCGGCATCCGCGGCCCGAACGCGTGCCACCTCGCCGACGGTCGCGACGTAGGCCCCGGCGGGCCTCTCCTGCAGCTCCACCTGCAGACCCTCCGCGGCGAGGTCGCCATCGCCAACTCGGCTGAGCGCGATGTCGCCAGCGCGTGGGGCCGTGCCCTCGACGATGTCCAAGCGCAGACCGGCTCGGTCGGCGATCTGCTCCGCAAGGTCCTGGGCCGCGAAGCGGTCGCCTTCATCGGGATCGGCCGACAGCACGATGCGGCTGTCGTCGGCAAGCGCAAGCGAGCCCTCCTCCAGCACGAGGTCCTGCGGCATGGGGATGAGGGCGACGCCTCGGGCCCGCATCTGCTCCAACGTGTCGATCAGCCGGCGCAGCTCGGGCGTGGACTCCACCACCGAGGCGGTGATCTCGCGGCCGCCCGGGTTGTGCCGGTAGACGGTCCAGCCGTCGCCCTCGATGGTGCCCGTGGCGTAGATGTCGATGTAGCCCTGCTGCAGATGCTGCTCGGTGAGGTGCTCGGTTATGTCGATGGGATCGCGATTGCTGGCGTTCCAGTCGTCGCCGACCGCGATGACCGGGCCCTCGTGGATCACCGGCCCATCCTCGGCGTCGCGGCGCAGAATCAGCCTGTAGGAGCTGCCCTGCCCCGTGAAGCCCACGATGCTGCCCAGGTTCAGCGCATAGGCCAGCGGCATCTGTTCCGGCACCGGAAAGCGCAACTGCACCCAGGTCCCCGAGTCCAGGTTGCCCAGATGCCCCTCGCCCATGGGCGTGGGCTCGACGGCGGCGCGCTGCTCGGCGACGTCAAGGTAGGCGGCGGGGCGATCCTGAGCCACTGATGCCGATACGCCCGTCAGAACTGCGCAGATCACGATCGCAGTTGTCGCGCGTGAGCTTCCCACTGGTGGCACCTCCAGGTCGATGGATGACCGCATCCCCGGCAGGAGCGGGCAATCGCTGAGAGATACTCGGCCCGTGGGTCGGAATCCTTCCATCCGGCTGCGCGGGTGGCGCAGGTCCAGTGGCGGCGAAGTGGAAGTGATGCGGTGCAGAGACTCGCTGCCGGAGGTGGCTGCCATGCAGGTGGAGATCGCTCGGAACGCCCTCGACCGGGTTCCGCTGTCGCTGATCATCGACGATTCCACCGTGCTGGTGAACCTCAACTACTTCTTCATGCGCGACCGCAACCGGGTGGACGGCCAGGACCGCCGCTGGGAGGATGTGCCAGTGGTGCATCCTGAGGGCTTCACGCGGGAGTTCGCCGAGTTCTGCCTGGAGGCGGGAGTGCGCGGCAAGTTCAGCGTCGTGCCCTGCCCGGCCGCGCTGGGTCGCATCGACGAGGGCCTGCCGCTGTTCGACCGGAGGCAGCAGGAGAGCTGGCTGGACCTGTGCCGGGAGCTGATTGTGCCGGCCTTCGACATCACCCCGGAGATGATGACCCACACCAAGGTGGTCGATCCGGAGAGCTGCCAGCCCGTGGAGCCGGAGATCTGGGAGCAGTACGACTGGGAGGCGCTGCCCGACGATGCGGTGCTGGTCTTCGAGTACATCGCCGCCTCCTGCCAGATCCTCGACAATGTGGGGCTGACACCGGAGGGCGTCACGTCGCCGGGCGGATTCGGCGGCCGGACGCTGGAGTTCTACGCGAAGGTAGCAGGCGAGGCGGTGCGCGAGGTGACCGGCAATCGCACGCCCTACTTCTTCAAGCGCATCGGCCGCGAGGATGTCGAGACGCCCGTGTGGTACCCCGACCGCGAGGCAGGGACGGCCGTGGGCGAGATCATCGCCTGCACCGGCGACTGGACCGGCTCGTGGACAGGCTACGGCGAGGTCAATGTGGACCGCTACATCACCGCCGACCTGCAGGGCGGACGCCTGCCAGCGGTGATCGACGCAGGAGACCCGGCAGTGCTGTGCAGCCACTGGCAGGGCTTCTACGGCCTCCACAACGATGATCGGCGCGGCTTCCGCGCGCTGAAGACTGTCGTCCGGCGTCTGCGGGAGCGCGATCCGAGGGGCGAGCGCACGTGCTGGCGCACGCCCAGCGAAATCACCACCTACGCCTGCGCGCGAGAGATGGCTGAGATGACTGTGGAGGGCAATCGCATCAGCCTCGACCTGCCGGTCCTGGTGCCGGAGATCACGCTGCGGATCTCAGCTGCGCCGGTGGCGCAGGTGACGGTTGACGGAGAGCCGCTGCGGCCCGTGGACAGCCGCGCGGCCTTCGCCGACGGCACCTTCCTGGTGGAGGGAGAGGCCACGCTGGCGGCCTTCACGCCCACGCAGCGCCGGGTGGAGCTGGCGGTCATAGAGGCCGCGCAAGCGTGAGCACAGGCTCGCCGGTGGTCGTCGTGGACACTGTGCTTGCGGCCTCGTCGGCCGGGCCGAGGCAGTAGACCGCGCCGTGGGAGGAGCCGAGGAAGACATCGCCACCCGCGACGGTCGCTGAGGAGTCCACGGCCCCGCCGGTCTCCATCGCCGACTGCTCCTCGGCGATCGGCGCGTCCATGGGGTACAGGTGGCGCTCCCCCGAGCCGATGATGACCAACCCGTTCGATGGGTATGACTTCCTCGCCTCGCCCGTTGTTCCTGTGGGCGGAGCGGCGGCCGCCGAGGCTGATCAGCCGAAGGAGCCGTGGGTCGCGACACCTGCGGGTCACTCCGTCCAGAAGGAGTAGAGCTTCGCCCCCTGCAGGTGGAAGCGAAGGCGAACCGGCCGGTCGTGCTGCTCGCCCAGCTCCCGGTCCTGCTTCCAGCGCACGGTGTGATCCAGCGCGTCCTCCATGGTCAGTGCCACGCAGTCCTCGCGGCTGAAGCCGGGGAGGGCCTCGCCGTCTGCATTGAGGACCTCCACCACCACGCTCCCCGGCCGGGCACGGGCGTTGAGGTGCAGGTGGTCTCCCGTCAGCAGCAGCGGAGCGGTGGTGACCGAGCCCTTCTCGTTCTGAGCGTCCATGGAGACGAAGCCGTCCGGCCGGAGGAAGGCCAGGCCGACGCTGCCGATGTGCCCGAAGGGCGGATCGGCCCAGTGGAGCGTCTGGCGCCCCTGGTAGAAGATGTAAAGCCGGTCGCCGATCCTGATGGGCGGGTTGTGGGAGGGCGTAACCCAGGCCTGGTCCCAGCGTCCCGGCGGGCCCAAGTCCAGGAAGGTCTGCCGGTCGCACGCCCGCCGCCACTCGCGACCGTCGCGGCTGTAGACAAGCTGAGTGTAGAGGGTCCGCTGCGGGACGAAGAACATCTCCAGGAAGCCCAGCCGCAGACCCGCGTAGCGGAACTGGATCATGCCGTAAAGCTGCGTCTCCTCCGGATCGCGCTCGTCAGGCGCCACGATCTCGCCGACGTGGTCGAAGTGCTCGCCGTCCTCGCTGGTCCACAGCCCGCAGGTGCGCATGCCGCGCCCGGGAATGCGGGTGATGACCTCGAAGCGGCCCGTCTCCGGATCGCGGTAGGCAGTGTTGCGGTCGCCAGCCTCCACCACGACGTCCGGGCTTCTCGTCCAGTGCAGGCCGTCGGGGGACGTGGCGGTCCGGATACCGCCATCCGCGCCGCTGTGCCAGTACATGCGGTAGCGCTGCTGAGGCGGCGCGTCCGGGACCCGCAGGACCGTCGGCGCGTCCAGGGTGGACTCGCCCGGCGCCAGCACGATGTTGTTGTCCGTCGAGCCCCGGAACTCTACCAGCCCCAGCTCCGGCTTCTCCCAGGTGACGCCGTCCTCGGACTCGGCGTAGCAGACCAACGTTCGCTCATGAGGCTCAGCGAACTTGCGGTAGGCCTCGTACCACACCCGGAAGAGCTGGCGGTCCTCGTCGTACAGCACCGAGCCCCAGGTGATGACGCAGTTGCCCTCCCAGGGCCGGTCCCAGGTCAGCACGGGGTTCTCGTGATGACGCACCGGCTGGTTGACGACGCGCTCCAGGCCGTTGACTGAGGCGATGAGGCCGTCGTCGATGAAGAGCTGGTGGGTCTCGTCCACGCGCCGGGGCGCCAGGTCAGTGCCGAGCATCGCTTCCTCATCCTCCCCATGATATCGCACGGTCCGCCAGACGCGCAGGGAGTCGATGCGACCGGCGAAGGTGGAGTCGCCGATGTGCGTGCATCCACCCACCGCCAGCGGATCTGCCGTCACGTCCAGCGTGCCCTGACGGGACAGGCTCTCGACCAGATCGCCGTCAACGAAGAACCGCAGGCGCCGGCCGTCGAAGGTGACCGCCACGTGTGACCACTGATCCAGCGGGATAAGCGTGTTGCCCAGCCATCCTGGCCCCCAGCTTCCCCCGCAGGAGACAGCGCACTTGAGACGGCCGTCGAGCAGGCCGATCTCCCACACGTGCTCCTTGGTGGCGATGATGGCGTGGGCCTTGGCGGCCGTGGGATACACCCAGGCCTCCACCGTGAAGCTGTTGTCGGGGAAGCGCAGGCTCTCCGAGTCCGGCGCCAGCAGGCAGTCGCCGGTGCCCGGCATCTCGATGGCGGAGCCCTCGCGGCCCTCAGCGCCGCGGGCCGGGCCACTCGGAGGGACGAAGAGGTCGTTGCCGTGGCCGGTGAGGTCGAAGGCGAACCGCCCCCCGCTCTCCTCGAAGTCCCAGGCCGCGACCAGGCCCTCCACATCCGCGTACTGCCCGCCCCACTGCGCCAGCGCGGCCTGGCGCTGCTCCCGGGTGGGCCTTGTGATGGCCAGCGGCCCCTCCACGCTCTCCCTCAGCTTCGCCCGCAGCGTGGGGAGATAGGACTCCCCGTAGGTGACGGAGGCGTCGCCCTCATAGAACCACTCCAGCGGCAGCACCTGCAGCCGCCAGTTGTAGGCGTTCTTGCGGGAGAATGACTTGCTGTAGGTGACGACGGCCCGGTCGCGCCAGAAGGCCACATTCGCCATGGTGATCTTGCCGCCGAAGTCCTCCGCGCCATCCAGGTGGCGAAGGTGGGTGAAGTTCCGACCGTCGTCGCGTGAGATGGCGGCGCTGATGAAGTTCCTCGGCCACGGCCCGTCGATCTGCTCCACGGGCGCCCAGTTCCAGATGAGGAGGATGTCCCCGGTGGGCATCCGCTTGATGGTGGGCATGGCACCGGGCGAGGGGATGCCGGAGCTCTCCGGCTCGCTCCAGGTCTCGCCACCGTCGTTGGAGAACGAGCGGTAGATGGACCCCAGGTAGGTGCGCATGAACATCATCAGCCGGCCGTCCTCGAGCTCAACGATCATCGGCTCCTCGGCGGCCGGATCGGTCTTGCGGCCGGTGGAGCCCTCGGGGGTGGTGATGAGCTCGCTCTTGTGCCAGGTCCGGCCCTCATCATCGGACCACATGCAGTAGGCGTGGGTGGATCCCAGCGCGTCAGTGCTGACCCAGCACGGGGCCACGATGCGGCCGGACGAGAGCCGCAGGGCCCGGTCGTTCGCCAGCCCGCCGTAGCCCTCGTAGGGCAGCCGCTGCAGCTCGCCCCAGGTGCGCCCGTTGTCCGTGGATCGCTTCACCCACGGCCCGCAGTCGTGGATGCTGTTCTTGACGTTGACGAAGAGCAGGATGTCGCCATTGCCCAGCCGCAACAGCGACGGGGCCATGGTATTCTCCTGGAGACCGCCTTGCGGTCTCACCACGTTCTCCTGGAGCACGACCGCCTGGTCGAGGCCGGTCCAGGTGAGTCCGCCGTCGCGGGAGTGAAATCCCAGGATGCGGGCTTCGGTGTTGTCGTGGCCGCCCTCGCCGAAGACCGTCACCGCCATCAGCAGATGCCCGCTGTCGTCCAGCACAACGGTGGAGCCCTCGGACCATCGGTAGGTGTCCCGGTCGGACTCGAAGAGCGTGGTGTCAGCCAGCTTCTCGGCGCCGCCTGCTGCGCTTCCGAGCAGGCCTGCCGCCAGCAGCGCGCACGCGCATGCCTGTAGGGTCATCTCCAGACTCATCGGCGGCCTCCAGGAGAGCTTCGGCGGGCAGGCGGCGATCATCGACGGGGACCGCTCGGGCGCTCAGTAGGCGCCCAGCTCGTCGGCGCGCTCGTGCATGTCCCTCAGCGTGGCGGGCACCAGCTCGAGATCGAGCATCTCCGCCAGCGCGCGGGCCACGTCAATCGCAGTCTCCACCGCCTCGCGCCTGGGGTGCGCGATATCGGTGACATCCCAGGTGTTGTGCGTTGGCACGTGCACGTAGAGGATGGGGTGGTCGCGCCGCATCATGTCACGCACGCTGGCCTCGGCGATCGCCATGGCGTCGTCGAAGACGCGCTCGCGCTCCGCGCGCAGATCATCGACCATCCACACGCCCGGGGAGACCTCCTGCGGGACGAGCGTCCGGGTGAGGGTGAACTCGTAGAGGGGGAGCTCGCCGCACACCAGCCGCGACTTGCTGCTGGCGTGATGCGAGTGCGGGAAGGCGCCCCACCACATCTGCCCCGCTGCCGGGTTGTAGCGCCCCGGCGCCGAGCAGTAGCTCTGCCGGAAGCCCAGCTCAGCGAGGATCGGGAAGGTGTAGTCGTTCGCCTGCGCGCAGCACGCCCCGAAGTCCTCGACAGGCATGCCCAGCGCCTGCTCCCACTCATCCTTTGCGGTGGCGATGACGGCCTTCTGCTCCTCGTAGTCGTAGTCGGTCAGCGGCCGCTCCCAGTCGAAGTCCTCGGTCGCGCCTGCGGGCCGGTAGCCGCGCACCTGAAAGTGCAACGCCTGCCACGCGCCCAGGTCGGCCATCTCGCGGAACAGGGCCGACTGCCGCCGCGCCACCTCCGGCTCGGAGCAGAAGCCGAGGGCGTGGATCAGGTCGCGCTCGGCGAAGACCTCGGCCAGCCCGTGAACGGCCCTCTCGGCGACCTCCCACGTCTGGTCCTTCCCGCCGCCGGGCTTCTGCGGCGTCTGGCAGTCCATGAAGTAGCAGAAGTAGAGGTGCTCGCGGTCCTGCTGGCAGGGCTGTGGCTGCATGGTGGCGTGCTGCCTCGCTCTCGCGCTACCATCTGGGCCGGGCGTAGGCGACCTCAAGGCGGCTGACGATTCCGGGCCTGCTCTGGCGGTTCACCGCCCGGCACTCCAGCACGTTGACGCCCTCGCGCATTGGCCAGTCGAAGGTCTCGTCCCGGCGCTGCCACTCGCCGCCGTCCACGCGCACCTCATAGTGGTCGAACCACGGCGTGCAGTGCTCCAGGGTCATCGCCAGCGCGGCCCCATCCTCATCCCACGAGGGCTGTGCTGTCATCCGGACCATGTTCAGCGACCAGTACATGTCCGGCAGGTGCGAGGTGAAGCGCGCCTTGCCCGCGGGCTCGAAGTGGCGCACGAAGGTGGGCAGGCACCACTCGTCCACCCACTCCCAGCCGTTGATGCGCACGCGCCCGTAGTAGTCGATGGCGCGATTGCGCGTGAAGCGCCTGCAGTAGGCCGCAGCCCGGTGGTCGTCATGGATGCCGTAGTCGGGGAAGATCTCGTTGAGCAGCTCCACCGTGCGGCCGCTGGGCACCACGAAAGCCGGCTCGTCCTGGATCATCTCAACCGCGTCCGCCTCGCCACTGAACCAGGCCTCGCGGACCTCCAGCGCGCTGAGCGGAACGCCATCGCCCTCGTAATGCACGTTCAGGTCCGGGTCCACGACGATCCACTTCTCGTGCTCGTTGGACCACGCCTCGGGGACGCTGTGGCCCACGTTCCCCACGCGATGGTCCCGGGGGAAGCTGCAGTCGGCGAGGCCGATGCTGATCTTGCGGGCCGGCCAGCCCAGCGCGGTCGCGCAGGCGACGAACACCGTGGCGTAGAACCCGCAGGTGAACTGCTCGCCACGCTGGGCCTCACGGAGGATGTCGAGGGCGTCCTGCACGGTGTCGAAGCTGTGGGACCAGCCGTGATCCCAGCGGCTCCGCACCCAGCGCTTGAGCGCCAGCAGGGCCTCGAACTCGGACTCGCACTCCGCGACGACGTCATCGAGCGCGAACTCCTCGCGAATCTGCGCGATGCGCTCGTCGTCGGGGTCGCCATAGTCCATCTGGCGCCAGTCGCCGACGAAGTCCCTGACATCGTAGGAGATGACGTCGAACTCGCCCGGCACCTGCAGCTTCGAGTCGTCGATCACGGCTAACCACCCCAGGGCTGGGACTCGGATGCGCTCAGGCCTCCTCCCACCGCCCGCTCTGGGCGCTGCGGTAGGCGGCGTCGATGATGCGGGTAGCCTGCATGCCGTCCACGCCGTCGAACTCCGGCGGCTCGCCCGCGCTCACGCGCTCGGCAAAGGAGGCCACCAGCGGCAGGTGCACGTTGTGCGCCTTGGGCTCCAGGTCGATGGGCGTCTCGCCGCCGGGGCCGCGCAGAGTCAGCGCCTTGCCGTCGAAGGGCGTGGCGATCAGCGAGCCCTCGGTGCCGTGGATCTCCATCACATCCGAGCCCAGCGGCAGGTTCCACTGGCAGGCGCAGGTGAGGTGGCAGCCATCGGCCATCTCGCAGATCAGCGTCTCGGTGTCGGGGACGGCGTAGTCCATCGCCAGGTGACCGGTCAGGCCCGCCACGCGCGCCGGCTCGCCCAGCCAGTAGCAGACGAGGTCCAGGCGGTGGCTGCCCACGTCCATCAGCGCTCCTCCGCCGGCCTGCTCCGTGACCCGCCAGTGCTTCCAGTCATCCTCCGCCGGATCGTAGCGGCCGCCGATCATCACGCGGGCTCGCACCGGTCTGCCGATGGCGCCCTCGTCGATGAGCTCCTTGATCCTGCGGGACTTGGGATACCAGCGGCGGTAGTAGGAGACGGCCAGCTCCACGCCGTTGTCGCGGCAGGCGTCGATCATGCGCCGGCCCTGTGCCACGTCCAGCGCCATGGGCTTCTCGCACAGCACGTGCTTGCCGGCCTCCGCCGCGGCGGCGGTCTCCGCCAGATGCCGGCTCGGGGGGCTGGCGACGTAGACCGCCTGAACCTCGTCATCGGCCACCACCGCCGCCAGGTCTGAGTAGGCCCGGCGGGCGCCGAAGCGCTGCGCCATCTCCTCTGCGCGCTCGGGTGTGTGGGAGAACAGGGCCACCAGCTCGCTGCCGGGGTCCTCCACCATGGCCGGCGCCACGCGCTTGTTGGCGATGTCGCCGCATCCGACGATGGCCCACTGCAGGGGCATGCTCTCACCTCATTGCCGGCTCGACTTTACGGTCTCGACGCCCTCCGCCATGGCGTCGGCGATGTACTGCAGGTCCTCATCGGTCATGAGCGGGTGCAGGCTGAGGCAGAAGAGCCGCTCGCCGGTGAGATCGCTGATGGGCACATCCTCGGGCCCCCAGCCCAGGTCCGCGATGAGCGTGTCCTGCCGGTAGGTGGCGTTGTTCATCACCACCGTGCCCACGCCGCGCTCGGCCTGCAGCCAGTCCATGAGCTGCTGGCGCCCATCGCCGGCCCACTCCTCGGGCACCATGATGGTGTATCCGTAGTAGACGTGGTAGCAGCCCTCCGGCTCGGTGGGCAGCGTCAGCTCCGGGATGCCGCCAAGCAGCTCCGTCAGGCGGTGGGCGCGGTCGCGCCGGCGCTCGTTCATCTCGTCCAGCCGCCGAAGCTGCACCAGCCCCACGGCCGCCTGCGGGCGAGTCATGCGGTAGTTCGTGCCCCAGTGGCCCTGAGCCTGACCGAAGGCCCGGATCTGGCGCGCCCGCTCGGCGACCTCCCCGTCGTCGGTCGTGAGCATACCGCCTTCGCCGAGGGTGGTCATGTTCTTGGAGGTCTGGAAGCTGAAGATGTTCATCCAGCCCAGCTTGCCGACCTTCGTCCCCTTGTAGCCTGCTCCGCAGCCGCGGGCGGCGTCGCCGATGACCCTGGGCGGACCGTGCTCCGGATGCGGATTCGCCTCCGCGATCTCCATCAGCTCATCCATGAAGGCCGAGAGGCCGTTGTTATGCACCGCCATGATGGCGCGGGTGTTGTCCGTCATCCGCGCCTCGACGTCGGCGGGATCGAGGTTGAAGGTCGCCGGGTCGATCTCGCACATCACCAGCTTCGCGCCCTGTCCGATGATGGCGTGGTGGGTGGCGCGGAAGGTGATGGCGGGGCTGATGACCTCGTCGCCCGGCTCCAGGTCCAGGCACATCATGCTCAGATCCAGCCCCGTCCCGCAGGAGTTGAGCGCCACGGCGTGCTCCACGCCGATGTACTCCGCGAAGGCCTCCTCGAACTGCGCGATCTCGGGGCCGGAGAAGCCCGTGCGCCAGTCCATGGAGTCCCGCACGCACGCCACCAGCGCGTCGATCTCCTCGTCGGTGAACCACCCGCCCAGCGGGGGAAGTCCGGGATAGGGACGTCGCGGGGTGTCGCCCTGGTCAGACATGCCTCACCACTCCCTGGTGATCTGCCGGTGGTGGGCCAGTTTCGTCCGGGCCTGGCTGCGGACCTTCCCGGGCGACCTACCGCACGATGCGGGGCAGATCGTCGCCGCGCCTGTCCGCCTCCAGGTAGGCGCTGGCATCGCCCTCATCAAGGGCCTGACGGACCACCGCCAGCGCGCCGTCGGCGGCATCCAGGAAGGCCTGGATGTCCTCGGGGCTGTGCTGGTAGCAGATGTAGTTGACGGTGCAGGCCAGGACGCGGCCCCGATACATCTCCTGCAGGTAGAGGGTCATGATGTCCTTGCTGAGATCCCCCGGGCAGTCGAAGTGCGGATGCGTGCAGGGCGGTGGCCCCAGGAGGGCGGCGGGCACTGAGTGCCTCTCCGCCAGCTCGGCGAAGCCGTCGATGAGCATCCGTCCCATCTCGCGGATGTGCTCGAGCGCGTTGGTGTCGCGCAGCTCCCGGATGGTCGCCAGCGCCGCCGCCATCCCGGCGGCGTCGCTGTAATAGGTGCTGGAGATGAACATGGTGGCGGCGTCCTGCATGACCTCGCGCCTGCCGCAGACGGCGGCGATGGGGTGGCCGTTGGACATGGCCTTCCCGTAGGTCGCCATGTCCGGGATCACGCCGTACATCTCCTGGGCTCCGCCCAACGCCAGCCGGAAGCCCGTAATGACCTCGTCGAAGATCAGCACCGCCCCGTGCGCGTCGGCCTGCTCCCGCACCCTCTCCAGGAACCCCGGCTGGGGCAGGTCGGTCCGGGAAGGCTCCATGATGATGGCGGCCACGTCGCCTCGGTTGGCCTCCAGCGCCGACCGCAGCGAGTCCAGGTCATTGTACTCGAAGGGGACGGCGGTGCCCCGCAGCGCGCGCGGCACGCCGCGGATGTCCAGACCCGGCAGCAGATGCCCGTCGAGCGTCTCATCGTCGCCCAGGTTCGCCGACAGGTACCAATCGTGCCAGCCGTGGTAGCCGCAGAAGACCACCTTGTCGCGGCCGGTGTGCCCGCGGGCGATGCGCACCGCCATCTCGTCGGCCGTGCCCCCGGCCTTGCAGAAGCGTACCATCTCCGCGCAGGGGACGATCTCGACGAGGAGCTCCGCCAGCTCCGCCTCCAGCGGGTGGTTGACCGAAAAGGCGCTGCCCTTCCGGACCTGCTCGACCACCGCCTCGGTGACGCGGTCGTAGGCGTGCCCCAGGATGACCGGCCCCACGCCGCAGAGGAAGTCGATGTACTCGTTGCCGTCCAGGTCCCAGACGCGCGTCCCCTTGGCGCGGGTAACGTAGGGCGGGCAGACGCCCGGCGCGAAGCGCTCCGGCCGGCGGCTGAAGAGCTGCGTGCCGCCGGGGATGATCTGCAGGGCGCGGTCGTACAGCTCAAGCGATCGGGTGATGTCGGGAAGCTCCACGCTGCTCTCCTCCGTGCGGCCCTGCTGGGCGGGTCGGCGCGAGTGCCTTCAGTCTCCGATGGTCCGGCGCTGCCACCAGTTGGGGCGCTCGGTCAGTATGCGGTCTCGCTCGGCCTCATCGAGCTGACCCATGGCCTGCTCCACCACGTCCACGCCGCCCAGGTCGGCCCAGCCGTCGAGCAGCCGAATGGTGACCGGTCCCACCTGGCCGTCGCCGACCGGCAGACCGTTGAACATGGTGGCGGGCATGATGCAGTAGGGCGTGGAGGTGAAGAACGCCTCGTCGGCGGTGTAGACGTCATAGGGCTGCAGGTCGCAGACCTCGGTCGGGATGCCCAGATCCTCGGCGATCTCCAGCGTCGTGTGCCGGGTCACGCCTGCCAGGGCCTGCAGGGTGGGCGGGGTGCGCAGCACACCGTCCTGGATCACGAAGAAGTTGCCGCCCTTGTTCTCGGTGATGTACCCGTCCGTGTCGAGGAGCACGCCCTGAGCGCGCGGGTCCACCAGCTTCGTCTCCAGCTCCGCCAGCGTGTAGGCCATGCGGGAGCGGTTCTTGATCTTGGGGTCCAGCGACTGCGCCGGCATCATCCGCGAGGGCGGCGTCACCGCGTGGCAGCCGTGGATGTAGAACTCCGCCCAGTAGGTCAGGTCCATGGGCGCGGTGTTGAGCATGACGGTGGGCACGCGCTCGCCGCTCTGGTCGCCGCTCATGGGGTAGCCGCCACGCGAGACGTTATGCACCAGCCACATGTCCTCGCCCGGCTCGTAGAACTGCCGGTTGCGGTCCAGCACCTCGTGGCTGAGGGCAATCATCTCATCGGGCGGCATGTCGAAGTCGTAGCGGCACACCTTCATGGAGCGATACAGACGCGCCACGTGATCCTCCAGCCGGAAGGGCTGCTGGTTGAAGGTCCGCGTGGACTCGGTAACGCAGTCTCCGAGCATGACCGCGGAGTCGAAGATGGAGATCCTGGCCTCCGAGTGCGGCATCCACTCTCCGTTGATATAGGCGAGCGGCTCGCTCATGGCATCTCCCTCGCTGCTGACGCTCCGTGGGTTCCGACCGCCGGTCGGCCGGGTCCGTGTCATGCCGAATTCGCCCGACAGGCGCGAAGACCTGCCCGACGCCGCGCAGCGGGCCGTCCATCGGGGGAGGCACGGCGGCGGGTCGTGAGGAAGATGAGGCCCGCGACGGTGGACGCGGCGGCGGCATAGCGACGCCGCTCACAAGCATTGGAGCATCAGGAGGCCGCCCATGAAGCTTCTGATTCTGGCGATGATCCCGCTAGTCCTGCTCGGAGCCGGCAATGCTCACGCGGCGGCTCAGGTCAAGAGCCGCGTGCTGACCATCTCCACGCTCTGCCTGCTCGATGGCGAGGAGTATCGCAACCTCGATCACCTGCTGGGGATGATCGAGGAGGCGGCGGGGCGGGGCTCACACGACCTCATCGTGGCCCCCTTCACACCCTTCGTGTCCTTCCGCGAGGGACACGAGGAGCAGGACCTGAGCGTGTTCGCGAAGCTGGCGCGCCAGCACCAGACATGGCTGGCCCTGGCCATGCCCGAGGCGGGGCAGGATGGCTCCACCTACTACACCTCGGTGCTGCTGGACCGCGACGGGCGCGTGGCGGGGAAGTATCGCAAGACCCACGCCCTCCCGGACGACCGCATGGCGCTGGGGGACCGGCTCGCCATCCTGGAGACCGACTTCGGCCGGGTGGCCTTCAGCATCACCTCCGACTTCTACTTCCCCGAGGTCTACACTGTGGAGGCCATGCAGGGCGCTGACATCCTCATCTGGCAGCACTACCTCGAGCGGTTCCGGGAGCACTATCAGTGGCTCCCGCTGCTGAAGGCCCGCTGCCTCGACAACCACTGCCACATGGTGACATCGATGTACGCCGACCCCCGGACCTACATCACCAACCGCTACCGCCTGGGCATGCAGGGCGCGGCGTGGGGAAGGAGCATGATCCTCAACCGGGCCGGCACGCCTATCGCCGACACCGGCTACGAGGCGGGCGTGGCGACCGCCATCGTGGACCTCGACCGGCGCAAGGAAGACCCCTATCCCTACTACGAGGCGGAGCCGGTCTTCTTCGTGAACTGCATGGGCGACCGGACGGCCTTCCAGCCCATCGCCCAGCCCTGGGAGGCGCCCGAGCTGCCTGACTTCGAGAAGCGCACCGCCCGCGTGGCGGTGGGCTACTTCTGGGGCGCCGACATGTGGCGCAAGGACAACGTCCCGGAGGTCATGCTGCGGCTGCTCGACGAGGCCGCGGCGGTGGAGCCGGACATCGTGCTGCTCTCGGAGATGGCCTCCCGCGAGGGCACCGAGACGCAGCAGAGGGTCATGGAGATGGTGGCGGACCGGGCCCGGGAGATGGACGGTTGGATCATCATCGGGGGCCTCGACGATCAGGGCCGGCGCAGCCACGCCTGGGTGTGGAATCGCGACGGCGAGGTGGTCTTCAAGGAGCCCATCTACTGGACGGAGGGCTTCGGTGAAATCCGGGTCCTCGACACCGACTTCGCGCGCATCGGCATCCACACCTGCGGCGACCTCTACATGCAGGAGATCGACCGTGTGCTGGCGCTGAAGGGCGCCGAGATCATCTTCGACCCCAGCCAGATGTGGGGCGCCGACGGCTACACCAACGAGGTGATGCTGCGCGCGCATGCCGTGGACAACGGCGTCTGGATGGCCTGCGCGCACTGGAACAGCTCTGACCCCGGCCTGCGCAGCGTCATCGTGGACCCCTACGGGAAGGTCCGCGCCGCCTCCGAGTTCCAGGCCGAGGGCGTCATCTACGTGGACATCGACTTCGAGCGAGAGAAAGTCTACTACGCGGGGCGCAAGCCCGATCAACCCACACGCGGCGAGTCCGGAATCCCCTCGTACTTCAGCGAGGACATCCCGGAGCAGCGCGCGGGCTGGCGGCGGATGATCTTCGAGCGCAGGCGGCCGGAGCTGTATGGGGTCATCCCCACCGTGAACGAGGTGACGATGCGCTATCGCCCTGAGAAGCCTCCGCAGTAGCGACCGGAGCTGGGACAGCCGAGATGTTCGCACTGGTGCGCAGTCAGGCGGGCGAGGGCGCCCGCCTCCCAGAATGTAGTCAGCATGTACTCTTGGAGAGGGCCTGCCTGCCAGGAGTTTGGGGCGGCCGGTCTGCGCCCGAGCGCGGTCGTCGCGTCGTTCCGTGGCACGGAACTCCTGTCCGCGGGCCGTGCGAGCGGGGACGGGCGGGATGTTGGCGCTGGTGCGCAGTGTGACGCGGATCGGTGCGGTGGGGAGTTCTTGGTCGGCGGAGGGCGCGTCCTGATCCGCATTACTCGCGTAGGTCGGCCTGCGCCCGACGACTATGTCGGGCGCAGGTGACAGCGCGCGGCCCCGCGCTCTCAGCTTCCAGCCCGACATCGGTTCTGATCGGACAGGTCGAGCCGGCCGTACCTCGCATGGAGACGAATGATGGCGCGTGATGCCGCAGCGGCGCAGCAATCGGGAGAGCAGCGCAGGACCGCACCTGAGCGACGGCGGATGACGCTCAGGGCGGCGGTCATCAGCGCGCTGACCGCAGCCGTCATTGGCTTCGTCTTCCCCTACGCGAACCTCGTGATCCGCGGCACTCGCCCCGCGAACACCTCCCTGCCCTTCGGCACTATCGCCATCTTCTTCCTGCTCGTGGCGCTCGTGAACCCGGCCCTGAAGCTGATCCGCCGCAGGCTGGCGCTGCGGCGATCGGAGCTGCTGGTGGTGTTCGTGGCGGCCCTGCTGGCCTCGTCGGTGGTGACCTGGGGCCTGGTCGGGCAGCTGCTGCCCATCATGACCGGCGCCACCTACTACGCGACGCCCGAGAACCGGTGGCAGGAGCTGTTCGGCGACCACACGGTCTCGTGGCTGGCGTTGCAGGATGACTCGGCGGCGCGGCAGTTCTACGAGGCCACCCCGGCCGGCGCAGGGGTGCCCTGGAGGCCCTGGCTGCTGCCGCTGGGCATGTGGCTGATCTTCACCGTCGCCCTGGCCGCCACCAGCATCGGCCTGATGATCCTGCTGCACCGGCAGTGGATCGAGCACGAGCGGCTGGTCTACCCGCTGATGTGGCTGCCGCTGGAGATGGTGCGCGATGAGCGGCCGTCGAGGCTGTTGTCGGGGCTGCTGCGCAACCGGCTGTTCTGGATCGGGGCGGTGCTGGCCGTCGTTCCCTCGGTAATGATCGGGCTGCGGCACTACTACCCGGTGATCCCGCAGATCAAGCTGCGCAACTACGTCACGATTCCCATGCAGCGGGAGCGGCTCGTCCTGAGGCTGTGGTTCAACTTCTCGGTGGTGGCCTTCGCCTACCTCATCAACGCCGACCTGGGCTTCAGCCTGTCCCTGTTCGCCGTGCTGAGCGCGCTGCAGACGCCGGTGCTGCGGCTGATGGGCGTGGGGGTCGGCGCCAAGGAGATCTACTCGGCTGGCTCCCAGGCGGTCTCCAACCAGGCCATGGGTGCGATGATCTTCCTGGTCGGCGCCAGCCTGTGGTCGGCCCGGGAGGACATCGCCGGCGCCTTCCGAGCCGCGCTGGGCGGTGAGGGCACGATTTGGGGGCGGCGCCGGGGAATCGCGCTGGCGGGGGCGGTGTGCCTGGCCTGTGGGCTGGTGGGCATGCTCTGGTGGCTGACGGCCAGCGGGCTGTCATTCGTCGGCTCCGTGCTGCTGGTCTTCGCCGCCCTGGCGACGTTCACGGCCCTCACGCGGGCCGCGGTGCAGGGCGGCGTGCCGGTCTCCAGAGCGGCGCTGATCCCCCAGTCCTTCGTGCTGCACGCGCTGGGCAGCCACGGGGCAGGAGCGCGGGGCATCACCTCACTGGCCTACAGCTTCGCGTGGAGCGCGGACATCCGCGTCTTCATGATGCCCTTCGCCGCGCACGGGCTGAAGGTCTGGGGGGAGTCCCGGGGCTCGTGGCGGGGCTTCCTGCCGCTGGCGGCCGCCACCCTGGCCGTGGCGCTGGTAGTCTCAACCGTCACCACGCTGGTCCTAGCCTACGGCCGGGGCGGCGTCTCCCTCAGCGCATGGCTCTTCGGCGGCTGCCCGCGCTCGGCGTTCACGTATGCCGCCGCGGCCATGCAGAATCCCATCACGCCCTCGCTGAGCTGGTGGCTGTGGATGGTCGCCGGTGGGGTGGTGATGTGGGGCCTGACGGCCGTGCACATGCGCTTCATCGGCTGGCCGCTGCACCCGCTGGGCTTCGCCATCGCGCCCACCCAGCCGGTGCAGGACCTGTGGTTCTCGATCCTCATCGGCTGGGTGGTGAAGGCGTGGGTCCTGCGCTACGGCGGCTACCGCATCTACGAGGGCGGCACGCGGGTGATGCTCGGCCTGATCCTGGGCCAGTTCCTCACCTGCGC
>JAYENL010000038.1:23676-97743 GCA_034722055.1 Armatimonadota bacterium
AGCTCTTCGAGTCCGACTACATCCACTCCATCTACAACCTCAGCTCCCCCCAGCCGGTCCGGATGTACACTGGAAGGGTCGCCCACGACCTCTCCGAGCCGAAGTGGTGGCGCCAGGCGCTGGGTGAGCTGCACGCCCTGGGCGTCAACCAGACCGCTCCGCTGGTGACCTATGGCACAACCGCCATCTACCCAACACTGATACCGGAGCTGGAGCAGTCGCGGGGCTGGGCCGAGCTGGGGGTGGACCCCCTGCAGATGCTTCTGGATGCCTGCCAGGAGTCCGACGTGGCCTGCTTCCCGGACGTCTGGCTCCACAGGGACGCCTCCCCGGAGCTGTCCGAGAAGGTCATCCGGGAGCTGATAGCGCGCTACGGCGACCACCCGGCCTTCAGGGGCATCGTGCCCGGCGTGGAGTCCAGCGGCGCCCATGGCATCACCTCCGAGGACTACATCGCGCTGGCCCGCCTGTGCAAGCAGCTCAAGCCGGGCGTGACGGTGATGGACTACCCCAACGGGCCGTTCTCCCCGCACATCCTGCAGACCATCATGGCCCGCTCGCTGTCGGGGCAGGTGGATATCGAGAACATCCAGTTCCACCCCTCCGACCGCCGGTGGGACGGCAGCTTCACCTTCGCGCGGGGGCTGACGCACCTGGTCATGGGCCTGACGCCCGGAATCCGGTCGATCTGCCACACGCACTACAAGTACGGCGGCGGCCTGCGGTGGATCCAGCTCGACGACCTCTACCGCGTGCACCAGGCCGCGACGCTGACCGCCACGCCCGACGGGACCTCCATCTTCCTGTTCACCGGCTGCATGTACGGGCGGGTGTCGGCGGGAGATCTGACGCCGACCATGCCCCGGCGGCTCTCGTGGTACGAGGGGATACTGGCCGTGCAGCGGATGGTGCCCTACTTCGAGGATGCCCGGCCCGCCAACGCCGTGGGGATCATGATCCCCCGGCACATCCGCGAGTCCGGCCTCCAGCTCATCGAGGCCGCCTGGCTGCCGCTGGCGAAGCAGGCCATCGGCGCCCATTTCCTCGTGAATGAGACCAACATCGGGGAGCGGACACAGGCCCTGATCGTGCGCGGGCTGCAGTGGTGCTCCCCGGAGCAGGTGCGGCTGCTGGAGCGGTTCGTGGCGGAGGGCGGGGCGGCGTGCGTGTTCTGCCTTGAGGATCTCGGCGAGGCACAACACCTGGGCGAGCGCGCCGGCCGCGTGCTGGGCGAGACCTTCCAGGTCCCGTGGCAGCCGGCGGGGGTGACCGATGAGTTCGCGGAGGCTATCGGCCTCGATGACCGGACCGGCGCGATGGACGTGACAGAGGCCCGCGAGGTCTCCTACGGTGACGGCAGCATCTACCTGGCGCCATTGGGAGGCGAAATCCGGGAGGGATTCCTGCCCCGATGGGCCCGCGAGCACGCCCCGGAGCGCACGGTGGCGGTGGGCCTGGGCGAGGGCCTTGTGATGGACACCTGGCGCAAGTCCGACCGGAACACCGACCTGGCGATGGTCATGTTCATGGGCACCACTGCGGGGCTGCAGGATGACAACGTCGTGGTGAGCCTCGCCAGCGACCTGTCCGATCCGCGCGCGTGGCTGCTGACCCCGGACACCGTCCAGCCGCTTCCAGCGCAGGCTGGTGCCGGGCGCGTGGAGGTGGCCGTTCCCCGCCTGCGCGACGAGTTCAACGCACTGATCGTCAGCGAGAGCACCTATCCCTTCATCGTGCCTGAGACGCGCCTGCTGCGCTGCCGGACCGGCGAGAGCGTGCAGGTGCATTTCGGGGTGCTGAACGCGCTGGATCGGGAGCTGCAGGGGAGCCTGGATATCATCGCTCCGGACGGATGGCCCCAGGCCGAGCCGAGCGCTATCGAGGTGGACCTGGAGCCCGGCAGCTCCGCGACGCTGGCCTGCTCCCTCCGCGTCCCGGAGGACGCAGTGCAGGCGCCGCATTTCGTGCGTCTGGAGCTGTCGGGTCTGGTGCAGCGCGTCATGCTCTACCCGGAGGACGGCCGGCCGCAGCGCTTCACGGACCAGCCCGAGGAGGAGCTCCTGGCGGCCGAGCGCACCTCCCCGATCCTGGCCCCACCGGCCCCCCGGCAGACCATCAGTGAGCAGTGGCTTGAGGTCACTGCCGATGATCGCACGTCCGAGAACGTGCGAGCTCACAGCCCGGGCGTGTGCTTTTTGCCGGGCCCCGAGTGGGACCGGCCGCAGCAGCACGAGGGCCGGATGGCCCGCTACGGCGAGCACCTGCCGCGCCTGGGCGGCCCCAACTTCCTGGTCAACGACCCGCCCGCGCGCGACATCGAGGTGCGCCTGACCTACTTCGCGCAGGCCCCGGGCACCATGAGCGTCTACGACGGCGAGCAGTACCACCAGGTGGCGGAACTGACCGCCACCGGCGAGTGGGCCGTGGCGAGCGCCCGCGTGCCGCGGGAGATCATCATGTCATCCGCCGCTGATCGGCCGCAGCACCCGGGCCTGAACATCATGTTCGTCGTGGACTGCCCGGCCGTGTGGGTGCACAAGATCGAGGTCCGCGCCGTGCCGGTGGAGGCAGGAGCCGGGGAGAAGTGACTGCTCGTGGTGAGAGCCCAGAAAGAGGCGACAAGCGACTGAGGAGGCCGACCGCGATGAAGCCGATCATCGTGATGCTGGCCGTGCTGGTTGCAGCCGGCATGGCGTGGGGCAAGGGGGCGCGAACCTACTACGATGACGCCACCATGGCCCGGATGCGCGAGAAACTGCAGGAGCACGAGTGGGCGCGGGACCAGGCGCAGTCCCTGCGCTCCGCGGCCGAGTGGTACATGTCGATGTCCGACCAGGAGCTGTGGGAGTTCGTGCCCCCGCCCGAGCAGATGCGGGCCATCAACGTCTGCATCGGCCACGACTGCCCCTTCTGCGGCCCGGAGATCACGCGCGAAGCCGGCCACTACCCCTGGGAGATGGATCGCGACAAGCCCTTCAAGGTCACCTGCCCCGTGTGCGGGCGGACCTTCCCTGAGAACGAGTTCGAGCCCTGGAACACCGAGGGCCTGGAGGGCGAGCCCGAGACCGGGGAGCGGATCGTGGACAACGGGCTCGGCTGGGTGGGGCCGGACGGGCGCCGCTACTGGTTCGTGTCCTACTACATCTTCTGGCAGCGGTGGGTCAGGGACATCCTGGGCGGGATGGCCACGCTCAGCCGCGCGTACCTGGTCACCGGCGAGCCCGAGTACGGGCACACCTGCGCCGTGATGATGGCGAAGCTTGCGAGCGAGTACAGGCGCTTTGACTACCGCACCCAGGGCTATCACGAGGGGCGGTTCAATGTGGCGGGCCGCATTTCCGACCGCATCTGGACCACCGGCGACGACACGAAGATCGCCCTGGCCTATGACGCCATCTACCCCATCTTTGACGAGGATCAGGCGCTGAGGAGCTTCCTTGCGGAGAAGGGGATCGAGGACCCGCGCCATACCATCGAGCAGGACATGCTCAACGTCATGGCCGAGGACGTGATGGGCGGGGTGAATGCCGTCGGCAACATGGGCATGCATCAGCGCACGCTGTGCGTGCTGGCGATCGTCCTGGCCAATGATGACCCAGAGAGCGGGCCGACGACGGCGCAGATGCGACAGTGGCTGATGAGCGGGCCGGGCCGGGTCGAGGACCTGCTGTGGAACGGCTTCTGGCGGGATGGCCTGGGCGCCGAGAGCGCGCCGGGCTACTCGTCGAGCTGGTGTCGCAACTTCTACGAGATCGCGGACCTGCTGCCGCGGCTGGGCGTGGAGATCTGGGACAACCCCAAGCTGAAGAAGATGGCCGACGTCGGGATCGACACCGCCGTCTGCGGCCGTTGGGGCCCGGACATCGGCGACTGCGGAGGCCCGCGCGGCGGCGGGCCGGTCGCCAGACACGCCCAGTTGCAGGGCCGCGCATTCACGCGCTACGGCGAGCCGCGCTTCGCCAAGCTCCTGGCTCAGATCAACGCCACCTCGCGCGATCTGTTCACCGACTACTTCGACGAAGAGGCAGTGGCTCAAGTGGTCGAGGCGGAGGGCGCCGAGCCTGACCTGGGCACACGGGATATCGGCGGCTACGGGCTGGCGGTCCTCGAGGCCGGCGAGGGCGAGAACTGCTGCGGCCTGACCATGTACTACGGATCCGCCGCCGGCGGCCACGGCCATCACGACCGCCTGAACATCGAGATGTGGTCACACGACCGCCCGATGCTCCCCGACGACGGCTACCCCTTCCCCTTCACGCGGCCCGACTTCTGGCGCTGGCGCTCAACCGACACCCACAAGCACTACTGCGTGGTCGTGGACGAGACGACGCACAACACTCGTCACGCCGGCGACCTGAACCTCCTGGTCTCGACGCCCCAGGTCCAGCTCGCCGATGCCTCCGCCGAGATCGCGTATCCCGACAGGGTCTCGCTGTATCGGCGCACGGCCGCGCTCATCGACATCTCCCCTGAGGCATCGTATCTGCTGGACATCTTCCGCGTGCGCGGCGGCTCCCAGCACGACTGGTGCTTCCACGGCCCGATCTGGTTCGACCTGTCGATAGAGGGCGGCGAACTGGGCCCGGCGCGGACAGAGGGGACGCTGGCCGGACCCAACGTGCCCTTCGGCACCCAGCCTCACGCCGGGGTGCATGGCGGCATCCCCATGAACCTGCTGCGCGCCGAGGGGCTGCTGACCGGCGAGGACTACGGCCCGCTGTCCGCGGAGGGCTGGGCGCGCTTCGGCCCGGCGGTGCTCACCAAGAGGCCCCGCGCAGCCATAGCGCTGCCGACGGTGCCCGTGCCGGCCGGGCACGTCCGGGTCTTCGCCCACATCTACGACTACAACGAGGGCGCGAACCTGCTGGAGGTCACTGCCGGCGGCGTGACCGCGTCAGTTCACTGCCAGCCCTCCGGTGCCGAGGGCTACCGCTGGGTCTCCGCCGAGATGGACCTTCCCGAGCCCGCCACGGAGGTGACGCTGACCGCGCGCGAGGTGGGCCAGAAGTACCTGCAGCTCGACCAGGTCGTCTTCGTCACCGATCCGGAGGTCGATCGCCCGCGGGTGGTCGGCGACGGCACCTCCGGCTACCATGGCCTCTACAACGTGCGCCGCATGTCGCCTCAGGGCCAGTGGCGGGCGATGTGGCGCAAGCCCGACGAGGACCTGGGCCTCACCATGACCATGCCCGCGGGTCTGGCGCAGGAGGTGATCGTCTGCGACGCCTCGCCGGAGCTGCAGCCCGGCAATCCGGACGTCATCCAGTACGTCCTGGGCCGCCGACGTCTGTCTGACGAGCGAATTGACGCCGGCGGCGAGCTGCTCTCCCGGTTTGTGGCGGCGGTCGAGCCGCATCAAGGCGCGGCCGCCATCAGCGGCGTCGAGCTGCTGGAGGGCACCGGCGCCAGTCCGGAGACGGTCGGCGTGGCCGTGCACCGCGAGGGGGCGGCCGATCTGATCCACAGTGCGCTCGACCGGGAGAGCTGCCAGTGGCGGTACAATGGCGAGACGCTCTCGGTGGACGCCGAGTACGCCCTGGTCACGCTTGACGATGCGGGGGTGGCACGCGCAGTGGTCGTCAATGGCACCGGCCTGCGCTACGGGGACTTCTCGCTTGACGCCGCACCCGCGCTGAAGGCCACCGTCACCGCGGTGGACTTCGGCGGCAATGCCATCGTTATCGACGCCGAGATCGCCGATCCGCAGCAGCTCGCGGGCGACGTCGTGATCCTGGGCAACCACCTGCAGCGAGCCAGCTACACCGTGGCCGAGGCCGGCGCGGTGGAGGGCGGCACGCGCCTGGGCTTCGGGGACGTGCTGTTCGTCTTCGGCATGGGCGCCGTCGCGGAGACCGACGCGGACGCCGGCGTCGTGACCTCAGACCGGGACCTCATCGGCTACGGGCGCGTCGATGCCGGCAGGCACGCCGGCCGGTGGCTCTACAATGACGATCGCTCGCGGGGCTTCCGTATATCCTCCGTCTCCAGGACGGAGTTTGTTCTCGAGAATGCCGCGGATGCTCTTGACGAGGTCTTCGGCGATGCTGACGGTGACGGCCGCCGCGTCTACTGGATCAGCGATGTGGGCCCCGCCGACTTCTGTCGCATCCCGCGGGCGACCGTTTACCAGCGCTGAGCAGCCACGGAGCTTCGTGGGGCAGACATCCCTGCGTGCCGCGAACAGTGTGAGGCCGTGGAACGACCGTGTTGGGCCTCGCTCCTTCGGCGCTCGTGCGGCCCCTCCGACGGCAACGGCAAACGACCGCAGGCTGGAAGCCTGCGCCACGGGAGAGGGTTGATCTGCAGGTCTGCAACGCTCTCACGGTCAAGACCACTCTGCACTCACTGAGGCGTTGGGAGGCGACGCCCATGCAGCGGCGCGCGACGATTCTAATCGGGGCGATACTCATGGCGGGCCCGGTCATGGCGCAGGACGACTTCCATCCGAAGCGCTTCCACCTGGCGGTGCCGCTGGTGCAGGACGGGGAGCCCGTGGCCGCGATCGTGGCTGGGGAGGGCGCAGGCTACGCGGAGGTTGCCACACGAGTGCAGGTAGCGGTTCGCGAGGCCAGCGGCGCCGAGCTGCCGATCGTGGCGCCGGACGAGGCGCTGCCCCAGGCCTGGACGCCGGGCCGCAGCTTCATCGTGCTGGGGCGGCTCGGCGACAGCGCGGCGGTTGACGCGCTGTATCGCAATCACTACGTGTGCGCGGACGCAATCTATCCCGGAGAGGGTGGGCACGAGCTGCGCACGGTGCACGATCCGTGGGGCACCGGCGCCTCGGCAGTATTCCTGGGAGGCAGCGACCTGGCCGGCGTCGGGCGAGCCGTAGATCGCTTCATTGAGCTTCTGCCGGAGGGCGCCAGCATTGTGATCCCGCACACCATCGACGTCGCGGGGCCGGCTGTGCCGGGCCCCATGACGGAGGAGATGGCGGAGCAGATCCGGGAGCAGCTTCCGACCGCGAACTTCCGGTCCGTGGGCTCCAGGGCGTCGAGCGGCTGCCAGAACCACCATCGCTCCGGCGACCCGGGCCATGCGGAGATCGCGCGAGATGCCCTCTATCGGCTGCAGGAGATCGTGGCCGGGATGGAGGAGGTCGGCGACTCCCGCGGCGTGGTCTACCTGCCCACGCTCTTCGACCTGGTCGAGGAGTGCGACGCCTGGACGGATGAGGACCGCGAGCGCCTCAGCCGCTTCATGCTCCAGTTCGCCCGGAAGCTGCACTACGCGCGCGCAGACGTCGAGCCCTCGCCGGTGCCGCACGGGAACAACTGGAACATCCGCACGGCCTGGTCGGCGGCCCGCTACTTCCAGAAGTACTGCGGCCTCGACATCAACGGGACGCTGAACGAGAACGTGGACACCTACTTCGCCAACCAGATGACGTGGAAGTCGCGCGAGGACTGCCCGGGCTACGGCTCCATCACCGTCATCGACATCCTGCACTACGTGCTGAAGAGGCCGGACTTCGAGGCCTACTTCGGCTCCGGGCTGGCCCCGAAGATGGCCGAGTACGCCATGACCGTCACCGACAACCTGGGGGGCCTGGCCGGCTTCGGTGACATCTCCGGACACCACACCTCCGCGCACTTCCCCGACCCCATGGCCGTCCTGGCGTGGTACTACCGCGACGGCCGCTACCTGTGGATCCGCGAGAAGATGGCCGGGGCGGGCGGCGGCGCGGACTTCCTCGGCCACTGTTTCCTCATCGACGACCTCCAGCCCGAGGAGCCCACCGACCTGCTGGGCGTGCACGTCCTCCCGCTGGAGGACTGGATCTACGAGAACCGCGACGACGTGCTGGCCACGGGCGTGGCGCTGACCGACCAGATGCTCCGCGCTGGCGAGAACCCGCCGCACGAGCAGTGCTTCGACAAGATCTCCTTCCGCGATGGCTTCGCGGAGGACAATCAGTACCTCCTGCTGGGCGGCCAGTCGCACGGCTATCACTCGCACCCGGACGGTAACGCCATCATCAGCTTCACCGACAGCGGGAAGCTGTGGCTCTTCGACAACGGCTATTTCGTCCCCGATACCACGGAGCACAACACCGTGGCGGTCTTCAGAGACGGGCTCTTTCAGCCTGTTCCGCGGCTCACGGGCCTCGATGCCATGGCCGACCTTCCCTCCGTGGGCATGACCCGCACCTCGGTGCGCGGCTACAACGGCATGGACTGGCGCCGCAACATCATCTGGGCGAAGGAGCGCTACTTCCTCGTGCTGGATGAGCTGACCGCGCGGGAGGATGGCGACTTCGGGGTCCAGTGCATCTTCCGCGTGATCGGCGAGCCGGAGATCCAGGGCGACCGTGCCATCATCCACGACGGCGGCAAGCGCATGGCGCTGGTGACCGACGGGCGGCCGACGTGGGAGACCCGGCCGGTGACGCCGCCGGCAGCAGGGCGCCGGGGGCTCTTCCAGAACCAGAACGCCCGCCTGGCGGCGGGAGAGGGGCTCAGCTTCTTGAGCTGCTTCTACTGCCCGGACGGGGAGGAGGACGCGCCGTGGGAGATCGTGCGGGCGGCCGATAACGCGGTGCTGATCGGCGGCCCGGATGGGGTTGCCTGCGCCGGGGCCGGCTCGCTGGCGGCAGAGGGCCTGCCGCAGGTGGAGGCCGCGCTGTTCCACCTCACGCCCACGCGCATCTGCCTGGCCGACGCCACCAGCCTGGCCTGGCCCGAGCCGCTGGTGACCAGTGACGGCGCGCCGGTGGACGTCGAGGTGGACCTGGCGGCCGGGACTGGCGCGATTGTCTGCACTGAGGCCGTCACCGTGCGCATACCGCCGGCCTGTGCGCAGGAGCTGACGGTGGACGGCCGCGTCCCGGACTTCACCGCCGAGAACGGCCTGGTGCCGCTGGCCCTGGAGCCCGGCGAGCACGAGCTGCGCTTCGCCGCCACGGACGCAACGCTGGGCGATGCGGAGGGCCTGCGCACGACATTCGCGCGGCTCGCGGCCGAGAAGGGTGAGCGCCTGGCCGAGCGGGCGGGCGAGGTGGCGAGGGTCGGCGAGGAGCTGTTCCGCCACGAGGACACCCGGCAGGTGCCCCGGACCGTGTGGGTTGACGCCGAGACCGGTGAGGAGGTCCAGGAGCTGGCGCACCTGGGCACAGCCAGCGCATGGACCGAGGCGCAGGCGGGCTGCGGCCCCAGCGACGCCACCGATGGCGACCTGGAGAGCTACAGTGCGGTCAGCAGCAGGGCGCCGCATACCAGCGACCTGCCCAAGGACCTCGGCGTGGAGTGGGACGAGCCGCGGACGATCAGCCAGGCGTGGTTCTGGCATTACAGCCCGCCCTATGCGCCGGCGGAGGACGGCCACGACATTCAGGTCTGGGATGGCAAGCAGTGGGTCTCGGTCGATGACACCGTGGAGGTCCTGGATGACGGCGCGACGTGGGTCCACACCTTCGAGCCGGTGGAGACCACGCGCCTGCGGCTGTATGTGACCGCCTTCGCCCAGTCCCGGACGGCCATCCGCGAGATGAAGATGTTCGCGCGGCCGGCGGTGCCCGAGGAGCGGGTGGAGGTGCTGCCGAACGACGTCTACGTGATGGTCACCGGGGACATCACCGGTGACGGCGCGCAGGAGACGGTGGCCTGCATCGGCGGGGACGTGGTGGTGCTGGCGGCAGATGGCACGACCTTGTGGCGGCAGCCGGTCGGCACCAAGCGCGGTCGGTCGATGGACGTCTTCGACCTCAACGCCGACGGCCGCCCCGAGATCATCGTGGGCGGGCAGGATCACCGGGTGCACTGCTATGACGCGGACGGCAACGAGCTGTGGGTCACGATGTGCCCCGCCGATCCCTTCCAGCCCGAGCGCGAGCCTGAGACGGGCTACATCGATGTCCTGGCGGCCGGCGACATCGACGGCGACGGCCTCGGCGAGGTGGTCTTCGGGGCCTCCAACTGGTTCGCCTACGCCCTCGACCACGAGGGGAATCTGCTGTGGCGGGCGCTGAACTGGGCGCATCCGCCGCTGGACATCACACTCCACGACGTGACCGGCGACGGCCGGCTGGAGGCGCTGATCGCCACACGCTACAACACCGCGAATCTCTTCACCGCCGACGGCGAGCGGATCGACGCCGTCAGCGCCGGCTACCACGGCATCCCCATGTCCGTGGCCGCCGGCGACCTCGACGGCAACGGCGCGGTGGAGATGGTCATCGGCTCCCGCATCGGCAATGTGCACTGCAAGGAGCATGAGGGCGAGCGCGCCTGGGAGCTGGCCATGGGGAGCCAGGTGACCGACGTTGCCGTCGCCGACGTTGACGGTGACGGCTCGTTGGAGGTCCTGGCGTGCTCCAGCAACCACTACGTCATCTGCACGGATGCCGACGGGGCCGTCCTGTGGCGGCGCAACGTGGGCGGCGCCGCCCGGCAGATGGCGGTCGGTGACATCGACGGCGACGGCCTCCCGGAGATCGCGGTGGCCGTGGCCGACGGGCCGCCGGCGCTGCTCGACAGCGACGGCACGCTGCTGGGCAGAGCCGGCGCCCTCGACGCCGAGCACCTGGCGCTGGCTGACCTGACCGGCGAGGGGCGGCTGGTGCTGGTGACGGCGGCGCCCGGGGAGATCGTGGCTGTCCGCCCCTGAGGCGCGCCATCGAGGAGCGCTCGAGCGCACCTCGATGCGTCAGGCTGAAGGCCGGCGTGTCCGGGACGGCGAAAACGCGGGCGATGCAAGATCGATCGTCCGCCAACGCTCGACGAGGGAGAACCGGGAGGGATTCGATGCTCTCACGGAAGGCGTTCGCAGTTGCAGTGAGCGTGCTGGGTGTGTGCCTGCTTGCGACGATTGCGCACTCGGCTCCGCCCGGCACCGCCCAGCAGTGCCCGGCGGCCGTGGTGCCGATGGTCCTGGGAGGCCCGTCGATAGATGGCGACCTCTCCGACCCGGTGTGGACGCGCGCCCCCGCGCTGGGGCCGTTCGTCACCATCGCGGGCGCAGAGGCGACGAATGAGACGCAGGCCATGGCGCTCCGCACAGTGGATGAGCTCTTCGTGGGCTTCCGCTGCGGCTTTGCCGAGGGCTCCGAGTTGCAGGTTGAGGACAGGACTCGCGACGGCGACGTCTACCTCGACGAGAGCATCGAGCTGTTCATCGACTCGCACCTGACCATGCGGCGTTACTACCACCTCCTCGTCAACGCGGACAACGTCCAGCGGGACGAGGCGGCGGACAGGTTCGCGAGCCCCCAATACGATGCCGGCTGGAACGGCCGCTGGCGCTCGGCGGTGTCAGTGGCCGGCGACGGCTGGCAGGCCGAGATTGCCATCCCGCTGGGCGAGATCGGGCTGCAGGAGGCCCAGGGCGCGACCATCGGCATCAACTTCTGCCGCAATGACATGACCGTCGGCGAGCACACCTGCTGGTCGCCGACGGGCGCGGGCTTCCACCAGCCCCCGCGCTTCGGAGTGGCGGTCCTGCCGGCGAGCTTCGGGCGCCCGCGCTTCGACCTCACGCTCCCGTCAGTCAGTGATCCAGGGCTGGGCGCGAACCAGCAGCCGCTGACTCTGGTCAGCGGCGATCGGCGCGCGCGGGAGCTGCAGGGGCGGGTCGTGACCGTTATCGGCAGGCGCCGAGACGAGCAGCCGCTTGATCTGCCGGAGCTGCCTGCCGGGGCAACGGTGACCGCGACGGCGAGCTACGAGATCCAGGAGGCCGGCGACGGCGCGGTGGTGCTGCTGGCTGAGGAGGGCGGTGAGGTGCAGCGGGCAGCCAAGGTGGCGGTCTCGCTGCCACGCGCGCTCTACGAGACAATCGGCTACCGCCTCGCCGATGAGGGGCCGATGGGGCTGTGGTGGGCGGAGAGCAGCTACAAGATCCATCGCGAGCAACAGCCGCCGTCGGAGGTGCGCGACGCCGTAGAGCTGAGCGCGGCGGGGCGCGAGTTCGAGGCGGCCCAGATCGTGCTGCGGCCCAGCGAGACCATGGATGTCACGGTTCAGGTCTCGGACTTCCGGAGCGATGAGGCGGCCATCGACGCCGACGACTTCCGGGTGCTGGAGGTGGCCTATGTGCCGGTGCACTGGCGGACGGACTCCTTCGGCTTTCCAGGCGACTGGCCGG
This sequence comes from Armatimonadota bacterium, assembly GCA_034722055.1. Classification (GTDB taxonomy): domain Bacteria; phylum Armatimonadota; class Zipacnadia; order Zipacnadales; family UBA5352; genus JAYENL01. The sequence goes on from JAYENL010000038.1 coordinate 35,758, forward strand.
ACCCGCTCCCGCCGCTGGAGGGGCCGCTGCACTGTGAGGCCGGGCAGAACCAGCCGCTGTGGCTGCTGGCCCACGTCCCGCCGGGCACCCCGGGCGGCGTCTACGAGGGCGAGGTGACGCTCACAGCCGGCGATGTCTCGCAAAGCGTGCCGGTGCGGCTGCGGGTGTGGGACTTCGGGCTGACCCCTCAGACGCACACCCGCACGGCCTACGGCGTCGGTCCGCCCTACGGGTTCGTCGGCGCGCAGACGGAAGACGACAGGCGCGAGGTGTTCGACCTCTACATGCAGGTCTGCCGCGACCACCGCATCTCGCCGTACCGCCCGTTCAGCTTCCACCCCATGGACATCCAGACGCTGCCGCCCATGCGCCAGCTCACGATGGGGCGGTTCGAACTGGTCCTGCCCGAGGCTGGGCAGCACCCCTGGCGGATGCTCTGGGACGGGGAGCGGATCGCCACCCAGCGGACGTCCATGACGCACTTCGAGAGGGAGGGCGTGGGCTATCAGGGCACGGGTGTCTCATGGCCCTACGTGAACAACATCGCATCGGTGACCGAGGTGGAGAGCAGCGAGCACATGCGCGTCTACGAGGTGGTGGCCGAGCACACCGGCTCGGCGCCGGCCGCGCGCAGCTTCCGGCTGACTTTCCGCCTGTATGTGCCCGCCGGCGACAACTGGTTCGGCTGGCGCCTCGTGCAGATGGAGAGCACCGACGAGGTCGAGGTCGAAATCCGCAACTACTACAACATTCCGCATACAGACTTCGAGGCGCAGCAGGTCGCCAACGGCGATGGCTTCGCGACATGGTCGGGCGATGAGGTGGGCTTCGGCATGCTCTGCCTGGATGGCTCCGTCTCGGGGCTGAGCGTCAAGGAGGGCGCATCCGGCGTGACCGTCGCCAACGGGGTGGAGCCCTTCGGCATCGAGCAGGGCCAGACGCACGAGGGCTGGGGACCGTTCGTGGTCTACTTCGCGACCGGTCAGACCTCACCCGAGGCTATGGCCGAGCGCGCTGAGTGGCTGCGCGGGCGCATCGACCCCGCCGACCCCACGTCCTATGTTCCCGCCCAGCCGCAGCAGATCGCGGAGGACCGGCGCGAGACGACCGAGTTCAGCCATGACTTCGCCCGGTTCGACGAGGGTGCCGAGCGCTACCTGGAGCAGTTCCACTTCAACGCCTTCAACTACTCGGCGATGCCGGGGAGCATAGCGGGCCACTCACGCTTCAGTGATGAGTACAAGCGTCTGCACGCAGAGATGTACGGGCCTGCCATCGAGCACCTGCGGGAGAGGGGCTGGCTGCCGCTGGCCTACTCCTACTGGTTTGACGAGCCGACCGAGGAGGAGTATGAATACGTGGCCGAGGGCATGAGCGTGCTTGGCGAGAACTGCCCCGGCCTCACGCGACTGCTGACCGAGCAGCCCGAGGAGCCGCTGCACGATGTGGTGGACCTGTGGGTGCCGGTGCTCAGCCGCTTCGACCCGGAGGCGTGCGCTGCGCGGCAGGCCGCTGGCGACGAGGTGTGGTGGTACGTCTGCTGTGGGCCCCGCGCGCCCTACCCCAACAACTTCATCGACCACCCGGCCATCAACCACCGCATCCGCTTCTGGATGGCCGAGAAGTACGGTGTCGAGGGCTCACTCTACTGGTCCACCACCTACCACGGGTCCATCCCTGAGGGGCTTGAGCAGGCCGCTGCGGGGCCGCGGAATCCGTGGGAGGAGGCCATGAGCTTCAACAGCCGCGGCGGCCACTGGGGCAACGGTGACGGCTTCCTGCTCTACCCGGCCTGCCGCGCGCCCAGTGACGAGCCGGTCCTCGAGCCGCCCGTGGTGTCCTTGCGCTTTGAGATGCTCCGCGACGGCCTGGAGGATCGGGAGTACTTCTGGACGCTGCGGGAGGAGGTCGAGCGGCTGGAGGCGATGCGGCCGGGCGCCGATCGCGCCACGCGCCGGGCCATCGAGGGGGCCCTCCGGCAGGCGCGGCAGGCCCTCGGCGCCCCCAACAGGCTGGCGAAGACGCTGACCGAGTACACCAAGGACCCCACCGAGCTGCTGGCGGAGCGCCGGGCGCTGGCGGAGGCCATCGAGGAGTGCGCGGCCATCCAGTGACGCGCGCGCCTTGAGCGCGATCATTCGCCGACGGTCAGCTCCGCGGAGCCCGCGACACCGGTCGCCACGTCGGTGGCACGGATGGTCCAGGTGCCGGGCGCATCGTCGAGCGCCAGGCGGAGCTCCGTGGAGGCGATCCCGCGCGGGGCGGTGAGCTGCTGCCCGTAGTGCTCCAGCACCTGGCCCGCCGGGTCCGTGACCTCGACCCTGAAGACGTGCAGGCTGGCTTCGTCGGGGCCGTCCACTGACACCAGCGCCTGGACGGTATCGCCGGGAGCGACCTCGGCGTCGCGGAGGCGGACCCTCAGGCCCTCCACGCGGTAGGGCAGCAGCGAGTAGATGCGGCACTGCCCGGGCTCGAAGACCTGCTCCACCGTCTGCCCGGCCCCCAGGTAGCTGCCGGTCCGAGCCTCGTAGACGTGCGGACCTCCCTGGAACGTCAGACGCACCTCCGACCGGCCCTTGGCGGCGTCCCGCAGTACGCCAACGAACTGGGCGCCTCCAGCCCGGAAGCGCGCGATGTACAGGTGGTGGTCACCGGTCACCTCGAAGTCGATGGCCGGCCGCACGCCCGCCAGCCTTAGCGTCTCCGCCACCAGCTCCCGCACAGGCTCGCCCACGCCCACCTCGCGGCGGCGCCGGTAGCTGTCGAGGAAGAGGTTGAGCAGCACCGCGCGCCCCTCGCCCACGTCGTTGACGATCAGCGCCGGCTGCCCCGCCACCTCACCCAGGGCCCGCGCGGTGGTCAGCGACAGCCCCGTGTCGCCGCCGAGGGTCTCGAAGCTGAGGGAGGTGGGGTCGCACTCGCCCATGGTCTCAGTGAAGCTGGCCATGCCTTCGGGCCGGCGCGCCATCGGGTCAATGTCCTCGCGCCGCACGCCGAACAGCTCATCGAGCGCGCCGACCGCACGCGGCGTGCAGTGCTCGTCCATCAGGCCGATGCGCGCATCGGCCAGCAGCGTGCCCCCGGAACGAACGTAGCTCTCGATCTCCGCCACCTCGCCATCCGAGAGCGCTACGGAGTAGGGCAGCAGGAACGCCGCGGGCATCAGCTCCGTCAGCTCCCCGTCCTCGAGCTGCTGGTAGGAGAGGAAGCGCACCTGCATGCCGGAGTCCTCGATAGCCTGCACCCATCCGCCTCGGTTGTCGCTGAACAGCGCCTGGCCGCCGGTGATCCAGGCTCCGTGGATGCTCGGGTGCGAGTAGTGAACGAGGACATCGGCCTGCCGCTCGCAGCCGTCCAGCAGGCGCGCCAGGCCCCCTTGGATGTCATCCAGGTGGCGCAGGGCGTCTGAGGTGCTCTGCGTCCACGTGTAGTCGGGCCAGAACACGTAGGTGCTGGTGAAGAAGCTGCCGCCGTCGCTGGCGTTGAGCAGCCGGCGCCAGAGGCGGTGGGAGAGGCCGGGGTCGGTCGCTGCATAGCCCCACCACGGCGCTGTGAGCAGGTCATGGAAGGAGCGCTGCATCTCCCCGGTGTTCTTGTGGTCGTATGTCTGGCCGAAGTCGAGGGCGTCGGTGAGCCGCCACCAGTCGTAGCCGCCGTAGGCCTCAGCCGCCTGGGTGCCGGACATCCCCACCCGCGCGCCGGGATCGTGGGCCTCCAGCTCACCGTCAACGAAGTCCAGGAACCACGCCATGGTGAACTCCATGAAGGTCCGGTGATCGGCCCAGGGGGCGTAGTTGCCGCGCTCGCGCACCTCCTCGGCGGTCATGGGCATGACCTCGTCCCACGCCGCGAAGTCGGTCTCCCACTGGTCGTTCAGCGCCGCCAGCGAGGGGTACCGCTCCTGCAGCCACGCCCTGAAGTGCTCCAGCGCCACAGGGCTGAAGTCGTAGTCGAAGGGCGTGACGTAGTGGGTGATCGACAGCTCATCGCCGCAGGAGTAGCCCACCGGTCGGTAGCGCGCCACCGCCTCAGTGACCTCCGCGATCTTCTCCGACACGAGCTGCCGGGTGTTCTCGGCCTGCAGCGTGTAGGGGCGCTGCAGGTACTGCTTCTCGCCCGTCTTCGTGTAGAGCTCGCGCTGCTCGTCGAAGGTCAGCATGTCCTCGCCACGCACGGAGTTCATGTGCAGGACCGGGCCGATGATGCCCAGCGGGATGGCGCGAAAGCCATGCTCGAAGGTGTTCCGCTGCTCGCCATCGTGGAGCCAGTTCGAGGAGGTGGTGACGGCCTCGATCCCCAGGCGCTTGACTCGCTGGGAGGCCCAGTCGGCCAGATACTCCCGGGAGTATGCCCCGGCCGGACCACCCCACATCGCCGCCAGCCACGGCTCCCAGGTGCGCTCGTCCCAGGCCGGCGGCATGGTCAGGACAGTGCGCTCCTCGGCATCGAGCAGCCTATCGCCGTCGCGGACTTCCACCCGCAGCGTCGCGGTGGTGGCCAGCGGCTCAGGCAGCTCGATGGAGACCGACGCCTCGCCGGACGATCCCGCCTCCTGGGTCTCCCTCGCCACCAGCCGGTCGTAGCCGTCGCGCAGCAGCGCAACGAGCTGGACTTCCGCCGGCGCGGGCTCGACCGGCTCCAGCGTCACCTGCGCCTGGACGGCATCGCCCTCCCGGTAGATGCGATCCTCCACCTCCAGCGCGGTGACCTCCACGCGGGGCGTGACGCGCACCGTGGCCGTGCCCCAGTCGAGCACGGCCCCCTGCTCGTCGCGGAGGATGAGATCGACCAGGTGCAGCCCGCCAGCCATGTCCTCCGCAAGCGGGATGGCGTTGTCGCCCTCGGTGAGGCTGACCTGCGCCGTATGCTCCACGCTGCCGAACTCGTCCACGATGCGGACCTGTGCCCGGACCGCGTCGGCGGCGCCCTGGAGTGTAACGTGAAGCGCGGGCGCCTCGCCGCCCTGCAGGGGCGTACCCGGCTCCACTGACAGCGACGCGATGCGACCCTCAGGCTCGCGGCCGGCAGCCCACAGTGTGCACTTTGCCAGCAGGCTGTGGTAGTACTCCCAGTAATCGAACCTGGTAGGCGCGAACTGAATCCAGGGCGTGAGGCCGTTGGAGTAGCTGCCCGGCCCTTGCCAGGAGGTGCAGTAGCCCAGGCCGACGATGCGACCGTCGCCGTAGTTCTTCACCGCCAGCAGCGGATACCTGTCAGCGCGCGCAAGGACCTGGCCATCGTCCGTGTAGCGGGTGGTATCCGTAGGGGGCAGGGCCTCCCACGGGATGCCGACCGTCAGGTAGTGCTGCCGCTCGGCGCGCCAGGGGAACTCCGGGCGCGATCCGCCCTCGATGCCCCCGAAGGGCAGGGCCTCCCACAGCTTTTCGGAGCAGTCGTTGGGATTGGCCCACACCAGCCCGGCGCCATCCTCCACCTGCCCGAGGATGGCGTCGATGATGTCCTCGGGGAACAGCTCAGCGGAGAGCCCGCCGATGAGGATGGCCTCGTACCGGTTCTCCTCCAGCAGCTCGCGAATGTTGTCGAGGGACCACTCCAGGTTGACGGCCTTGCCGAACATGCCTGTGGTGGCGCTCATGGCGTAGGGCGTGGTGATGGTCGGCGCGTCGTAGTCCATCTCCAGGCGCTGGGCCAGCTCCACGGTCTCCCTGCCCACCAGCAGGTCGTTGATGATCAGCGCGCGCACCGGCCCGCCGGCCAGCGGCTTCGCCCACCTCACGTGCGGCGTGACCACGTCCTCGGATGGTGGCCGGTCCTCAGGGCCCGTGCCCCGGGCCGCGAGCTTGTCCTCGAAGCGCTCGCCGACCCGCCCTACGCGCTCCTCGACCGGCTCCAGCGCAATCTGTCCGCTGCGCTCGCCTACCACCAGCTCGTGGCTGAAGTCCGTGAGGCGCTCCCCGTTCGCTCGCACCTCGCCGCGCAGCACCCACGTGCCGGCCTGCGGCAGCTCCACCGACAGCTCATGTTCGTGGGTCTGTCCAGGCTTCAGCTCCGCACTCCAGGTCGCAACGTCCTCAGCCTCGCCATCCGGAAGCCGCCGGCCGCTGAGGGTCACGCGGGCGCTGAGCTGGCGCGGGGAGGAGAGCTGCACGGTGAGCGGAACCGCGCCCGGCGCGTCGATGGAGTCCGGGGCGTCGCCGAGGCCCACCACCACCTCCCGGGCGGCGCCCGCCACCCGGCCCATCTCGGCGAAGGGCAGCAGCCAGGCCGTGGTCTCCATGGCCGAGCCGTTGGGGATCTCCCGCGAGCGGAAGGCCCACTCCAGGCTCGCCACGTCCCCGCCCATCCAGTTGTAGAAGAGCATCAGCGGGGGGAACTCGGTGATCGCCGCCACGCCCACGCCGCTCTCAGCCGCCACCGCCGACCAGCCGCGCGCCGGGTCGTACCACCAGTACTCGCCACCGCCGCCCGCCCCGTAGCTGGCGGTTTTAACGCCCTCGGTGGTCGGGACGTAGTAGGTGTTCTGCTCCTGGGGCACGCCCAGACGGCTGTGCCACCACAGGCCGACTCGCAGCGGCTGCATCGCCGCCTGGCCGACGCCGAAGCGGTAGTCGGCGCGGACGGCGCTGGAGCCGGCCTCGATGCTGATGGTCTTCTCGAAGGTCATGAAGCGCCCCGGGCCCACCGAGCCGGGACCGGTCATGGTGATGGCCGCACGCGCTGGAGTTCGGTCCACAGTGTAGGTGTAGACGGACTCGGTCCACTGGCGGTAGACGTCCGCGTTGGCGTAGTTCCACAGCCGGTCCACGAACACCCTACCCTCGGTGCGTGAGGTGAGATGCGTCTCGGCGGGCTTGTAGAACAGCTCGTCAAGCCGCCCGCCCATCGTCGGCCGGGCGCGCAGCCGAACCAGCTCGTTCTCGAGCACGATGGCCGGCTCGCCCATCACGGTGGTCTCCTCCACCGTGCATTCGGCGCCAGCCATCTGCAGCGACGCCACCATCAGGACGATCGTGGCTCCCACGCGCACGTGTCTCGTCGTCATCTCAGCTCAATCCTCTCGCTTGACCGGCAGCACGATGTCAAGATCGATCAGGGAGCGAACGCCGGGGTAGGCCCTGGCCGGGTAGCCGAGCTTCGGCACCCGCATGAAGAAGGCGTAGTCATCGGGATTCCAGCGCTGAACGGTGACCTGTGCTCCGTCATTGACCCACAGATGCAGCGGCGCCTGACCGCAGTCCACGGTGAAGGTGCGCAGTTCCCCCCGCAGTTCCGACAGCGAGTGCTCGTCGGGGTCGGCGCTGATGGTCCCGCCCAGGGCGTGGCTGGTGAAGTCCGCCGACCACCGGCAGCCATCGAGCGGCCTGGCACGCATGGCGATGACCAGGTTCGCGCCACGCAGATGTACCAGCCGCAGCCAGTTGAACTCGTAGCGCAGATGCACGCGGCCGGTGGGATGGACGGTGACGGTCTGGGTGAGGCGATAGAGCGGATCGCCCCCCAATATCTCCTCGCGGAGGCAGTTTCGCGAGATCACAACGGTGGCGGACTCGCCACGGAGGTCGGCGTGGATGCTTTCGGGCGCCGGCCCCAGGCCCCCGCGCGAGGTCTCGCCCTGGACGGCGCGGAGTCCCTCGCCGGTCTGGAAGGATATGGGCGTGGTGTAAAGTGCGATGAGCCAGATCTGCTCGGTCTCGCCGACCGTCAGCGGGCCGAGTCGCCCCGTGCAATCGACCTGCACGGAGAAGGCGTCCGTGCCCAGGATGACGCTGTCGGGGCTCTCCTCCAGCACCCGGACAGGCTCGGCTGGCGCCGGCGAAGCGCTGGCGCACAGAAGCACCCCGAGGGCGGTGACTAAGATGGCTCGGGACCCGGTATCCATGGCCCATCTCGCAGAGGCGCGCTGACGTTGGGGCCCACGCTCATCGTACCGCCGGTAGCCCGCGCCGTCAAGCGCAGGCTACGGAGCGCTCAGGGGAAGACGCGGTGGCCGACCTTGCCGAGGATGGCGTCGATGATCAGCCACAGGCCGGCGGTGGTGTACTCCCCGAGGACCAAGCCCAGGAAGGGCACCTGGAGAGTGCGGTAGAGGTGGACGGAGCCGTAACGGGTCACCGTGGCCTTGGCGACCCAGCCGATGAAGAACGGGAACCACATGCGCGAGGCCTCGAAGCCGGTGCCCACGACGTAGGCGATAGGATGCAGCGGGAACCACAGGAAGAGCTGGCGGGCGCGGATAAGCACCGCGCAGATGCCGGCGCCCGCAGCCAGGGCTATGAGGCGGGCCGGCTCCACCCCGGTGGCGTTGATGATCATGCTCTTGAGGCGCTCGGCATTGCCCCGGGGCCCGCTGATGAAGAACCACGGGTGCATGGCCAGCGCGCCCTTGGAGTAGGCGACCTCCAGGGAGGCCCAGTAGGAGATGAGGACCGCGGCGCCGACCGCCGCCGCCAGCGCGTGGTACATGTGCCTGCGGTTGATTCGAGCCTCGTCGGCGATCTTCAGGCCGTGGAGGATCTGCGGCATGAGGAAGCTCTTGAGGTCGTACATGAAGACGTACTCGGTGAAGTTGAGGATGGTCAGGTCCGCGGCCGCGAAGTGAGCCGAGCCGGCGAGGCCCGTGAGCAGCACGCTGGGGCGCATCTGGACGGCCTTGGCGAAAAGAATCCCGCTCTCCACCACCAGCCGGGCCATGCCCCAGCAGATGACGAGGAAGATGACGTAGGTGAGTGCGGCGACCAGGACCGACATCCCGGCCATGTTCAGCCACGCCACGACGATGCCGCCGGCGACGATCAGGCCCCAGAAGGCGACGATCGGCGTCATGGCCTCCGCCCGCTGGTCACCCGACAGGCCGCGATGGCGGACGAAGGCCTCCCACATCTCGCTCAGATGGCCGCGGGCCACCCACAGCCCGTAGACCACGTACATCAGGAAGGCGCCCTGGTACTGGTTCTCCTCCACCCTGGCGAGCATGGGGCGGCGCCCGACGGCGTCGAAGAGGACGTGCTGGAGGCGCCCCAGCCACCAGAACACCCACAGCGACAGCGAGATCTCGGTGGTCAGAAAGAACGCGAAGCCGATCACAGAGAAGTGCACGTAGATGGGCGATTGCAGGTAGCGCCAGGGGCGGCCGGTCACGCCCGAGAGGAAGCTGATGCCCTGGAGCTTGAAAAGCGGAATGCCGGGGAGATAGGCGTGGAGGGCGTTGAGGTTGTGGACCAGGAAGGGGATCGCGAAGCCTATCCACAGCAGCGTGTTGCGGAAGAACGGGACCGCCGAGATGTCGTGCCGCTGGGGCATGATCATCTCCAGCGGAAGCTGCACCAGCGGGAAGATGAGGTTCTCGCGGGCCACCCACTGCCTCCGCACGATGGCGCCCAGGCAGAACATGGCCAGGTAGAGGCCGAAGGTCAGGATGCTCCAGGCCACCAGGGGCATGGCCCACTGCCCCCAGGGGATGTCCATGCCGGGCGGGGCGCCATCGTAGAACCACCGCACCGCAGTGCTGTCGGCTCCGGGAGCCATCCAGGGAGGCAGGTGCTGGAAGAAGGTCTCCTCCCACTGGTTTTCGACGGAGGCCATGTAGAATGGGGCGGTGGTGACCGGGAACAGATACAGCGCCAGGCCGAAGGTGGGGATGCCCGCCGCCACCAGCATCATGGCCGTGACGATGAGATTGTCCTGCTGCGTGAGAGCCCAGCGATGGGTGATGCGCGCGCTCACCCAGCTCACCGGGAGGACCACCACGACGAGCAGAAAGATCGGCCCGACCGGGAAGTGACAGCCGCCCAGCTCTGAGGCGTGCATGAAGCCGGTGGTGTAGGGGATAGCGGCGCAGAGGATCGCCACGCACACGAGGCCCAGCACAAGGGCGCGCGCCGTCAGTGGGGCGCTCCTGGCGGCTGCATTATCCCCGGTCGTCGGCGCGATCTGCTGGGCGGACAACCCGAGGGCCTCCTCCTAGCAGCTATCAGCTTTCAGCTATCAGCTATCAGCTACAACCAACGGCAACGGTGCACCGCGTAGTCTGGGCTCGCAGGTTCGTCGACCCCGCCTGCCGCTCGCACGCATGTCGTACGGATCCGCGGGCTGCTTTGCCCGCCCGCGTCGTTCGGCGACGCCTCGGTCGCGGCGTGTCGTGCCCCTCCGTGGCACGCACACTCCTGTGCGTGCGCCGTACAGGCGACACACAACGGCGGACGGACAGGAGTGTCCGTCCCACCGAAAGGTCTGTCTTCCTACGTGCGCCGCAGCGGCGACGCAGAAGCGCAGACAGACATGCTCCCGCTCCCTCGCCGTACGGAGGGCGGGCTGCTTTGCCTGCCCGCGTCGTCTACGGCGCAGAACGGCGGGAGGCCAGCAATTCCCCGCCAGGCGCGCTCTCACCTTCCACGCCGGCGAAGGCCCGCGCCGTGGGGCTCGCCCTTGATACTGCGCGCGTGGGCCTCGGGCAGGGACAGCGGACCGGCCGAAGAAGGGACTCCTGCAGCGCTGTCCGACGCGCGTATCCACTGCCGCCGGCCAGGAGGAAGAGACCATGAAGCGCCTGTGCCTGGTGCTGGTCCTCGCCGCCGCTGCCGTCACGTGCGCAACCGCGGAGCCGCCGCCGTCGCTTCGCACCATCATCCCCACGCCTCAGGATATCGAGGCCGGAGAGGGGACGTTCACCCTGGTGGACGATGGCGAGGCCGTCGCGAGTCTCGTCCTCCCCGCCGAGCCGCCCGCGAAGGTCCGACTGGCCGCCGAGCACCTCAGCCGGAGGATCGAGGAGATGGCGGGTGTCGCCCTTCCGGTGGTCTCCCAGGCCCACGCCCCGGAGGGCCCCGCGCTGTGGCTCGGTGAGGCCGGCCGGCGGCTGGTGCAGCCGGCCTGGAACGAGGAGCTGACGCCGGCGCAGGCGGAGCAGGAATACGCCATCGTGCCGCTGCCGGACGGTCGCGGATACGCGCTGGTCGGCCGCCAGCCGCTCGGCACCCTCTACGCCACGATGACGGTGCTCGGCGCGGTGAAGGCTGAGGACGGCCGCGCCTGGATGCCCAACTTCACCTGCCACGACTGGCCCGACATCCCGTATCGCTGGGTGGGGGGCTTTCCCAGCTTCGACAGCGTCGAGGACCGCATCGAGTGGTGCATGGAGCACAAGATCAACGTCATCAACTCACCCGGCTTCTACCGCCGCACCATGGATGACGCCGAGACGCAGCTCGCGCAGAACCGCTTCGCACGCGAGCACGGTGTGCGCTCGCTCAACCTGCTCTTCGGCAACCTGGGGCTGCTCAACCGCCGCGGCTATCCGGACGGCGAGACCTACGAGTGCCTCGATGAGGGCGCGCCCAGCACCCGCGGCTGGTGCGTGACGAACCAGGAGATGCTGGCCCAGAAGCAGCGGATCCTGCGGGAGTTCGTCGAGGCCACCGAGCCGGGCGTGCTCTACATCCACTTCGTGGACGAGGATGACATCGGCGACGCCGCCGAGATCTGGCTCAACCGCTGCGACGACTGCCGCGAGGCCTACCCCAATGACCTCGTCGAGGCCGAGGACGGCAAGGCCGGCGCGCAGGCCCGGGTCTTCGACCTCATGTGTGAGGCCATCTTCTCGGTCAGCGACCCCGAGTCCGGCTACGACGCCTCGCGCGACTGCCTGATCATCTTCGTCAGCGCGCCCTACACGCTGTGGAGCGAGGATGACGCCGCCTGGGACCGGGAGCTGCAGTATCACTGCACGGTCAGCCGGCTCATGGAGCATGTGGACAATGTGCACTTCTGCATCCGGGAGAACGGCCTGCGCCGCGACAACGACCGCAAGCGGTGTCTGGAGCTGGCCGAGGCCCTCCGGGAGCGGGGCAACGGCCACCGGGTGATGATGTACTTCCGGGGTGGCGACTCCCGCGACACCACCATCGGCTGGCCCCGGCCGATGCGGGTGGCGTGGCCGATGCTGGCGGCTCCGGCGATGACCGCCTCCTTTGAGGGAGCGGGCTCGATCCTGCAGGCGGGCAGCGCCCCCGGCCTGCTGGAGAACGAGTACTCCTGGAACCTCCGCGGCGACGGCTTCTACTACGATCCCGCCACGCAGGAGGAGTGGCGAGAGACCTACGTGGGGCTGGTCGGCGGCTCGCTGCGGCCGGAGGAGATCTTCGGCGACGAGGGCTTCCTGGGCCGGATGCTGGCGGACATCTACGGCCCCACTGCCGCCTCGCACCTTGGCGTGCTGTATCGGCCGCAGCCGGTCGAGCAGGCTCAGGGCGCAGTTCTGCCCCCTGCCTCCTGGAGCGGGTGGCTGGTGCTGGCGCGTCAGCCATGGTTCGGCACCATGAGCCCCGACCGCCTGCGGCAGTTCCGCACGCTCTTCGAGGCCTGGCGAGGGGTCAACGAGGAGGCTATCTCAGCGGTGCAGGCGGCCCTGGAGGCGCCCGAGCTGGGCGAGCGCCATCGACAGGCGCTGGAGAGGAGACTGTCGGGTCTGCAGGTCGGCGCGGCACTGCAGGACGCGGCGGCGCACGCGTCGGAGGCCTGGGCGCTGGTGATGGAGGGCGATGAGGAGCCGGCCGAGGCCGAGATGCAGGCGGCGCGAGACGATTGCGCGCAGGCGCGGGAGCTGGCGGCCGGGCTGGAGGAGCAGGCGGCGGAGGTCGAGGCACAGCAGGAGGCGATGGAGGGCCACTACCGTGCGCTGCTGCGCAACTCCGAGCAGATTCGGGAGGCCTGGCGGCGCCTGGAGCAGACCCGGGCGACGGCGGCCGAGGATCGTGCGGCGCTGCAGGAGGAACTTGCGCAGGATTCGGCTGCCGATCCAGCGCGGCTTCAGGGCAAGAGCGTGGTCCTTTTCGGCGGTGGCGCGACGAGCCCGATGGTGGAGCTGCTGGAGGCGCACGGGGCGGAGGTCGTCCCGATGCCTGCGGCAGCCGATCTTCCCGAGGAGGCCCTCGCCGCCGACCTGATCGTGCTGATGGTGCGGTCGCTGTCCGAGGGGGCCCTGGCGCAACTGCAGGACTACATCGAGGGCGGCGGGGCCGTGCTGCTGGGCAGCGCGACGCCCTTCTACATGGTCGGCAATGACGTGGACCTGGCGAGGATCGCACTATGGCTGGGCGCGGAGCGTTACGGCAACTACGGCGGGGCGGTCGAGACCGCGTTCGACAATGCCATCACTCGCGCCCTCGAGATCGATGAGTCCATGGAGCCGACCAGGAGCGCCGCATGTCTGGGCCGGCCGCTGGGAGCCGCGCCTCTGCTGACCGCGAAGGGCAATCGGGGCATCATCTCGGCGCTGGCCCATCGCTTCGGGGACGGCCGCGTCGGCTACCTGTGGACGCTCAGCCTCGGCGAGGATCTGCAGGTCCCTCGGGCCGAGCTGCTGCTGCGCATGGCAGCGTGGCTCGTCGGGGAGGAGTAGCCGCCGAGGCTCCCCTCAGTCCGGCAACCGCAGGTGCCATTGTCGTTGCCGTTAGACGTGGCTTGCAGCTTGTAGCTGATAGCTGATAGCACACGTCCGGGCGCGCCGATCGCAGGCGCCGTTGTCGTTGCCGTATGGCGTTGCCGTCGCCATTGTTGCTGCTCCGCGGACCGTGTTGGGCCGACCTCCTCGGGGTGCTTGACACCCCTCGTCGTGCGGCCCCTCCGCACGACACGGAAGCAACGACGGACAACGGCCTCAACGGCGGACGGCGTAGCCACGCCGTGCCTTTGTGGTTGCCGTTGGACGTAGCTTGTAGCTTGCAGCTTGCAGCTTGTAGCTGATAGCTGATAGCTGCCATCTCACCCGTAGACGCCCTCCTCCAGCACCGTCTCCACCATGGCGTCGAGGTGCTCCAGCGGCGCGCCCCGGTGCAGCGAGCAGGAGGCCATGAGGACGTAGCCCCCATCGCCCATCGCCTGCCGGAGGCACTCGCGCGTGACCTCCCGGACGCGCTCCGGGGGCCCGGGCAGCAGCACCTCCGGGATATCGGGCCCGCCCAGGATGCAGATGCGGTCGCCCCACCGCTCCCTGGCCACCGCGAGGTCGCAGTCCTCCCCGAACTGGAAGCCGGCGATGCCGCAGTCGATGGCCGCGTCAACCAGCTCGTGGAAGCGGCGGTCGGTGAAACGCCCGTGTGGATGAAAGACCACCGGCGCCTGGCCCGCTGCCTCCACAATCCGCTGCAGGCCGGGGATGGTCAGCTCCAGGTAGTCACGCGGCGAGATGACGGCGGGGCCGTCGGAGGCGGCGGCGATGAAGATGAGGTCCGCGCCCGCCTCCAGCAGCCTGGGCACGTGGACGAGGGCGATCTGCGTCGAGAGCTCCACGAGCCGCTCCGCCATCTCGCGGTCGGTGGCCAGGTCCATGGCCAGGCGCTCCAGCCCCCGCAGCAGGCCCGCGCGCGTGACCGGCCCCTCAATCTTGGCGGCCACCGCGGCCTTGTCGCCGAGCTGCTGCCGCACGAGTCGGTAGGCCTCCTCGACCTCCGGCCAGCGGCCGCACTCGTCCGGTTCCAACGGCTCCGCCGCGGCCGCGGCGTCATCCTCAGCCAGCGGGTGCTCGGCTATGTAGGGGATGCCTCGCTCGGGGAACTCCACGCGGCCGCCGAGCGGCTCGACGTCCAGCCCCAGATCGTGGATGCAGCCCACCACCGCGTCCTGGTGGAAGCGCGCTTGGCTGGCGAGCACGGCCTGGGCGGCCCTCGCCGCGTCATAGCCGGCGCTGACCTCCGGGGTGCTGAAGTCGCACAGGTCGAGGCCCAGCGTCAGGTCGCGCAGGAAGATGGGCACCCGATCCGGCCTCTGCCCCCGCAGCGCCGCCAGCATCCGCTCTCTGCCCTGCATCGCGGTCGCTCCGCCCGTCGCTACTTGAAGATGTGATCGTACTGCAGGAGCACGGTGTCGTTATCCACCTCGCCCACGGCCTCGTCGCGGTGCACGTACTGCAGGCGCACCTGTCGCGCGCAGCCCTCGATGTGGTAGTTCGCGCCCAGGGTCAGCCATCTGGCCTCCAGGCGAGGCGCCGCGGCGCCTGGATCGAACTCCTCCCATCCCCCCACGAGCTCGAGCTTGTCCTCAGCGCCGCTGCACGGGACGAACCGGCTGAGCTGGGCGTAGCAGCCGCTGGCGGTGACGCCCCGGTGGCCGGAGGCGCTGATGCCCTTCTCATTGTAGCCGGCCCAGACTGAGGTCGGGCCCTCGCGCCAGATGGCATCCAGCCCCCACGCCTCCTCGTCCACCTGCCGATCCCGGTAGAGCTCCGCCAGGCCGAGGGGGTCGCCGTTCCTCGAGACGAGCTTGCGGAAGGTGCTGGTCCTGGTCTCCTTGTTCAGGGCCCAGTTGGCGCCGACGTTCAGGTTCTCGGTGGCGAGCCACTCCAGTCGGGCCACGGAAATGGGGTCTCCGGTGGCATCCAGCTCGTTCTTTCCGTTGCCCAGGTAGAGGCCAGCGTACCAGCCGACGCAGCCGTCGTCGCTGGTGCCGTGGAGCAGAGCGCCGATGTCGCGATTGGGGATGAGCAGGATGCTCGATCGAGGCCGCTCCGCCACAGGCAGCTTCACGTCGCTGGT
This sequence comes from Armatimonadota bacterium, assembly GCA_034722055.1. GTDB lineage: Bacteria > Armatimonadota > Zipacnadia > Zipacnadales > UBA5352 > JAYENL01. The sequence continues at coordinate 51,246 of JAYENL010000038.1, forward strand.
CATGAACTGGCGGTCGAAGGGCGTCATCATCTGCCCGACGGTGAGGTTGCCCCAGTCGAGCCCCGACCAGGTGGCGTAGAGGTCATGCCACTCGAACTCGTCGGCGCCCCAGTCGCGTCGGATCTGGGCGAACACCAGCAGGTCGTCGGAGGGCTGGTGCGACCACGCCAGGCGCAGGCGCCTGGTGTTGTAGTCGTCATAGCCGGCTCGATCGTCGCGCACCAGCCAGGTCGGCTGGTCGGGGTCGCTCTGCGTGTGGGAATACCGCGCCTGCACGCGAGCGGTCAGGCCGCCCGGCCTTGGCTCGCCGGGGCGCTCAGTGACGGGGCACTTCCAGTAGCTCCCGGGTCTGGGGCACTGGCCCTCGGCTCCGGGAGGCAGGCACATCTCCAGGGCAACGAGTGAGGCGACGGTCACAGCCGGTACGATGATGCGGCGCGCCAGGTCCAGTGTCATGACGGCTCCTCCTCGGTCAGCAGGTCAGGCAGCGCGAGTTGCGAGTCGATGTCCGGGACCTCGTCGATGCGGCCCTGGTCCTTGAGGAACTGGGCTGTCATCTCCAGGCTGTCGATGACCGACCGGGTCAGATCGGTGCCGAAGTTGTAGTCCTTCAGCATCTCCCGCTCCCGCGCGGGTGCGACGCCGGACCTGACCGAGATCAGGTCGGCCGTCTCCTGGGGGTGCTCGTCGATCCACTCGGCAGCGGCCTGGGTGGCGCGCACGACGGCCCTCGCCGCCTCCGGCTGCTCGGTGGCAAACTCCTCGCGCGCCAGCAGCAGCACCGGATAGGTGTTGTCCAGGCCCTCCAGATTCGCGAACGGCTCGGCGTTGTCACAGGCCGCCAGCACGTTCTGCGGCCAGGGCGCGCTACCGGCGGCGGCGTCGATCTGTCCGGCGCTCATGGCCTCGGGGAAGTCGCGCGGCGAGAGGGAGACGAGGGTGATGGAGGCGGGGTCCACTTTGTGCTCTTGCAGATACAGCAGCAGCCCGCCGTGGGTGCTGGACCCATGCTGGACGGCCAGGCGCTTGCCGGCGAGGTCGGCAGGCCGCTTGATACCGGCGCCCCTGCGAACCACGATCCGGTGTCTGCGCTCACCGTCGCCCAGCCGTGCTAGCAGCAGGACCTTCGGGGACCGCGACATGCAGATGATGGCCGGCGCGTCGCCCAGCGCCGCCACGTCCGCCTGGCCGGAGACGATGGCCTCCGCGGACTCGATCCCGCCGGTGACCACCTGCTTCTCGATCTTCAGCCCCTCCTCGGCGTAAAGGCCCCGCTCGACGGCCACGACCACCGGGGCGTTGGAGGTCTTCTCGCTGTAGGTGAAGCGCGCCGCCACAGGCTGCTGCGCCTCCTCGACTGCCTCCGGGATCTCGACCGGTGCTGGGGGAGCCTGCTCCCTCCGCGCGCAGCCTGTCAGCACCACACTCGCCGCCACCGCAGTCGCCAGAAAGCATCGCATTCGCCTCATGCTGCACCTCCTCGCATCATATCAGGCGGAGTCGGCCGCCGGACTGACGTCTTGGACCTCGGGCAGCTCCCGGAGCAGGCGCATCTCCAGGGAGCGGACGCCGTCGGAGAGGCGCGAGCGGGGCCGCGGCAGCTCGGCGGGGATGTCGTCCAGCACCCGTCCGGGCCGTTGCGAGAGTACCACGATCCGGTCGCCGAGGTAGGCCGCCTCCGCCACGTTGTGGGTCACGAACAGGATCGTCGTGCCCGTGCGCCGCCAGATGCCGAGCAGCTCGTCCTGCAGGCGCTCCCGGGTCTGGGCGTCGAGGGCGCCGAAGGGCTCATCCATCAGCAGCACCCTGGGCTGCAGTGCCAGCGCGCGGGCGATGGCGACGCGCTGCTTCATCCCCCCGCTCAGCTCATGGGGATGGGCGTCCTCGAAGCCCTCCAGGCCCACCATCGCGATGAGCCGCTCGCGTTCGCGGCGCCGTTCAGCCTCAGGTCGGTGGATCATGCGCATGGGGAAGTCGATGTTGCCGGCCACGCTCAGCCAGGGGAAGAGCGCGGCGTCCTGGAAGACCACCGCCCGGTCGGGTCCGGGGCTGCGCACCGGCCTGCCGTCGAAGCGAATGCTCCCCGCCGTGGAGGGCATGAAGCCAGCCACCAGGTTCAGCAGCGTGGTCTTCCCGCAGCCGCTGGGGCCCAGCACGCACACCAGCTCGCCGGCCCGAACCGACAGCGTGACGCCGTCGAGCGCCCTGACAGCGCCATTGTCATTAGCGCCGGTGTAGGTCATTCCCACGTCCGCCAGCTCGATGAGCGCCATCAGGCTCGCACCATCCCCCACCGCTGCACTGTGGCCTCCTCGAGCCGCGCGAAGCCCAGATACTCGATGACCAGTCCCACCAGGCAGATCAGGATGATGCAGACGAAGGCCGAAGCGTAGTCCAGAGTCCACCGCGACTGGATGATGCTGTAGCCCAGCCCCGAGCCGGTGCCTACGACCATCTCAGCGGCGACGACCACGCGCCAACTGTTGCCCAGCCCGACGCGCAGGCCGCTCATCAGGTGCGGGATGGAGCCGGGCAGAAGCACGTGGAAGAAGGTCTCCCGGGGGCCGGCCCCGGCCATGCGCGCCACCCGCAGATGCTGCTCGGAGGCGCTCTTGAGGCCTGCAACCATGTTGACCGCCACCGGGGCGAGCGCCGTCATGACAATCATGAAGACCGTGGCCTCGTTCCCGATGCCGAGCAGCAGGATCGCGACGGGAATCCAGGCAAGGCCAGGGATGAGCTGCAGCACGTAGACCAGCGGCATCAGCAGCCGCTCGGCCACCCGCGACCAGCCCACCAGCGCGGCCACGGTGATGCCGGCGGAGGCGCCGATGCAAAAGCCGATGATCCAGCGGGCGAGGCTGGCCCCGGCGTGGGCGTAGATCGTATAGTCCAGCAGCCGCTCGCCGCCGAGAAGGTCGAACAGGCGGATGGCAGTCTCGATGGGCCCCGGGAAGGGCGCCCGCGGTCTGACCGCCGCGGCGACCACGGCCCAGATGGTCAGGCCCAGCACCACCGGCGCAATGGCCCACAGGGCCCTGCTGACTGCGCCGCGCGACCGGCGCTGGGTCATGCCGACTCCAGGTGCTCCTGCAGCATCTCACGGAGCGCACCGGGGGAGGGAACGCGGCCGCTGATCAGCACCGTGTCATCCAGCACCAGCGCTGGTGTGAGGACCGGCCCATAGGTGGCGATCTCCGCGGGCTCCTTGATGTGCTCCACCGTCGCGTCCGCCACACCCAGCTCGTCGAGGGCCTCCGTGGTGAGCTCATAGAGCCGATTGCACTTGGGGCAGCCGGTCCCCAGGATGTACAGGCGATGACCCCCGCCCTCAGGGGCGGCGCGCTCGGCGAACGCTCCCGGCACGCGCTCGCAGAAGGATGCGACCACCTGCGCGGTGGAATCCAGGCGCTCGACCTCGGCCTGCAGGTCACTCAGCCAGCGCTCGATGACGGCCAGCCGCTCCTCAATGCCGGGCGTGGCCTCCTCAGATAGCGCCTCCGCTTGCTCCTCCCCGGTGGGTGTCAGCAAGCGGTCTATCTCGCTGCGGGGGATGCGGTGCTGGCCCCCGGGGAGCTTGGCGGACTTCAGCTTCCCGTCGTAGATATAGCGCTTGATGGTGGGGACGCTGAGCTGAAGCGCCTCCGCCGCCTCCGTCACCGTGAGGTAATCTATCGCGATTCACCTCATTGAGTATCATCGGATAGGTAAGCGAATATACTTATATCATATCGTATCATAAAGGTCAAGAACCGCGTCGGGTTTGAATCCCAGATGTCGGTAGGATGCGCGGGCCAGGGCGCCCAGAGGCGCCAAGCGCCTTCGCCCGCCCATCGCATCCTCCGAACCCGGCGCCCTCGCGCGCCTATTCCATCCTGGGAACCCGGCGCCCTCGCCGGCTTGTGGCGCGCAGCGCCACTCCACCCGTGGCCCACCTGAGGCCAACGACGCCCGGGCGAGGGCGCCCGCGCCCCAACCGGTAGTCTTGGGCCGCGCTCTGCGCGTCTTGCACCCCGCCCGGCAGGCCTGCCTCCGTCGGCGGCGAATAGCCCCGCAGGTCCGCGGCGCGAGGACGACACCCGCCTGGGAGGGCGACCACGATGACTGACGAGGCCTTGGCCGTCGAGCACATCGAGCTGCCCATCGAGCAGTTGCCAGCCGGCGAGATCGCGCCGCCGATGGAGCCGGATCATCCGTCATGGGCGGTCCTGGAGGGCTGGGATGACCCGCTCGCGCCACGAGCCGGCTACCGCCTGCCCTCCGGGAAGCGCCGTGTGGAGCGCGGAGGCCGGGCGGCGCTTGAGTTCGAGAGCGGCGGCGCGATTGAGCGGGCGCTGGTGACGGGCGAGGAGACCTGGCGGGAGCTGGCCATCGAGTGCGAGATGCAGGGCCTTCAGGAGGAGGCCGGCCCCACGAACGATGACTGGATGGTGGAGCGCGCCCGGGCGGGCCTGGTCTTTCGCGCCGGTACCTCGCGGCGGCACTACTTCCTGTGCCTGGAGGGCCTGCAGCAACTGGTGCTCTACCGCCGCATCGACCAGGAGTGGCTGGAGCTGGCCTCCGCCGCTGTGGACTACGACGGGCAGGTCATCACCCTACGCGTGGAGCTCGACGCCGACGGCATCCGGGCGTCCTGTGCAGAGCTTGGGGTGGAGATGTTCGCCACGGACACCACTATCCAATCGGGGCGGGCCGGCTTCCGCTCTCTGGGGGGCTCCCGGCTGCTGTCGCTCTCCGTGGAGCTGACGCCCTCGCAGCAGCGGACGAACCGCCGGGTGGCGGAGGGGCGCCGGCGGGCGGTCGCGGCCGAGCATGAGGCCCTACCCCCCGCAGAGCAGGTCGATGAGTTGTGCCTCCCTGCCGGCCACCGACTCCTGGAGGCTATCGACCTGCGAGGCGGCGAGGACAACGACCTGCTGCTGCGCGGCCCGGACGGGCTGGTGGCGAGGGACTGGGAGGGCACTGAGCTCTGGCGCTTCGCCGATGATGTGTCGCAGGTGAAGGTGGCATCGGAGCCCACCGGCGGATCGCGACGTATCTATGCGCTGGTCGGCCGCCAGCGCGCGCACGAGCAGGTGAGCGTGCGCGGGGACGCCAACGTGTGGACAGTGGCCTCGCAGATCGTGGTGCTGGATGGCGCGACGGGCGGGGAGCTGGCCCGCCGGGACCTGCCCGAGGATCCCCACCTGAATGTGCTGCGCCAGTATGACCTCTCCAACGAGACCGGCCGCCTGGCCGGGGATGAGCCCGTGGACATCATCGTGCGCCACTGGCGGCAGGATTTGGGGCACGGCGGCCGCGACCTGTGGGCCTTCGATGGGCAGCTTGATCTGCTGTGGCACGCGGAGGTCGATCCGCCCTACGGCCACCACAACGCGGTTCACCTCGTGGACCTGACTGGCGACGGCCGGTCGGAGGTTGTCACGGGCGGGACCACGCTGTCGGCCGACGGGGAGGTCATCGCCGTTCACGACCTGGCGCACGAGATGAGCGCCATCCGGGGCGCCGGACACTATGACGCGGTGGCCGCGGGCCACTTCGAGTGCGACCCGGACCGCGATCCGGTGGCCTTCCTGATCGCGGGCAGCGCCGGGGTCTACGTCACGGACCCGCTGAGTGGCAGGACGCGGGCTGTGCATCGCATCGGCCACGCCCAGGGCGTGCAGGAGTGCCGTGTGCGCGAGGACATTCCCGGCCGACAGGCCCTCGCTCACACCCGCTGGGGGAACATGGGGATCACCACGCTGCTGTCCGGCCTTGGCGACAGGCTCTGGACCATCCAGCCGCACTTCATCCCCGGCACCAGGCCGGTGCAGTGGCTCCCCGAGGGGCCGCAGCACCTGTGGGTCTGCCCCACGCGCCAGACCCTCGCGCTCTACGACGGCCGCGGCAGGCGCATTCGGGAGCTGGAGGCGCTGCAGCGCGCCTGGGGCGATCGCCCGGCCACCCAAGTCCGCGGCACTGTGCTCAGGCGCTCGCCTGAGGGTCGGGACCTGCTGGCGCTGACCATCGACGAGCGCATCCTGCTCTTCGGGCCGACATCGGCCTGACAGCGGACGAGGAGGCACTGCCATGACTGACGACGCGGCGGAGATCAGACCGGACCGCTACCACTGCACCTTCGGACCTCACGATCCAATCGCCAGGATCGAGCAGGGCCGGGAGGCCGTGGTGTGGTGTGTCGATGCCCGGGGCCTGGACGAGAACGGTGAGGCCATCGGCGTCGAGGACCTTGCGGGACCGCCCGGCGCCCGCCGGCAGATCAGCAACCCGGTGACGGGCCCCATCCACGTCGAGGGTGCCGAGCCGGGCGACGCCTTAGCCGTGCATCTGCTTGAGGTGGCGCCGACCCGCCCGTGGGCGTGGTCGGCGGCCCACAGCGACTTCGGCCTCTTCAGCACCGAGGACATCTACGGACCCACCACCTTCGCCCCGCCTCAGTGGCCTGACCGGGAGAGCTGCGAGTTCCGCTGGGACCTGGATCTCGAGCGTGGCACCGGGCGGCTGGAGCTGCAGCACAGTCGCCTCCGCGAGGTGGAGCTGCCTCTCTCGCCGTTCCTGGGCTGCCTGGGGGTGGCGCCGGAGCGTGGCGAGTGCAGAATGACCATGACCCCGAGCCGCCACGGCGGGAACATGGACTGCCCCCAGGTCCGCGCCGGGACCACCGTCTACTTCCCGGTCTTCGAGGAGGGCGGTCTGCTGCTGATGGGCGACTGCCACGCGGCGCAGGGCGATGGCGAGCTATGCGGGGTGGGGCTGGAGGTGAGCTGCCGCGTGCGGCTGAGGGTGGAGGTCCTGGACGGCTGGACGATCCGCTGGCCCCGCGCGGAGGATGACACGCACATCATGACTATCGGCAGCGTCCGGCCCCTGCGCGCGGCCCTGGCGGCGGCCCAGGTGGAGCTGCTTGACTGGCTGGTGACTGACTACGGCTTCGACGCCCTCGAGGCCTGGCAGGTGCTCTCGCAGGTCGGCACGACTCGGATCGGCAACGTCGTGGACCCCAACTACTCCGTCGTCGCCCGCTTCCCGAAGGCCTACCTGCCCGAGTGAGCGCGCGGGACGCAGGCTCATGGCGGGGAACGCCAGGCGGACGCGTGAGGTCGAGTGTGACCGATGGCCCCGGAGGCCGCCATGACGAGTCAGCTTGAGGAGGAACTGCGACGCCGGATAGCCGGCACCATCGAGACCGCAATCAGAGATGACGTCACGCCGGGCGCGGTGGTCCTGGTCGGCCGCGGCGACGAGGTGCTGTGCCACGAGGCGCTCGGACATCGGATGGTGCAGCCGGAGCGGCGGCCGATGAAGCTCGATACCGTCTTCGACGTGGCGTCGCTGACCAAGCCGGTGGCCACGGCTGTCTCGGTGCTGCAGCTCATCGAGCGGGAGGAGCTGTCGCTGGACACTCCGGTGCGCGCGATCCTGCCCGGGTTTACCGGCGATGGTCGCGAGTCGGCCACCGTCCGGCACCTCCTCACCCATTCGGCCGGGCTGCCGGCCTACCGCAACTACCTCGACGAGCTCGGCGAGGACATCCCGCCCGCGCAGCGGCGCAGGCGGGTGGTCGAGGACGTCTGCTCGCTTCCCCTCGAGCACGCGCCCGGCGAGGGCTTCCTGTACTCCTGCCTGAGCTACATCCTGCTGGCCTCAGTCGTGGAGGCGGTCGCCGAGACGCCGCTGGATGAGCTGGCGGCACAGAGCATCTTCCGGCCGCTGGGCATGGCGGACACCTGCTTCAACCCGCCGCCGGAGCTTGCGGCCCGCTGCGCCGCCACGGAGCAGCTTCCCGACGGCGTGCTGTGCGGCGTGGTGCATGACGAGGACGCCCGGTACCTGGGCGGCGTGGGCGGCAACTCGGGGCTGTTCTCGACCGCCCGGGACCTGTCGCGCTTCGTGCGGGCGATCCTGGCCGGCGGAGAGCTCGACGGCGTGCGGATCCTCAGCGAAGGCAGCGTGCAACTGATGATCTCGCCGCAGCTTGAGGTGGGCGAGACCAGGCGGGGGCTGGGCTGGGACATCGCCAGCTCCTACTCCCCGCAGGTCCGGGGCGGCTTCCCGCCGGGAGGCATCGGGCACAGCGGATACACAGGCACCTCGATCTGGGCCGACCCGCCAAGCGGGGTGTACGTGATCCTGCTGACCAACCGCGTCCATCTGGGCCGCGATCGGGAGATCGGCCCGCTGCGGCGAGAGGTGGCGACGATCGCGGCGGAGGTGCTGCTCCCCGCGCAGTGAGCCCATGCGCGGCTGCGCGGGACTGTCGGCGACGAGAGGAGCCTGGTCATGTGGTGGCGACCGATCCTGGTTGTTGTGATCCTGCTGCTGGAGGGTGTGGCGATGGCGTCGATCGATGATGGGCTGGTAGGACACTGGCCGCTTGCCGGGGACTGCCGCGACCACTCCGGCCACGGCAACGATGCCGTGAACCACGGGGTGAATCTGCGCGCCGAAGGCCCCCGAGGCGAGCAGGACGGGGCTGCGCTGTTCGACGGCCGGTCGAGCTGGCTGGAGGTGCCCGATGATCCCAGCCTGCGGGTCGGCAGCGGCGACTTCACGATCGCGGCATGGCTGCGCACCGATGAGCTGCTGGACGATGTCATCGGCGACATCTGCTCCAGCTACGATCCCGCAAGCCGCCGGGGATTCAACCTGACTGTGGTCAACCATGCCGGGATGACCTCCAGCCAGAGCAACTACCGGACGCTGCAGTTCGGCATCGACGACGGGCGCATGACCGGCTGGCAGGACTCCGGCCGGCCGGGCGAGGCGGTGTTCATCGCTTCCATGGCGGTGCACGGTGGGGACCTCTACGTCGGCACCTGTGAGCCAGACGAGGGCCAGGCGGGCCGCGTCTACCGCTACCTCGGCGAGGACGAGTGGGAGGACTGCGGCAGCCCGGACGGCAGCAACTCCGTGATGGCGATGGCGGTGCACGAGGGCGACCTCTACGTGGGCTCAGCGGCCTACAACACGAGGGGCTCGCTTCTGCCGGCGGCGGAGAACACGGCGCCCGGCGGGCATGTCTACCGCCTCGCGGAGGATGGGAGCTGGACCGACTGCGGGCAGATCCCCCAGGCGCGGGCGACCTACTGCCTCACCGTCTACCGGGGCGATCTCTACGGCATCGCCATGTACGTGCCGGGCGTCTACCGCCACGATGGAGGCACGGACTGGGCCTACTGTGGCACGCCCGGCGACCAGCGCTCCATGGCCCTGGCGGTGCACAATGGCTCCCTGTGGGCCAGCGGCAACGGCGGCGCAGGCGTGCACGGCTATCTCGGCGGCGAGGACTGGGAGTTCTGTGGCAGGCAGGAGGACAACACCCAGACCTACTCCTTCGCCATTCACGAGGGCGACATGTACGTGGGGACGTGGCCGGACGGCTCGGTGCATCGCTACGAGGGAGGCACCCGGTGGACGAACGTCGGCCGCCTGGGCCGGGAGAAGGAGGTCATGGCCATGGCGGTCTACAACGGGCGGATGTACGCCGGAACGCTGCCGCTGGGCCAGGTCCATCGCTTCGACGGGCCCCACACCTGGACCCTCACCGGACAGCTCGATACCACGCCGGACGTTCCCTACCGCCGGGTCTGGACCATGGCGATCCACGACGGCTGGCTGTACGCCGGCACGCTGCCCTCGGGCCGCGTCTACCGGATGCAGGCCGGCACCGTCACCACCTACGACCGACCGCTGCCTCCGGGGTGGTGCCACATTGCCGCCGTGCGCGAGGGCGAGGCCCTGAAGCTATTCGTAAATGGCGCACTTGTGGGCCGCTCGGCCGCCCGGCATCCCGCCGACTACGACATCGACAGCGGGACGCCTCTGCGCATCGGCTTCGGCCAGCACGACTACCTCAACGGATCACTGACCGATGTCCGCGTCTACCGTCGGGCGCTGACCGCTGGGGAGGTCGCCGCCCTGGCGGAGCAGTGACGGATACGGGCGTGCGCCGGAGGACGAGGGGCGCCACGAATGTGCCTGCCCAGCGCTTGGGTGTTCGGACGGTCCCTCTGCGGGAGATCTCACTGCTGCCGCCGGATGGGGACAGGCTCGGCGTCCGCGATCTGGAAGGCGTAGAGCTTCGCCATGTCCAGCCGGAAGCGCAGGCGTACCGCCTGCCCGGCGTGCTGCGACAGGTCGGCGCCCTCACGCCACATAGGCGTGAGGGCCACATCGTCGGCGTGAACCGGCTCTGAGGTGGCGAGCACCTCGCCATCCAGGTCGAGAAGCTCCACGGTGACCGAGCTGCCGGCCTCGTTGGGCGGGTTCGGCGGTGCCAGACCGGCATTCGCGTTGATCTCCAGCCGGGTGCCCCGAAGCACGAAGGGCTTCGTCGTTACGGTTCCGGGCCTCCCGGCGGCGTCGAGAGAGACGAAGCCATCGAGCCGCTGCACGTAGCGGTGGATGCCGCCCTCGATTCTCCGGCCGTACCACCGGCCGATGTGCGGGGTCTCGTGCTCGACGCCGTACATCCACAGCTCGTCTCCGGCGCGGATCATGCCGGAGCCCATGTAGGCGGAGTAGCCGATCTGATCGCCCAGGCGCCTGGCGTCGGGGTCGATGGGCACGTACGCCTGGCGGAACCGGCGGTCGAGGTGAATGCCGTCGCGGCTGGTGGCGAAGGTGATCTCGCACAGCCCGTTATCGTAGTGATGCACTGACGGGAAGAACAGGTAGACGCCCGGCGCGAAGGGATAGATGGTGGCGGCGGAGTTGTAGAGCCCGCATCCCCACTCGCCACCGGGATCGTTGGCGTCGGGAGCGGCGATCTCCACCGCCCGCGGGAACTCGCGGAACACCTCGGACTCGCTGCGGCCGATCCGCCGCGAGGCCTGCCCGATGGGGTTGCCATCCGCGTCTTTGCGATAGACGTTGACGCGGGTGTAGGCGACGTACTTCTCGATGTAGGGGTCCCAGAAGCACACGTTCTGGGTGTCGGTGCCACCAGACGGGAACAGCAGGCCGTGCGGGGTGTCGATGGACCTCCAGTGGATGCCGTCGGCGGAGACCGCCCCGCTGATGCTGGTGTGCTGCGGGCAGCCCTCGTAGGGGTAGATGCGATAGAAGTCGCCGAAGATCATCTTGTACCTCTCATCCGGCGACGCCGCGTGCGGGTCAATGAACACGGAGCCCCCGTGCACGTACCCGCCGCACTTGCCCACCATGATGAGGTTGTTATCCGCGGATCCCTGGAACTCGAACTGCCCCAGGCTCGGCTTGTCCCAGTGGATCCCGTCCCCGGACTCCGCGTACCCCGTTCTGTCCATCCAGTGGCCCTTGATGTCGGGGTGCCAGTACCAGCTTCCGTAGTACATCCTGAACCGCTCGCCATCGCGCAGGACCGTTACGTAGCCCAGCCCCGTCGGCTCCCACGGCGCATCGGCCCGCAGCACCTCGCCGGCCCTGCGCGCGGGGTTGAGGGTGAACTGAACGCCCTGCATCGCCTCGACGATGTCCTCGTCGATGAAGAGCTGCTTGTTGCCGCCGATCTCCCGCACGTCGTCGGCCCATGCGCTGCCGCTGGCTGAAATCGCCGCCGCGAGCGTCACGATCACACCGGTCCTGGGCTTCATCGCCAACGCCTCCCTGCGTGCCATCTGGACCACGTCCGGGGTCTGCGGCGAACGCCGTTGGAGTAGCATCGGCTCAAAGGCACGCACGTCTTGTCCAAGCCATAGGTGGCCAGTCGCACGGCTCTGGCACGGCTTAGCCGAAAACCGAGTACAGGAGCACGGCCGCTGCGGCCATCAGCACGGCGTAGACAACGCGCCGGAAGAGCAGTTCGTCCACGCGGTAGTGCGCCGGCGCCCCCAGCGCCAGCCCCGCGAGGGTGAAGGGCACGCACACGGCCGCGACACGCAGGATGTCGATGGTGAGGCTCCCGGCGGCCACCCAGCGGCTGATCAGAATCGTGTTCAGCACCAGCCACAGCAGGCTCATGGTCACGCGGAAGAGACTCTTATCGGGAAGCGCCCGGGCGCAGTAGACGACCATCAGCGGCCCCCCGGCCCCGAAGGCGCCGTGGATGACGCCACCCAGCGGCAGCAGCGCGGTCATGGCGCCACCCTTCCAGCCGCTGAGCCCATCCTCGCCCACCTCCGCGGGCATGGGATGGATGAGCCCGTGGATGCTCACACCCAGTGTGAAGACCCCGAGCACGAGCTTCAGCGGCCCCTCGGGCATGGCGCTGGCCATCCACATGCCGACGGGCAGCCCAACGACCACGAAGCCCAGGAGCTTGCCGAAGGCGGGCCAGCGGATGTGCCGCCAGGCCTCGATGACGATGAGGACCGCCAGCAGCCAGGCCTGCATCACGAGCACGGGCACGGCCATGTCCAGGCCGATGAGCAGCGTCACGAAGGGCAGGGCCAGCACCGTAGCGCCGAAGCCGGTGATGCTGCCCTGGAAGTTGGACAGGAAGACGACCAGGAAGACCAGCCCGTATCGCGTGAACTCGCTCACATCGGCAACCCGCTACCCGAGGGTCTCCATCTCACGGTCCCGGGCCACGTCGCCGCGGGCGCAGATCTCGTCGCGGGCCTCCTCCCAGAAGTCCAGGACCTCCTGTGGGATGCCGGGCACGTCCTGGAACTGGGCGGTCAGGAAGATCTCCGCCATACGGCAGCCCATGTCCGGCGTCACCAGGCTCTCGCCCATGCACATGACGTTGGCGTCATTTATCTTGCGGGCGAACTCCGCCGCCATGGGGCCCTCGCACGGGACGGCACAGATCCCCTCGAACTTGCCGGCCGCCAGGGCCATTCCGGTGCCGGAGCCGCAGCAGAGGATGCCGCGCTCCGCCTCCCCCTGCTGCAGCACGCGCGCGGCCCGCTCGCCGATGGACGGGAACTTCACGAAGGTGGACGTGTCGTGGCAGCCGACATCGATCACCTCGTGCCCATTCTCCTCCAGCCACTCCTTGACGGCGCTCTTGAGCAGGAAGCCCTTGACGACTGAGCCGACGACGACCTTCATTGTGCTCCGCCCTCTCCCTGTTTGCAGGCTTGCTTGATGTGCTCCACGTTCATGTTGTGCTTGTTGAGCAGGTACTGCTCGGTGGCGACCTCACCGAACTGATCGTGCACGCCCAGCCGCTTGACGGGCGTGGGCAGCCTCTCGCAGAGCACCTCGCAGACCGCGCCACCGAGGCCGCCGATCACGCTCTGGTTCTCCACGGTCACCACCCAGCCGGTCTTGCGGGCCGACTCCAGCAGGCTCTCCTCGTCGAAGGGCTTGACCGAGGCGTAGTGGAGGTGATCCGCGGCTACCCCCTCCTCGGCCAGCTCCTCGGCAGCCTGCTTTGCGAACTGCGTCGTCCAGCCGGTGCTGACGAGCGTGGCGGCGTCGCCCTCGCTCATCTGCACAGCGGTCTCGGGGTCGAAGACGTAGTCGTCGTCGAAGATCTGCGGCTGCACCGGCCGGATCATCTGCATGTAGGCCGGGTGGCCGTACTGTGCCATCCACCGCACACAGGAGGACAGCTCGTAGACGTCGCAGGGCGAGAAGACCACCATGTTGGGCATGGCCCGCATGATGGCCAGGTCCTGGAAGCACATGTGTGTGCCGCCGTTGGCCCCGGTGGTGATGCCCGGCGCAGTGCCCACGATCTTCACGTTGGCGTCGGCGTAGGCCACCGAGATGGTGACCTGGTCGTAGACGCGGCGCGTGGCGAAGCAGGTGAAGCTGGCGCAGAAGGGGATCATCCCATCCACGGCTAGCCCGGCACCGATGCCGATCATGTCCGCCTCGGCCACCCCGGCGTCGATGAACCGCTCGGGGTGAGCCTCGGAGTAAGTGGGGATGGTCCCTGAGGCCTTGCCAAGATCGGCCTCGACGACGACGATGTCGGGGTCGCTGTCCGCCAGGTCCACCAGCGTCAGAGCGTAGACCTTGCGCATCTCAAGCTCGTGCAGTGGGACATCGGTCATGGCTGTTCGACCTCGTAGGGGAGAGTATAGTCCTGGCGTCTCAGGCCGGACATGTACCTCTGGAAGGTCTCCTCGTCCGGGATCTTGATGTTGTGGCTGTCGGGGCGGTTCTCGGCCACCGTGCAGTCGCGGGCCTTGCAGGTATGGGCGATGATCATGGTGGGCTTGCCGGAGACCTGCTGGGCGGCCGTGATGGTGTCGTAGATGTCGTCCCAGTCATGGCCGTCCATCTCCATGACCTCCCAGTTGAAGGCCCGCCACCTGTCCACCAGGGGCTCGAGGGTGATGACCTCGTCGGTGAACCCGTCGATCTGTAGCTTGTTGTAGTCGGTGATCGCCACGAGGTTGTCGAGCTTGTTGTGGCCGGCGAACATGCCGGCCTCCCAGATCATGCCCTCGTCGCTCTCACCGTCGCCCACGATGCAGAACACCGTGTGATCCTGGTTGCGGATCCGCGCGGCCATGGCGAAGCCGCAGGCGCACGAGAGGCCCTGTCCCAGCGACCCGGCGGTCATGTCTATGCCCGGCGTCTGCAGCCGGTCCACGTGGCTGGGCAGCCGGGTGCCGTCGGCGTTGATGGTCTTCAGCTCCTCCTTGGGGAAGAAGCCCTGATAGGCGAGGGCCACGTAGAGCACGGGGCCGGCGTGGCCCTTGGAGAGCACCAGGCGGTCGCGGCCGGGCCACTTCGGGTTGTTCGGATCGTAGCTCATGATCCGCCAGTAGAGCGTGATGATGATCTCCACCAGGCTCAGCGACCCGCCCAGGTGCCCGGAGCCCGACCGGCAGATCATGTCGGTCATCACGTACCGGAACTCGCCCGCCAGGTCGTCGAACTTCTCTCTGTCGAATTCCTCTGGCATGTGATCTCTCCTCACAACATGCTGCGATAGATCTCGCGAAGCTGATCCGGCGCAACCTCCCGGGGGTTGTTGTCCATCAGGGGGTGGAAGCTGCTCTCAACGATCTCGTCGATGTCCTCCTCCTCCACGCCGATCTCGTCCAGCGTGGTGGGCAGGGGCGAGGCGGCCTTCATCCGCGCCACCTCGTCCGCGAGCTCCAGCATATCCCCGCAGCCTGCCGCCCGGGCCAGCGCCTGCCCCCGCTCACCCATGGCCGGGGCGTTGAAGCGGATGAAGTGATCCAGCGTCATGGCGCACGCGGTTCCGTGCGGGAGGTGATAGGTGGCTGAGAACGGGAACGAGCAGGCGTGCACCGCCGCGTTCTGGGGCGCCTGGAAGGCCAGCCCACCCAGCAGCGCCGCCATCGACATGCCCTCCCGGGCCTCCATGTCCCCCGGCTCCTGAAGCGCCCCGGGCAGGTGTTCGAAGACCAGCCTGACCGCCTCCAGCGCGAAGAGGTCGCAGATGGGCTGATGGTTCTTCGACCAGTAGCCCTCCACCGCGTGCGCCAGGGCGTCGAAGCCGGTGGAGGCGGTCACCATGGGCGGCATGGAGGCGGTCACATCGGCGTCGATGAGCGCTACGGTGGGGTAGAAGTTGTCGTGCACCAGGGGGGCCTTGACGCCCTTCTCCGGGTCGCCGAGCACCGCGTTGGGCGTCACCTCGCTGCCGGTCCCGGCCGTGGTCGGCATGGCGATCAGCGGCAGGTGCCTGTCGTCGAGCGTGGCCCCCTCCGAGTGGTACTGCCGGGCCAGGCCGCCCTGCACCGCCACTGAGCAGGCCACCTTGGCGCAGTCCATTGAGCTGCCGCCGCCGGCGGCGACGACCACGTCGATCTCCTCGTCGCGGATGGTCTTCACCAGCGCATCCACCATCCCGACCGTGGGGTTGGGCTCCACCTCCGCGAACAATGGCGCATCAGGGCCGAGTATCCCGCGGATCTCCTCCATCAGCGGCAGCTCAGCGAGCCCGCTGTCGGTCACCAGCACCGGCGATTCGCCGAGCTCCGAGACGACTCCCGGAAGCTGCCTCCGAACCCCAGGTCCGAACACGATCTCAGTCGGCTGCCAGTACCTCCAACCATCGCCCTCAAGCTGCAATGCCCGCTCTCTCCCTGTCCGACGTGATAGTGGCGGCTGGGACGGACTTCGCGCAGCCGCCGCCAATCCCCTTCTCCGGGAGGCGCCGCCTCCGGGCAGGAGACACCGCACGCGCCGGCGAAAGGACCCTGGCGACACACGCCGGCCCTTCGGTGCCGGAGGCGTCTCGCGACGATGCAGCACTCCCGGATCGGCCGGGTGCGGCCGCGGATTGTCGGTTGCGGGGGGCGCCCGCAACCTGGGTAAGCCAGGTAAGTACTGGGGCGCGGGCGCCCGCGCCCGCGCGTTCCACCGACTCCTGGAGTTCGCACCCGACCGGCCCGCGCAAGGGTCGGCGCCGAATCTCGCCGTCAGGAGGCCACGAGCATGGCAACGACACCGTTGATCCCCGATGCTGAGTTCGAGCAGCGATGGCAGACGCTGCAGGAGAAGATGGCCGAGAACGACCTGGATGTGGTCATCGCCCACGGCCACGAGGCCGACCCGGCCAACGTCCGCTACCTCTCGGACTACTGGCCCCTGTTCGAGACCGGGGGCGTGGCCGTGGGGCGCAGCGGTGAGCCGGTGCTCCTCATCGGTCCCGAGAGCCTCACCTTCGCTGAGGATCGCAGCCGGATCCCGACCATCATGCAGGTGCTGGAGTACCGGGAGTCCGCGGAGCCGGACTACCCCGGGATGGAGCTGGACAGCTTCGAGGACGTCTTCGCGGCCGTGGCCGGGGGCGAGGTCAGCCGCATCGGCATCGCCGGCCTGTCGGTCATGCCCATGACCATCTACAGCGCCATCGAGGAGGCTGCAGGCGAGGCCGAGGTGGTCCGTGCCGACGACCTGCTGACGGAGATGCGCCAGATCAAGAGCGAGAGCGAGATCGCCTGCATGCGGGAGGCCTTCCGCATCAGCGAGGAGGCCACCGAGGTGGTCCTGGAGGAGATGAAGCCGGGGATGACCGAGCAGCAGGTGGTGGGCATCGCCCAGGGCGCCATGTACGCGGCGGGCGCCGAGTACGAGGGCCATCCCACCTACGTCCTCAGCGCGGAGGCCAGCACCCACGCCATCGGCCGCCCCAGCCCCAAAGAGCTCCGCCAGGGCGAGATGATCCAGCTCAACATCGGGGCCCTGGTCAGCGGCTACTCCTCCTCCGTCGGCCGCCCGGTGTGCTTCGGGCCCATGCCCGACGCCATGCGAGAGCTGGTGGAGGTGGGGCTGGAGGCGCACCACAAGACCATGGAGCTGATGCGGGCGGGCATCCCCGCCAAGGAGGTCGTCATCAAGTACGAGGAGTTCATCGAGGAGAAGGGCTACGCCGAGAACCTGCTCTACGGCCCCTGCCACGCCATAGGGCTGATGGAGGTGGAGCGGCCCTGGATGGAGAGCAGCTCGGAGTACCTCCTCGAAGAGAACATGACCTTCCAGGTGGACACCTTCCTGTATACCGAGGACTTCGGTCTGCGATGGGAGGATGGCGTGCGCGTCACCAGCGGGGGCGTGGAGATGTTGTCGGACCGCTTCCTGGAGGTCATTGAGCTCTAAGGCAGTCGCAAATCACACGCCGGAAGTCGCAAGCGACGTGAACGGCTAACGCGAACAGTCGCGGTCAGGACGTGTGGCCGTCGCCGTTAGCTGGCAACTGATGACTGATGACTGGAGACTATCATGTCCGACATCACCGTCGTGCTGGGCTTTGACATGGAGACGGATGTGGGGAGCTGGTCGCCCTACTACCAGGGCATCCAGCAGGGAACCCCGCTGATCGTGGACCTGCTGGAGGCGCAGGGGGCCACCGGCACGTTCTTCTTCACCGGCGATGCCGCCCGGCAGTTCCCGGACATCGTGCGGACCGTGGATGAGGCGGGCCATGAGGTGGGCTGCCACTCGCTGTATCACGAGACCGTGGGGGACCCCATCTTCGAGATCCCGGGCGTCAAGCCGCTGCTGCCCGAGGAGGTCCCGCTGCGGCTGCGGGTGGCCACACAGTGGGTGGCCGAGAGCCTCGGTGACTCGCCGGTGTCCTTCCGCGCTCCCCGGCTGTGGGGCAGCACGGCCATGCTCACGGCCCTCCAGGACCTGGGGTATGTGGCCGACGCATCCTACCCCCTGTACTACTACGAGGAGCGCCTGGCGCCGTATCATCCCAGCCGCGAGGACTGGACGCAGCCCGGCGAGATGCGCATCCTGGAGATCCCCAACTTCGCCGATATGACCATCGACAGCACTGACGAGTACGGGCGCGACCGCGACCAGTGGCCGCTGTTCCGCACCGAGAGCGCCGACAGGCTCATGGCGCACATCGACGCCTTCATCGGCTACGTGCGCCAGCGGGGAGAGCCCGCGGTCCTGTGCTTCTACTTCCATCCCTGGGAGTTCGTGGAGATGCCCACCAGGATGCACTACGGCGAGGGCACCGTGATCCCGGACTACTTCCTGGTAAAGAACTGCGGCGAGTACGCGCTGGAGCAGCTCGGCGTTCTGCTGACCCTGCTCGATGAGCGCGGCGCGGACTTCACGACCGCCCGCGACCTTGCCGCGAGCTGGGACTGACCGGGCAGCGGTCCGCGAGACAGGAGGCATTCCGATGAGCGCTGGCGAGGGACATCGCGTGTGGATCTTCCCCGACGGGGACCTCCCGCCCAGGGGCCAGCCCGACCTGCCGCTGGAGGGGCACGAGTCCCTGATCGTGCTCAATACGGGCGATGAGGACGCGCAGATCGAGATCGACATCTACTTCCCTGACCGGGAGCCCGAGGAGGGGCTGAAGGGTGAGGTGCCGGCGCGCCGGGTGCGCTGCTTCCGGCTCGACCAGCCGGTGGGCGACCGGGGCTTCGAGATCCCCTTCGGGCAGTACGCCCTGCGGCTGCGCTCCAGCGTGAACGTGGTGGCGCAGATCGGGCGCGCCGACGTCCGCCAGGAGAGGCTGGCCTACTACACCACCATAGGCTTCGGCAGCGGCTGATGCCGTTGTCGGCCCATCGAGCCTACCGCCGCTGGCTCCCGACTCGGGGACCGCATCTGGAGGATCACCATATGAAGCTGGCCGATACCATCCCGTTCTCGACCGACCTTCGCTCGCCGCTGTGGACGGAGATCGCCTGCCGCCCCGGCGCCCGCCCGGAGGCAGGCGATGTGCGCATCGACGGCTCCTGGGAGGTGGTGGCTGAGGCCGAGGAGCCGGCTGTTGCCGCCGCTGCGGATACGCTCGAGGACGTCCTTCACCTCTCATACGGCGTTCCCAGGGCCAGAGCCGCCGAGCGGCCGATCCTGCTGCGCATTGACCCGACGCTGGGCGCCAGTCCCGAGGTTCACTCCCTGCGGGTAGGCGAGGACGGAATCGAGGTCCGGGGCGCGGGGCCAGCAGGGGTGCTGCATGGTGTCTTCCGGCTTATCGGGCTGATGCGCGAGCGTGGCGGACCCTTCGTGCCGCCCGTGGAGGAGACGCGGAGGCCGCTGTTCCGCCACCGCATCCACCGCTCGCCCCTGTCCCCGTTCTACGTGGAGGAGCTGACCGGTTATGCGGGGCCGCCCTTTGAGAGCAAGTGGCGGGAGACGGAGTGCGAGTATCCAGCGTGGCTCGAGGAGGACGCCGGGCCCGACAGCTTCTACGACGACAATCTGCTCCTGCGGCTGGCGATGCACGGCTTCAACGGCATCTGGATCCGCGGCGCGCTGCGCAAGTTCGCCAGGTGCGAGGTCTTCCCGGAGTTCGGCGCGGACGCCGAGCGCATCCTGTCCGAGCTGCAGCGCCTGTGCCGCCGGGCGGCCCGGTTCGGCATCCGCGTCTTCCTGTATCTGAACGAGCCCATGGGCCTGGATGAGGATGACCCGTTCTGGCAGCGCCACCCGCAGGTAAAGGGCCCGCTGTGTCACCTCAAGCCCGTCAACTACCTGTGCAGCAGCACGCAGGAGGTGAAGGACTACCTCCGCCAGTCCTGCGAGTACGTCTTCACGCACGTCCCGGAGCTCGCCGGCGTGCTGCTTATCACCGCCTCGGAGTATCCCAGCCATTGCTACTGCCACACCAAGCGTCCCGGCAGCGCCGAGCAGCTTGAGGAGATGATCGAGGAGGGTCAGCTCTGCCCGCGCTGCGCCGAGCGGACGCCCCAGGAGGTCGTCGGCGAGATCATCACCCTCATCCGCGACGGCGTGAAGGCCGCCAAGCCTCAGGCCGGGGTCATCGCCTGGAACTGGAGCTGGAACATGTACGAGCCCGACCCTCAGCGGGGCGTCCTGGAGCAGCTTCCCGACGACGTCATCGTCATGGGGGATTTCGAGCGCGGGCAGCCCACCTCGGCGCTGGACTTCGAGTACACCAATGACGAGTACTCCATCAAGGTCATCGGTCCCTCGCCGCGCTTCACTGGCGTGGCGGACTTTCAGCGCGAGCGCGATCTGCCCGTCTACGCCAAGGTCCAGATCGGCACCACGCACGAGAACCCCGACGTGCCCTACCTCCCGGCGCTGCAGAAGATCGCCCGCAAGTGGCAGGCGCTCGTGGAGTCCGGCTGCACCGGCATGATGACCTGCTGGAACTTCGGCAATATGCCCTCCCTGGCCACCGAGGTCGCCGGGGAGATGACCTGGGACCCGCAGCCACAGGTGGAAGAGGCGCTGAACAGGGTTGCCGCCAGGCACTTCGGGCCGGAGGCCGCCGGGAAGATGGTGGCCGGCTGGGAGAAGCTCTGCCAGGCGCAGGACGACTTCCCCACCAGCATCCCGGTGATGTACTACGGTCCGGTCTCGCGCGGTCCGGCCTTCCACCTGGTCTTCGACCAGATCGACCGCAAGTTCCCCCGCTCATGGATGCTGGATACCGACGTGGAGGGCGATCGGCTGGACTGGGTGCAGCCCTTCGGTGCCCAGAAGGTGCTGGAGTGCTACCGTGCGGTTGCCGAGCAGTGGGCTGAGGGCCTGGAGCTGATGGAGCCGGCGCTGGAGGAGGCGCAGGGATGGCCCCGGGAGCAGCTTGCTCGGGAGATCAGCGTGGCCCGGTTCTGCCTCTCACAGCTTGTCAGCGCCGCGAACGTCACGGGCTTCCTGCTGGCACGCAACGCCTTCTATGCCTCCGATGATCCCCGCGAGAGGCGCAGGCTGCTGGATCGGATGGACCTGATCTGCCGCGATGAGCTTGAGAACGCGTCGTCGGCGATCCCGCTGTGTGAGGCGGACTCCCGGCTGGGGTGGCATGGGGAGGCGTACGGGTATCTCATCAACCGGGAGCTGATCGAGCGCAAGCTGGAGGGCCTCCGGGAGATCGTGGAGCACCGCATACCCGCGGAGCGCGCGAAGCTGAGCGAGTGATCCCGGCCAGGGGGTGACCATGCGATGGGTGATGGTAAGCGGATGAGCCGGCGCGAGGCCATTCAGCGGATGGCGCTGGCGGCGGCCGGTGTGGGTCTGTGCGTGAGCCGCGGTGCCTGGCGCCAGCAGCGGCGGACCACGTAGCAGACGTGGCCCCGAAGCCACTGCCCGCTGACAGGGAGTCTCTCACGATGCGCTGTCTGCTCCTGCTTGTCTGTCTGGTGGCACCCATCGCAGCCGCTCGCGCCGAGAGCTTCGTCGAGGGGTTCGAGGATGATCCGGGCGACGCGTGGGAGCTGCGCAGCCATGAGCCCGGCCGGGCGGCCTTCGATGACGGCCGGCTGGTGCTGGACCTGACCGCGGCCGAGAAGGGCAAGTGGGCGTGGGCCCTGCTGCACCGCTCGATTGCCCTTCCCGCCACGGTCCGATGGCGCCAGCAGCTCGCGCACGACAGCCCCCACACCTACCTCTGCGGCCTGGCAGTGATGCGGCGGTCCGGGCAGTGGTCGGGGATCAACGTCGGACTGGGGGGCGGCGGCCTGGATGATTGCGTGGTGCTGGGAAGCCAGCGGGCGGCCGAGGGACAGGTGCGGCAGGGCCGCTGGTATCGGATGACCCTCACGCTCTCATCCAGCGAGCAGATCCTCGTGGTAACGGCGGAGGGGGCGGACGAGCCGCTGGCGACGGCCCGCGAGCACCGAGCGCTCACCCGGGGGCCCTACTTCCTGCGCTTCTTCCAGAACGACCACCGCCTGGGACGCGACATGCCGGACGAGTACGAGCAGGACCGCGGCGCCACCTGGATCGACGACCTGCAGGTGGAGGCGCAGGAGATTCAGGTTGCATCGCCTCCACCACCGGGAACCAGCAATCCCCTGGCGATTCCGGTGGTCTACAACCGCGCCACGCGGTGGTTGACGAGCGAGGATGGGCTCTCGGGCGGCTGCATCGCCTGGGAGGCGGTCGGGGAGATGCTGCTGACCGGCGAGTCCGGCGTCTCCCGCTGGCTGCGGCTGCGCCGGTGGGTGCTGTCGAAGGTTCCCCACTGGCCGGACCAGCCCACCATCCGGCACGTGGACGGCCGGACCACCGACTTCCTGCTGCCTGAGGGCGAGACGGAGGCCACCTTCGCGCTGCGGGCCCTGCAGTGGAACCTGGACCAGCATCCCCGGTTGCGATGGTCGGCTCAGCCACGGGGCGTCTCCTGGTCGATGGCCGTGAGCGCTACGGACGGCGTGCATCCCTTCGTGTGGCGACTGGCGGAGACCGAGGAGGCCCACGCGCCCTCGGAGGGGGAGCTCGACCTCCGCGAGATCTATCGCGCCTCCGGACGTCCGAATGCGCGCGCGGAGATGGACTTCGTGATCACTATCCGAGCCACTGACAACGCTGGCCGGCGGCCGGGGCTGGCGCTGAGGCTCATCATGCCGGGCGCCAACGCCGTGCTCCCTCGCACTCCGGTAGTCGTTCCCGTGGATGCCGCCCGGCAGGGCGTGCCACTGGAGGCGGTCGTTGTCGGCTCAGACGGTGCGCTCATGGCTGACGGACAGGTTCAGGCCACCGTGGATGGCCGACCCGTTGATCTGCAGCTCGTTGACGAGAGCGGCCTGCGCGGGGCGGAGCTGGTCGCCCTGCCAGTTGGTGGTCACGAGATCCCGCTCCGGGCCACGAACGCTGACGGCGAGACGCTGGCCACCGGCAGTGCCACAGTCACTGTGACAGACCTGGACTTCCTCAGCCATTACGAGCGCGCCAAGCGCAGCTACTGCACCCCCGATGGCGAGGCGGCCGGCCCGCTGCTGGGCGACCTGTTTGCCTGGGTGCTCTACGAGGACATCGCCGGTCCGGACCGCCGCATGATCCTGGGCCTGGACGACTACCGTCGCTGCGCGCGGGCCGGAGCGGATGTTACGCAGACCAAGTGGCGGGTGATGCCGCGGGCGGCCATCGAGCGCTACGTGGAGCACCTGGCTGAGAGCGGCGTCGAGGTCATCCGTATCACCCCGAACGTGCAGGTGCGCGAGTACTACCTCGACGCCGGTGGGCACCTGGCGATGCACGGGCTGGAGCAGCTCAGCGACATCCTTGACGCGGGGCGCCGACACGGAATTCGGGCGGTCATCAACCTCTTCCACTACCCCTACAACCAGTTCGGCCCGCCGGTGAACGCCTACTTCGAGGCCGGCTATCCGGACGAGATGGGGTGGCGCAGCGACGAGATGTGGGCCCTGCTGTCGCAGTATCTGCACGAGCTGCTGGGCTTCATCGGCTCCGATCCGGCGGTAATGGCCTACACCGTCATGGGCGAGAACGACCAGGTCCTGCCGGTGGAGTGGCTCAACCGAGCTCACGACTTCATCAAGCAGCGTGCGCCGCGGCAGATGGTGGTGCTCGAGCAGGGCGGCGACATCTTCAACTGCCGCGAGGGGCACCCCGCAAGCTACGCTGAGTTCGCTCCCGCCACCGACGGCGGAGTGGGGTATCGGGCGTATCAGACCAGGCAGTACCCCACGGACTGCTTCATGGCGGTCTGTGCCCGCTTCTATGACCTGGCGCCGCCGAGCTACCATGGAGAGATGGCGTGTGGCATCAAGGTGACCCCGCAGTTTCAGGTCAAGCTGCGGGACGCCATGGGTCTGGCGCTGACCCTGCAGCAGACGATGGCCATCTCGTGGTCGGCCCCGCCGCTGGAGGAGCTGCGGGGGGCTTTTGCCGAGGCGGGGAATCTGGTAGACTGGACGCGATTCCGCCGGGCGCAGCCGCCGGTGGCCATGGTAGTTGACACGATAGACGGCGAGACCGCCCGCCGCCTGGTGGAGTACGAGGAGATGCTCCAGGCGCTGGCGGTGGACTGCGAGTACATCGGGCCTGAGGCCGACCGCAACGGCTACCTGGTGACGCTGGACGCGCGAGAGGAGATCCCGCCGAAGGCTGAGGAGGCGCTGCGGCGGGCGGCAGAGGCGGCATCGCCGCTGCGCGTGAGCGCGGGGAATCACACCACCTACGCACTCTCGTCGGATCGGCGCTGGATGGTCGCCTACGTACGCAACGCCACGCGCTACGAGGTGATGGAGTGTGACATTCGCGCCGTCGAGCGCTGCCGAATGCCGGACCGACCCAGGCGGCTGCGCGTGACGCTCCAGGGGTTTGGGGCCTCCTGTCGCTATCGCGTCTGGGATGCCGCAACGGCGGCGGTGGTGCAGGAGGGGAGTGTCCGGGAAGGTGTGGAGCTAGATCTGGGAGAAACCAACATCGATGTGCTCGTCGGCGTCTTCCCCCAGGAGTAAGGTCGAGTGCTGCTTGCGGGCGTTCTGGCTTCAGGCGTGCTTCTGGTGTTGCATAGCGCTTGGGCGAGTATCGTCCTGGAGTTTGTCCGGCAGAGCGTGACCGTCGTGCCGGTAATCGTACTATTCTCCCGTCGGCTGGTCCTGCTGGACGCGCATGACCGCCGGCGGGCGTCTGAACAGGGGACAACCGTTGTGAGCAAGCCGCTCGTAGCCCGGATCAAGGCGCGCATTCCCAAGCCGGTAAAGGAGGCGGTGCTCAGCGCCAAGCGCCTGCCGCGTCTGATGACCAGTCACAGGCGCGTGCTGCCTGATTACATCATATTCGGCGCCATGCGGTGCGGGACATCGTCGCTGTATCACAATCTCACGGACCACCCGCAGGTGCTGCAGGCCTTCCGCAAGCAACTGCGGTTCTTTGACCGCGAGTTCCAGCGCGGGCTCGAATGGTACCGCGCTCACTTCCCGCTGCAGTCCGCCATGGAGCGCATCCAACGCGAGGCCGGAGGCGCCTTCACCGGCGAGGCAAGCCCGGAGTACATCTTCCATCCGCTGGCCCCCGAGCGCATCTCGGACACGCTCCCGAACGTAAGGCTCATCGCTCTGGTGCGCGATCCTGTAGAGCGGGCGTGGTCTCACTACAAACATGCCGTTCGCATCGAGGTAGAGAGCTTACCATTCGAAGAGGCGCTGAAGCGGGAGGACGAACGGCTGGCGGGTCAGCTCGAGCGGATGCGGAGCGACGAGTCCTGCGATCGGACCTACCAGGACTTCTCGTACATTTCGCAGGGCATCTACGCCGAGCATCTGCAGGCCTGGTTTGAGCACTTCCCGCGGGAGCAGATTATGATCGTGCGCAGCGAGGACATGTTCGCCGAACCCCAGCGGGTGATGTCCGAGGTCGGCGCGTTCATCGGGCTGGGCGAGTGGACGCCGGACTACAGGGCCTTCAACAGAGCGCGCCCGGGTGATATGCCGCCGGAGATCAGGCGGCGGCTGACTGAACTGTTCGCGCCACACAACGAGCGCCTCAGCGAGCTGCTGGGCAGGGACATGGCCTGGGATGAGTAGAGACGGATTCCCCGGCGGAGTAATGGTGATCTCCCTGGACTTCGAGCTCGCATGGGGCCTCCGCGGCTCGAGAGATGATGCCGGCTGGCACGCGAGGATTAAGGGGGCGCGCGAGGCAGTTCCGCGTCTTCTCGACGTCTTGGCCAGCCACGCCGCGCACGCCACGTGGGGCGCCGTTGGGATGCTCGCGCTTGAGGGATGGGAGGAGCTGCGGGCGAGCCTGCCGGAGGTGCGAGGTGACTTCGAGGGCCCCGACCTCTGTGCGTACGAGTACATCCGGCACGTCGAGGGCCGCGAGGGAGAGGAGCAGTTGCACTTCGCTCCGGAGCTGATAGGCGCCATCGCTGACGCGCCCGGACAGGAGTTGGCCACGCACACGTTCTCGCACTACCACTGCGTCGAGCCGGGGCACACGACCGCCGCCTTCGAGGCCGATCTGCTGGCCTCGCTGGACGTGCTGGGTCGCATCGGGCCCCGGCCGCAGAGCATCATCTTTCCGAAGAACCAGGTGGCCGAAGACTGCCTGCGCGTCTGCGCAGGCCACGGCATCGTAGCATATCGCGGCAACGCGCCGGGCTGGCTGGCGAGGCCGCGCCACAGCCGCGAGCGGGCGCGCGGTCTGCGCCGCGGCCTGCGAGTGCTGGACGAGGTGCTGCCCCTGTCGGGCCACAACTGCTATCCCCCGGCCAGCATTGCCAGTGGGACCCCACAGGACGTGACCGCCAGTCGCCTCTTTCGCCCGGGGCGCCTGCGTGGGCAGGCGTTCGACAGGCTGCTGCTGCGGCGCATCACCAGCAGTATGAGCTACGCCGCCAGGCGGGGGCTCGTCTACCACCTGTGGTGGCACCCGCACAACTTCGGCATCGCCACCGAGCGCAAGCTGGCGCTGCTCCAGGAGGTTCTGACGACGTTGGAGCACCTGCGTGACGAGCGTGGGATGATGAGCATGACCATGCTGGAGGCGGCTCGGGCGACGGCGCCAGCGGGGGCGGGAGCGGTGGAAGGATGAGACTGGTCGTGGCCGCGCAGCAGAAGCTGCTGGAGCGCGATGGTGACTACGTCGCCGCGACGAAGGGCTACGAGCGGCTCTTCGGCCGCTACTTCGAGGTCTTCGAAGAGGTGGTTGTACTCGCGCAGACCATCGACGAGGCGGACTGGGAGGGGATACGGGCCACCGGCCCCGGGGTGTCGATTGTGCCACTGCCCCGCA
Organism: Armatimonadota bacterium; assembly: GCA_034722055.1. Classification (GTDB taxonomy): domain Bacteria; phylum Armatimonadota; class Zipacnadia; order Zipacnadales; family UBA5352; genus JAYENL01. The sequence continues at coordinate 78,033 of JAYENL010000038.1, forward strand.
TCGGCCGTTCGCTGCAGCTTGTGGTGGGCCTGCCGACAATCGAGCGGCGGCTCGCGGAAATGCGCCTCCCTGACGACGCCTATCTGCTGCGATTCCCGGGAGTCGTCGCGGATGTGCTTGGACGGCGGCTCATTCGGGAGGGGCGGCCGTTCGGGATCGAGGTGGCCGGCGACCCGCACCTGACCTTCGGCCCCGAAGGCCACCGGCACCCGCTGGCGCCAGTGGTGCGATGGCACTTCATGAGAGTGCTGCGGCGGCAGTGTGCCAGTGCGGCAGCCGTGGCCTATACGAGCCGTTCGCAGCGAGTGCGGTATCCGCCGGCAGAGGACGCCTTCGTGACGTATTACTCCTATCTGTCGCTGCCGGAGGAGCACCTGGTGCAGAAGCCGCGGAGCTTCCCCGAGAGCGGGCACCTCAGGCTCATCTGCGTTGCGGCGCTGCAGCGGATGTTCAAGTCCCCGGATGTCGCGATAGATGCCCTTGCCAAGTGCGTGGCCTCAGGACTTGACCTGGAGCTGGTGTGGGTCGGCGGGGGGCGATTGCTCGAGCCGATGCGTCGGCGCGCCCAACGTCGCGGAGTCGCGGGGCGGGTGACCTTCACAGGCCAGCTCCCCTCCGGGAGGCCGGTGCTTGAACAGCTTGACGCCGCTGACCTCTTCCTGCTCCCGTCTCGCGCGGAGGGTCTCCCCAGCGCGCTGTTAGAGGCCATGGCCCGCGCGCTGCCCTGCATCGCGTCGGATGTCGGCGGTATTCCGGACCTGCTGGCTGAAGACGACCTGGTACCACCCGGGAGATCGGACGCGCTGGCTCGGAGGATCATGGAGGTGGCCGGGGACCGGTCGCGAATGGAGCGCATGTCGAAACGCAATCTCCAGACGGCGTGGAACTACAGGGACGAGGTCGTGGACCAGCGCCGGAGAGCCTTCTACCAGGCTGTGAAACAGACGACGCACCAGTGGCTGGACCGGCACGGCGCGAGCCTCTGAGTCCGCCCCTTACCAGCTACCAGCAGTCAGCTACCAGCAGCGAGCAACGAGAAACGGCTGATGCGTCGTAGCTGATCGCTGATAGCTGACCGCTGATAGCTGACCGCTGATAGCTGACCGCTGATAGCTGACCGCTGATAGCTGAGCCCTGTTATGCCTGATGGCCCGTGATGTGCTGACGCAGACACCCACGCAAGCCCGGCGCCGCCCCGCGGTGACCACCAGGGCGCTGGTGGTGGGCGCGGTGCTGATCCCCTTCAACGTCTACTGGGTCATGACGGTAGAGGGCATCTGGCACACGGGCCACCCGAGTGTCATGGCCCTCCCCTGGGGCGTGGTCTTCAACATCATCGTGCTTCTGCTGATCAACGCCCTGATCCGCCTCGTGCGGCCCCGCTGGGCCTTCACGCAGGCTGAGCTGGTCACCATCTACGTCATGGTCTGCATCGCGGTGATGCTCTCGGGCCACGACACTCTCCAGCTCGGGGTCCCGAACCTCAGCCACGCCGCGTGGTACGCCACGGAGGCCAACGATTGGGAGAACCTCATCCAGCCGTACCTGCCGGAGTTTGCCACGGTCAACGATCTCAGCGTGCTGGAGCCGTTCTACGAGGGCCACGAGACGCTCTACCGGCCCGGCCGCGTCATGGCCTGGCTGTGGCCCGTGCTGTGGTGGGTGGCGGTCATCCTGGGCGTGGGCCTGGTCATGGTTGGCATCTGCGTGCTGCTCCGGCGGCAGTGGACGGAGCGCGAGAAGCTGGGCTACCCCATCGTGCAGCTTCCGCTGGCGATGACCGAGGATGGCGGCAGCCGCCGGTTCTTCGCCGACCGGGTGCTGTGGCTCGGCATCCTGCTGGCCGCCGGACTCGACCTCTACAACGGGCTGCACTACTTCTGGCCGGTGCTGCCCGTCGTGGATGTGAGGCACAACGGCAGCCACTACATCGACACCCGCCCGTGGGGGCTGCCGTGGAGCGCCATGGGCCGCATTCCGATTCCCCTCTATCCCTTCCTGATCGCGCTCGGCTTCATGATCCCGCTGGATCTGTGCTTCTCGATGTGGTTCTTCTACCTGTTCCGGAAGCTGCAGCAGGCGGGGGTGGCGGCCATCTCCGTGCCCATGATGCCCGGGCTGCCCTATCTGACGGCCCAGTCCTTCGGCGCCTGGTTCGCCCTCTTCGCCTACGCCATGTGGATGGGGCGGCGCTTCCTGTCCGAGCTGTGGGAGAACATCAGGCAGTGGACCATCTCGGACAAGGTCGCGGCCGGCGACCCAATGAGCTACCGTGCGGCGCTCATGGCCATCATCGCCGGGCTGTCCTTCCTGGTGTTCTTCTGCATGCGGGCCGGGATGACGTTCGCGGCCGTGGCGCCGTTTCTGATCTTCGTCATCGTCATCCACACCGCGCTCACCCGCGTCCGCGCGGAGCTGGGGCCGCCAGCGCACGAGATGGCGGGCAACATGAACGCCGCGCACCTGGAGCTGATCTTCGCGGGCAGCCGGAATCTCGGCCCGCACAACCTGGTGATGTTCCCGCTCTTCTGGTGGCTGACCGGCCGCGGCTACCGGACCACGCCCATGCCGGTGCAGCTTGAGGGCTTCAAGATGGCCGAGGTCTCCGGGGCCGAGCCGCGGCGGCTGGCAGTCGGCATGGCCCTGGCCTTCCTGCTGGGCGGCTTCTTCAGCTACTGGGCGGCGATCCATCTCACCTACCTGCACGGGAACTCGCCCCTCATCGGACACAACCGCGGACAGTGGAATCAGCTCGCCTCCTGGCTCACCTATCCCAGGGACCCAAGCTGGCAGCGCATGACCTTCATCGCCGTCGGCGGGCTGTTCACATGGGGGATGATGTGGATGCGGCTGCAGTTCTTGTGGTGGCCGCTGCACCCGGCGGGGTACGCTCTTGGCATGGTCTTCGGAGTGGAGTACTTCTGGAGCTGCCTGCTGATCGCGTGGGCGGTCAAGTGGGCGATTCTGCACTGGGGCGGCCAGCGGAACTATCAGCGCTTCGTCCCATTCGTCTACGGTGTGATCATCGGGGAGTACACCGTGGGGGCCTTCTGGAGCGCTATGAGCGTCATCCTCCAGCGCCCCCTCTACGACTTCTCGCCGGGATAGAGTCCATCCGGCGTCCGATCGAAACGGCTCTGTCCGGCGTGCCCTGCGAGGCGCACGGGGGCGGCCACCTTCGGCCGCGCGTCCTGCCCACACTGCGAATTCACAGCCCGGCCCCGGCTCGCGTTGCATCCACGGCACGTTTGTGATAGTATCCCTGCAATGGGCATCGACGAGATAAACCGGTCGAGGCGGCTCGCCGTCATGGGCGGGACCTTCGACCCCATACACTATGTGCATCTGCTCATTGCCGAGGACGTCCGGGAGCGTTTCGAGCTGCCGCACGTCCTCTTCATGCCCTCAGGCAATCCACCCCACAAGCGGGACTACGAGGTCACCCCGGCCGAGGATCGCTACGTGATGGCCCTGCTGGCCACCGCCGGCAATCCGCACTTCTCCGTCTCCCGCCTGGAGATCGAGCGCCCCGGCCCCTCGTACACCATCGACACCATCCGCCAGCTCAAGGCGGAGCTGGGCGACGGGGCGCAGATCCTCTTCGTGACCGGGGCCGATGCGGTGCTGGAGATTCTCACCTGGCACCAACCGGACGCCATCCTGGAGGAGGCCCGGCTGGTGGCGGTGCCCAGGCCGGGCTTCGACCTGGAGCAGCTCGATGAAACGCTGGGGGCTGCACGCGCGTCAAAGGTAACGGTCATCGACGCTCCGCTGGCGGACATCTCCTCCACCATGATCCGTCGGCGCGTCGGCGCGGGCGAGTCCATCCGCTACCTGACGCCGCGGGCGGTCATCGACTACATCGAGAAGAGGCGGCTCTACCGGGCGCGCGTCCTGGAGCGCGAGTCCATGGACGAAACGACAGCATGAGAGCATTCCTGGACTACCTCATATACGTGTGCGCGTTCTGCGTGATCGGTGTCGGGGCCCTGGGGGCCTGGGACGCCGTGTCGCATCAGCCGCCGGTGCTGCTGACCGGGGGCGCGGGCGAGGCGGTGGAGGATGCCACCTCGGTATTGCCCGAGCCCTTCCCGGGCCGCAACAAGATCACGGTGCTGATCGTGGGGGCCGACGAGCGGCCGGAGCTGGGGGACAAGGGACGCTCGGACACCATGATCCTGCTGTTCGTGAACCCGCGCACGAACCAGGCGGCGATGCTGTCGATTCCGCGTGACCTCTACGTCCGCATCCCCGGCCACGGCAGGGACCGCATCAACCACGCCTTCTACTTCGGCGGCGTGGACCTGATCAGGGAGACCGTGGAGGACGAGTTCGAGGTGGATATCGACTACTGGGCGAAGGTGAATCTGGCCAACTTCGTTGAGATCGTGGACTCCCTCGGCGGCGTGGAGATCGACGTCCCGGACGTCGAGGGTCGGGGGCGAGGCATGAACTACGATGACGAAGGCGGCAAGCTGCACATCCACCTCAAGCCCGGCCGCCAGCACCTCGACGGCGAGCAGGCCATGGGCTTCGTACGCTACCGCAAGAGCAACACGCCCGGGCTCGGCGACGGCGACTTCAAGCGCTCCGAGCGCCAGCACCAGTTCCTCAAGGCCATGGCGGAGCAGAAGCTGAAGCTGCGGAATGTGCCGCAACTGATGAGGCTGCCGCTGAAGATCCTCGAGGCCGTTGATACGAACATGAGCTGGCGGGAGGCCGTGGACATGGCGCGGGCGATCCGCAAGGTGCGGCCCGACTGCCTCATGTCCGCCAGTCTGCAGCCCTATCTCAGATCGCTGCGTGTGAGAGACATGGCGCTGGTGGACATCAGCGACTCCGACATCAACAGGGTCCTCAGCGAGATCAACCAGCATCTGCGGTCGATCCCCGGACAGATCAATCTGGTCGAGGTGCTCAACGGCTCCGGCGAGACGGGCGCGGCGGCCACCGTGGGCGAGGTGCTGTCGGAGGCGGGCTTTGAGATCATCGACACCGCCAACGCTGACAGCTTCGACCATCAGCGGACGCTGATCTACCACCCCGATGACGGCCTCAGCGCCGCCCGCCGCGCGCAGAGGACGCTGGGGGCCGGCGAGCTGGTGGAGATCGACGAGAGCGCCGGCTACAGCCCCGATCGGATCACCATCATCGTGGGCTCCGACGTGGCGATCACCACCATGCAAACGGCGGGGTAGTCGCATCAGCTTTCATGTCAAGGGAGGCGCAGCGTATTGGAGCTTGAGCCGAAGGAGAAGGCCCTGCGTGTCGCGGAGGCTGCCGATGACAGACGTGCACAGAACCTGACCATCCTGGACATGCGCGGGCTGATGACCATCTGCGACTACTTCGTCATCTGCAACGGCCGCTCCAGGCTTCACGTCAACGCCATCTCCGAGGAGATCGACGAACAGATGGGGGCCATGGGAGTGGAGCCTCAGCACATCGAGGGCATCCCGGACTCAAGCTGGGTCATCCTTGACTACCTTGACGTTGTGGTACACGTCTTCGAGCCGGAGGCCCGCCGCTTCTACAACCTCGAGGGCCTCTGGGGCGACGCCGCGCGGGTGGAGGTGCCCGCCCGCGAGGGCAGCGGCACCCAAGGGTAGGGAAGGCCACCGCCATGCGGCCCGATGACGCCGACGAGCTGGAGGAGATGCAGCGCCAGCACGAGCTGGGCCGGCTGGTCAGCCGCACCAAGCGGGCCATCGACATGGGGCGCCTCCAGCAAGCCCAGCAGTTCGCCCACCAGGCCGCGGAGCTGGCCCCCGACACCACCACCGTCGAGGAGCTGCTGGGCGACCTCGCCATGGCCAAGCGGGAGTATACCGCCGCCCGCGATCACTACCAGCGGGCGCTGGAGATCGAGCCCATCAACGCGGACGCAGAGGAGAAGCTCGGCGAGGCCGTCCTGCACATCCAGGAGGGCTCCCGGCTGCGCCAGCGGATGGAGGAGGCCGTCGATCACCCCGAGGAGTACAAGGGCTTCCGCCGCAACCCCGTGCTGGCCGCCTTCTACTCCGTGATCCCCGGCCTCGGCCAGCTCTACAACCACGAGTACGAGAAGGGCCTGGCCATGGCCGGCGTGGCCATGCTGCTGCTGGCCTGGATCCTCTCCAAGCTGCTCACCTACTTCGGCGTCAACCTCATTGCCACCCGCGCAACGAACCCCCAGCTCGAGCGTGAGGCCGCCCGGCAGGTGGTGGAGGGCTACGGCCCGCTGACCTGGACGCTGATCGTGCTCGCCATCGCCGCCTATCTCGCCATCTGGATCTACAGCATCGTGGACGCCTACCGCGTGTGCACCGAGCAGGCCCGCGAGGCCGACGAGCTGGGCGTCGAGCTCGAGCCCGAACGGTAGCCGATCTCTCCCCGATGGGCCCGCGCCCCACAGCGGGAGCTGCGCCGGCGGGGCGGGGAGCTTGCATAGATCACCGGCGCGCGGGGCTCGGCATGGGAGGTGCAGGGGCCGACGACTGAAGGCAGTCTTCCCTTCATCGCCTGGTGTGACGGGCAACCTCCCCCTCAAGCTCAGCGGCCGGACGGCCCCTTGTGCGCAGGCCGGGCAAGCAGAGCGCTCAGGATCATCCCACGGTGCTATCCGTCATTCGCTCCGGCCTGAGAATGAACATGCCTCCCTCTTCGTCGAAGAAGATGCCGCGGCCGATGATGTCGCCGCGGTTGTTGACGGCCCGCGCCACCACAAGCTCCCAGCTTGACATAGGGTCGATGCAATCGTTGAGGTCCATGGCCTGATCGCCTATCCACAGCACGGCTCGCGGTCCACTCCCGACGGCGGCCCCGACGATCCAGCCCTTGTCGCTGATGTCACACGCCCAATAGATACACGCGCCAGCGGGTCGTGGCAGCTCGCGCATCCCGGTCTCGCTGCTGTACGCGAAGGCCCGAAGCCGACCGTCATCGCGAGCGAATGCGCGGCCAACGACCATTCCGGCATCATTGATCGCAACGGCGCGGCTGACGCCCGCGGACGGAGGCGCCACCCAGGTCATCGCATAGCTCCCGTCGGCCTGAGGCTCCCATACGCAGGCCCTCTCCATCGGGCCCGAGCCGACGTAGCCTGCGACCTGACCCATGTCGTTGATGTCCTTGGCGCGGCCTGGCGACGCGCCCAAGCTTACAGCCGCCCCGCCCCGGTCCCACACCGCCGGCTCCCATGTGCCGTCGGCAAGCCTGATGGCGCCCACGACCTGTCCGAGATTGTTCATGCCACACACGTCACACCTGGAGTCCGCCATGCTGGTGCGCAGCTCCAGATCGACGCTCTCTCCGTCGGGATCACACAGCAACCCCCTGCAGACGAACTCGCCCACGGGATCTGTCGCGAGGCACGCAACGCGACCGGCCGCATCCACGGCCACGCCGCGAGAGGTCCCGGCGCCGGGGATGCCGAGATCGACGATCCGGCCGTCATTCCAGATGACCGCTCGCTGTTGCCCCTGCTGGCTCGCGGACCCGGTGGCTCGGCCGGCGTCGTTGATGTCGCTGACGGCGATCCACCCGCCGTCAAGACCCATCAGACCGCTGACAACGAAGCTCACCTGAGGGGCGCCGCTGGATTGGGCTGCCGCGCCGAACCCCAGCGACGGCACTTTACCGCAGACAGCGACCATCACTCCGCACAGCGAGATCGCAAGCACGCTCGCCAACGCCGCCCTGCGCACCAGTGCCGTCATCCGCGCTACCTCCCATTCTCCGCTTCCTGCCGCCCGGAAGCCCGGCCTCGACGTTCCCCTCTGGCCCTCGGCCGGAACTGCATCAGCTCATCCTTGCTGACCCGCCCGTCTTCGTCCGCGTCCGCCCTCATCACGCGGTCCGCCAGCTCCTCCGGCAGCTCCTCCCGCGTCAGGAGCTCGTCACCGTTACTGTCGTACTGCTCGAAGAGGCGCTGGCCGCGGCGCCCGCCTCGCCGCTCTCGGAATCCAGCGCCCTCTCCAGCCAGCCCCTGCGGCCCCTCCCGGACAGCCCGCCTCTCGTCCGGCCCGCCAGGCGGAGCGTCCTCCACGGGCGTCGCCCGCTGTGTCTCTCCGGCGCGACTCGGGGCAGGCGGCTGCGCAGACGTCTCCTCCACCTCTCGAGTCCGCGGTGCCGGCGGCCTCTCCACTGGCGCCGCCTGCTGGGCTGCGGGCTCTGATTCAGGTGTGCCGGCCTCCGCAGCCGCTTGGCCCTCAGGCTCCTCGACCTGTGGCTCATCGCCTCCCGGCGCCATGTCAGCCGACGGTGCGTCCACGCCCGGGACCTCGTTCCCGGGGCCGACGGCCGGCTTCGTGCACCCCGAGATTGCCAGGCAGACAACCACAGCGGCGGTGACGGCGGCGAAGTATACCCTCACGACGACTGCTCCTCGCTCCTGCCTCGTCATCTCGCTCCCTCCTGCGACGACCTTCTCTCCGCAATGGTTCGGTTGCGGAGACAACCTTTTTTGCTCTGCTATTCGGCAAGGACGGAGCACGGGCGCAGCAGATTCCATGTTCTTCCCGTACGCCGGGGTCCGTGCGAGGAAATTGCCGCCGGGAGGCCTGCGACGGCCCGGGGCGGGGGCGGTCTGTCCGCCGCCCGGATGTCCCGCGGCCGCGATGCAGGTGCTCGTCAGGGGCCGGAGAAGGCCTATCGGCGCAGCAGGCCGACCGGCCCTGGTGGCCGGTGTGCCGGAAGCTGGAGTGGAGCGACAGGAGGCCAGGCCGGCCTGATGCGTTCTGGGGGCCGGGTCAGGAGGCATGGTCATGCGTGTGAGGACACTTCTGCGCGTGTTGGTGGTGGCTATCGCTGTTGCGGGGTGTGACGCTATGGTGGAGCCACAGGACATCGATCCCGGCTTCGAGCCCGAGCTTGTGGACGTCAGCTTCACATCGCGCCAGATCCGCCCCGGCGACCAGTTCGCCATGACCATCCGCTTCCGCAACGGCGGCGAGCGTCCGGCGAGGGCGGACTACATGGTCTTCGTGCACTTCGAGGCCCCGGAGGCGAGCTGCGAGGACATCGTCTTTCAGGCCGACCACCCGCCGACCGTTCCCACCTCCATGTGGCAGCCCGGCGAGGTCATCACCGAGGGTCCCCATGTCCTCCGCGCGCCCGAGGACCGGCCGGAGCAGCAGTACTTCGTCCATATCGGCGTCTACGACCATCTGGAGACCGGCGAGCGCCTGCTGGAGACCTATGAGGGCGGGAAGATCGCGGTGACCAGCGACGCGCCGCCGTCCGAGAGCATGGCCCCCGAGCCGCTGCCGGACGTCGAGGTGGCGCGGCGGCGAGAGGCCATGCGCCAGCGGGTATCCGCGGACGCGGCGGCCTCCCTCGAGACCGAGGACTGGCGCTTTCTGCTCGACCCGGACACGACCGCGTGGCTGCTGGAGGACAGGCGCACCGGCGTGGTCTGGGCGTCGCGGCCGGATGCGGCGCGCTTCGGCCAGATCCTGCTGCGCAGCGGCGAGCGCAGCTTCCAGTATCACATTGTCGGCTTCGAGGAGGTCAGCGAGGAGCCGGGCGCCCTGCGTCTTACGGTGCGTCCGAGGGCCTACGGCGAGCCGACCGGCGTCACGGTCACCTTCACGGTGGAGCCCGTGGCCGACCCCGGCGGCCTGCGCATCAGCTACGCCTCAGAGGAGGAGGGCCAGTGGCGGGTCGCCCAGGTGACGCCGCTCGACGGGGCGCTGTGGGTGACGGAGGCGGATGACGGGCGGCTCTATGTGCCGCACAGGCTGGGCATCGAGCTGCCGGCGAATGAGGGGGTTCCGGGCCGTCAGAGCTGGACCACGTACAACAACCTGTCGATGGCGATGTGCGGGGCGGTCAAGCAGGGATCGGCGCTGCTGGTCAACTGGGAGAAGGTGGACACGCATCTGCGGATGGAGACATCGTGGCCTGATGCGCCGGCGGTTCCGGGCCGGCGGATGCGGGCGCTGACGCTGACGATGGAGGAGCCCGCGGCCGCCTTCAGCCTACACCCGCTCGGCGAGGGTGGGTACATGGAGATCGCCCGCGCTTACCGGCCCCTCGCCGAGGCCAAGGGCTGGCGGCAGACCTGGGCCGAGAAGCGCCGGGACTTCCCGTCGGTGGACCGCATCTTCGGAGCGGCGGACTTCAAGCCCTTCGTCTTCTCCCGCGTGCTGCCGAGCTCACGCTTCAACGACACCGATCAGGAGCGCACGCACCTGGGCTTCACCTTCGAGGAGGTGGCGCGGTGCGCCGAGCACTGGCGCCACGATCTGGAGATCGACCGGGCCTTCGTGGTGATGGCGGGATGGATCAACGGAGGCTATGACGTCCGGCACCCGGATATCCTGCCGGCCGCGCCGGAGTGTGGCGGCAACGAGGCCCTGCAGGAGGCCATCGCGCGCATCAAACGGTGCGGATACCTGGTGGGGATGCATGACAACTACCAGGACATGTACCGCGACGCGCCCTCCTGGGATGAGGAGTATATCAACACGGACCGGCAGGGGCGGCTCAAGCGCGGCGGCAATTGGAACGGCGGGCAGGCCTGGCAGGTCTGTGCCATCAAGCAGGTGGAGCTGGCCGCGCGCGAGGACAGCAACCTGCCGCGCGTCGCCCAGCTCTTTGACCCCACCATCTACTTCATCGACACCACCTTCGCCTGGCCGCTGGTCACCTGCCACGACCCCGACCACCCCATGACCCGGCGCGACGACCTGGAGTGGAAGACCAAGCTGTGCATGCTCGCCAAGCAGCACTTCGGGCTGTTCGGCAGCGAGGAGGGCCGGGAGTGGTCGGTGCCCTGCGCGGACTACCTGGAGGGCATCTTCGGGCATCGGACCGACAACCCGCCCGGTGACGTTATCCCCCTGTTCCCGCTGGTCTACAGCGACTGCGTACAGATCATGACCCACCAGGGCAACCGCATAGCGGCCGGCGACGAGAAGAAGATGGCCGACCACATCCTCTTCGCCGAGATGCACCTGCCGCGCTTCGGCAACCACCTCTACTGGCAGGACGCGGAGCGCAACCGTGTCCCGGTGGTGCCTCTGGAGCCGCTGGTGGAGCAGGTCGGCGACCGCAGTGTCGCCATCACCTATCGGTGGCGCGTGGAGGGCACCATCGAGGAGGACCTGCGGACCTTCGTGCACTTCACCCACCCGGCGGCCACCCGGCCCGAGGACATCGCCTTCCAGGACGACCACCTGCCTGACCCGCCCACGTCGCAGTGGCAGCCGGGGTCGATCGTGGAGGTCGGGCCCCGCACGGTGGAGGTGCCCCAGCAGTTCGACGGCCGCAGCGCGCTGCTGGTGGGCATGACCTCCGACGCCGGCCGGGTGCTGCTCTCGGACGTGCAGCACAGCAACCGGCGCTACCAGCTTGGGAGCATCGTCACGGCCGAGGAGGGCATCCGGTTCCAGCCGGCCGACGGCGGCCGAGTGCGGGAGCTGTGGTCGCGCAGCGACGGCGGCTGGGCGGAGGGCATGTGCATCACCGACGTGGTGATCAAGAACACCTGGGAGGTCCTCAGCCCGCTGAACGTCATTACCGCCGAGGAGGCGCTCGCCAGCCACGAGTTCCTCAGCGACGACCGCCTGGTGCAGCGCACGCGCTTCGGCGACGTGACCATCATCGTGGCCTATGAGAGGCCGGCCAAGATCGACGGCACCACGCTGCCTCCCTACGGCTTCATCGTCCAGAGCCCGACGTTCGTGGCCTTCTGCGCCACGAGCTACGCGGGCGTTGAATACGACACGCCGACGCTCTTCACCGCCCGCAGCCTCGACGGGGAGCCGATCGCACAGTCGGCCCGGGTGCGCATCTATCATGGCTTCGGCGATCCGCGGATCAGCCTCGGCGGCCGGGTCTTCGAGGTGCCGAGGGAGCAGATCATCAGCCTGAGGGGCTAACATGTGGCCCAGCCGGTGAGATGCTGCCGGGCTGGGACTGTCTGTGAACGCGCTGAGCGATTCGTGAGGATCGTTGCGCAGGAACAGCGCAACTGACAGCGAACCCCCGGCCAGCAGCATGCGGCCGCCCTCGACGATGATCACCTTGCCACGACACTCGATGCCGCCCTCGCTCAGCTCGTCGAGCGCCACGAGAGCTCGATCATCGCCGGTCACCAGATACTGCTCCCGTCCGGCCGGAGCGAGGTCGTAGGTCCCCGCACACCCGCCACTGACGTTGTAGAAGATCGAGGCGAAGCGAACGCCCTCCCTCGCCCCGAGCCGCCCCCCCTGCCGCTGGTGCAGCACGCACAGCGGGATGGAGATGCCCTGGCTCTCATGTGTCGTCACCCGGCAGCGCGCTGGCTCCGCCGACCTGATGAGAAAGCGCTTGGGCTCGCCGACAACACCGTCCTCGGGGCGCAGGGGCTCGGCGTCCTCGGCCTCGACGGTCAGCACGGCCTCCTCGACCCGGTAGAACGTGAAGCAGTCAACGAGGGGGATGGATCGCAGACGGTCCGGAGCGTGTAGCCGCGAGGCCCGGGATAGAGGCTGTCCGCGAAGGCGTACCAGTTGTGGAACAGCCGCGCGATGAGCGGGTTCGTCACGCAGTTGCCCACCGCCAGCACGGTCCGCTCTCCCAGGCCGGCCTCCGCCGGATCGTCCACGACCGTGACGTCTCGGCCGACCGCGTCCGAGAGGCCCTCCGCCAGGGTCTGCGCGGCGGTCCGACAGGCCTCAGTCCGTCCGGCCACGACCACGGGAGGGTGAGCATCCACCACCAGCGGCGTCATCCGCCGCAGCGGCCGCGGGGCGCTGACCGTGGAGACGGGGTTGCCGAGCTCGGCCGCCCGGGCTGCATCGCCGGCAAGCGCCGGCCCGAGCACCTCGATCTCAGCCACGCAGGGATGAGCGCGCTTGCCCTCGGAGACGCCCTCGACCGAGCGCAGCCGGAGGACCCGGAGGCTGACCGGGTCCCAGCGGTGCTCCAGCCACTCGCCGACCGCCGCATCCGCCTCCTCCGCGAGGGTCAGCTCGTAGTCGCCGTCACCATCGGCGTCGCCCTCGATGACATAGCGGGTGGTGTAGTAGATCTCGCTGTGCTGGAAGAAGCGCAGGCCTGTGACCTCGCGCGCCGAGGCGAAGTCGAAGGCCACGCTGCCGTCGCCGGAGGTTCCCACCTCGAAGGCGAAGCCGGTACCGACGCGGCCGTCGAGGATGTGCTGGACGCGCCCCTCGGCCACCTGGGGATGGCAGGTGATCTCGGCGGCCGGGGCGATGTTTGCCTCCTCCGCGCCGGCGGTGGAAGAGGCCAGGGCGATCACGACGACGGCGAGCAGCAGCATGACGTGCGGGTCCCTCCCGTCGGTGGGTGGCGTCACCTGGCTTTTGAGCCGGCGTTACTCCAGCACGCGCGGCGTGGGGTTCGGATAGTGCCCGGCCGGCCGCCGGCCTCTGGCCTCCCGATCGGTGTCGCCCAGCTCCTCCCGCGCCTGCTCGGCGAGGACCATCAGCCGCTGGACGACCTCGGGCTGCTGGCCGGCCACGTTGGTGGTCTCCCCTGGATCGGCCTGCATGTCGAACAGCAGGGCCTCGGTCGCGCCCTCATCATCACCGTGGAAGGTCCGGCGGTCCTCGCGGGGGATGAACAGCTTCCAGCGCCCGGAGCGCACGGCATGGAGCTGTTCCATGTGGTAGTAGACGAAGGCCTCGTACGGCGACCCTGCGCCCTCCTCACCGCGCAGGAGCGAGCTGATGTCACGGCCATCGATGGTCCGGTCGGTCGGCCCCTCGGTCCCGGCCAGCCGAGCGAAGGCGGGCAGGAAGTCCATGGTGGTGCAGACCTCGGAGCACTCCGCACCCGCCGGGATGGTGCCCGGCCAGCGCATCACGCACGGCACGCGCATGCCGCCCTCCCAGGTGCTGTAGCCCCAGCCGCGCAGCGGCTCGTTGCTGCCGCCATGATTCCTGGGCGTGCCATTGTCCGAGAGGAAGATGACCAGGGTGTTATCATCGAGCCCAAGCCGCTGGATCGCCCGGATCACCTCGCCCGCCGACCAGTCAAGCTCCTCCACACAGTCCCCGTAGGCCCAGTTGCCGGAGCGGCCGGAGAAGCGCGGCCCCGGCTCCGGCCAGCGCACGCTGCCGGGCAGCGCCTGCGGAAGGTAGAGGAAGAACGGCCGGTCTGCGTTGTCCTCCATGAAGCCGATGGCCTCTTCGGTGTAGCGCTCAGTGATGGTGGGCAGGTGAACCGGCGCCTCGATGACCTCCTCATCGCGCATCAGCGGCAGCGGCGGCCAGTCGAACTGGGGCCTGGGCGTCATGTCCTCGCTGTAGGGGATGCCGTAGTAGCGGTCGAAGCCCTGCCGGGTGGGCAGAAAGGGGGGCTGGTCGCCCAGATGCCACTTGCCGATGCAGGCGGTGGCGTACCCGGCGTCGCCCAGCAGGTCGGCAATCGTGATCTCGTCGGGGTTGAGCCCTTTCGCTGCGATAGGCTGAAGCACCGCCCCACCGGTGTCGGACACGTGCATGTCCACCCGCTGAGCGTAGCATCCGGTCATCAGGCTCGCCCGCGAGGGCGTGCACACCCCGCTGGTGACGTAGAAGTCGGTGAACCGCATGCCCTCCTCGGCCATCCGATCCACGTTGGGCGTGCGGTGGACGGGATGGCCGTAGCATCCCATGTCACCGTAGCCGAGATTATCGCAGAAGATGACCACGAAGTTGGGCTGTCGCTGGGCGGCTGTGTCGCTCATCTGTCAGACCCTCCACACGTTCCATCGCTCTCGCTGCTGGTCGTGCGACGCATCGCCTCTGTTCGCCGACGCCTCGCCGGCACCTGCGCCCCGAGGTCGTTGTCCAGCCGTCTGGAGGGGCCGGCCTCCGTTCCGGCCCGGCCGTTGCCGTCGGTCACCCGCCTGAAGATGCGGCTGATGCATAGGGCGCAGGAGTAGTTGCCCCTATGGCGCCGCCAGCCAGTACACGGCATTGGTGAGCAGCGCCGCCTCAGCGGGATTGAGCTCCTCCGTAAACTCGTACCCGTCCGGGCCCTCCGCGCTCCTGCAGCCGAGGTCCATGCCGCTGAGCACCACGCGCCCCTGCCCGACCTCGCCGGCCACGACGGTGGGGTCACCTCCGGCGTTGCCCTGCCGCTGACTCACCACCACGGTCGTCCCCTGCGGCCCGGGATTGAGCTTGATGTAGTCAGCGAAGCCCGACTGGAACTGCTGACCGACCTCCAGCGCCGTCTCCTCCAGCCAGGCAGCGAAGGCGGGGTCATCGGATTTGTCCCCGAAGCGCTGCCGCAGGGCCTCGCCGCTGGCGACAGGATGGTCGGCGGCCACCTCCATGGCTGTGATCGGCACGTAGTCCGGCGCCTCGGCCACCTCCGGGAACATCGGGTGGCTCACGGGCATGTACCCTACCGAGTGGTGGACCAGCAGCGCTCCGCCGCCGCTCTCCACGAACTGGCGCACCTCCGCCTCCCAGCCCTCGCTGAGGTTGGGCGCCGGGGCGTGCGCGCCCATGTTGGGGACGACCAGCACCTCATAGCGAGCCAGGGCCGACGCGTCAAGGTCCTCGACGTGCTCCACGACCAGGTCCTCGCGCTTCTGCAGCGCCGCCACCATGGCGTCGCCGCCCAGATCGCACCCACCGAGCGGGGAACGCAGATTCTTCAGCACCGCCACGTAGAGCTTCGATGGGTCCTTCTCCGGCAGATCGGCGCTGCGGGCGGGCTCAGGCTCCAGGCGAAGGAACTCCGTGCCAGGGTGCAGCGACCGGTGGATGGCCTCCACCCCCGGCCCCTGCGCGGCCTCAGCCAGTGGATACTGCTCGGGCGACGCCAGCAGGTAGAAGCTGACGTCCCCTGGCCGAACCTCCACCGACAGCGCGCCGTCGAGCTCAGAGACCCGGCCGCCCTCGATCTCGATGGCGCGGGCGTCCTGGGCCGCGGGGAGATCATTAAGCGTAAGCTTGACGCTGCGTGGCTCGCTCACGTGGCGGTTGTAGACGGCCACCACGCTGCGGGAGCCGTCGCTCAGCGCGCTGACCTCGATGTCCCGCTCCACCTCAGCCGGCACGGTCACCGGCGGCGGGCCGCCCAGGTGCATTGCCAAAGGCCGGATCAGCTCCGGCGGCGCGTCGAGCAGCGAGACGTAGCAGGCGCGGCCCTGGCCCACCTGGCGGATCGTGACCGCCGGCGCCTCGCCGATCTGGCCTACCACGCTGCCCTCTGCCGCGGACACGTTCAGGTATGCGGAGCTGAACTGCTCCGACAGCCCCTCCAGCGGCGCCGCGCTCCCCACCAGGTCCGCAGGTCCCTCAGCGCGCTCCGACACTGTCACGCCGCAGAGCTCAGTCAGCGCCTCGTTCCGCGCTGCCTCGCCCTCCACCAGCACGTTCCCGCCCTGCCGGACCCACTCCGCGATCGCCTCCGCGATCTCCGGCTCCAGCGTCGGCTCGCTGGGCACGATCAGCAGCCGGTAGTCGTCGAGCGCATCGAGGCTGAAGTGCCGCGAGAAGAGGATCTCCACCGGCAGGTTGCGCAGCAGCACGCGCTCGCGGATGCGCCGCTCGTAGTCCACCAGCCGCCCGCTCTTCTCGCCGCGCCTGATGCAGGCCTCCCAGCCGGCGCGGCTGCGCAACACCGCGGCGTAGCGCACCGGCCGAGAGCTCGCCAGCACCTGTCCCAGGCCGGTGTCCCGCAGCATCCTGAAGCCGTCAGCATTCGCCCCGGCCGCCTCCGGATACAGGCGGGAGAAGTTGATCGAGAAGTACCACATCGCGTTGCTGCCGTACATGAGGTGGTGCCTGAGGTTCAGCGCCACGTCGTCGGCCTCATACATGCAGCCGTTGACCGTGAAGACCGGTTTGTCATTGCCCTGCGCCCCCCGGATGTGGGCCAGCATGTAGCGGGTGTGGTCCAGGCTGGTGCTGTAGAGGTCGGAATTGGTGGTGGTCAGCCACTGCGACTGCGTCTCCAGGTCGTGGTAGGCCTCCAGGCGGAAGTGGTTGTTGGGGCTGGTGACGTGAAAGACGAGAGCCTCCGGGACCTCCTCACGTACCGCTGCGGTCATGTCCCGAATCAGATCGTTGATGACGTTCATCTTGAAGAAGACCCAGTTGTGCATGGCCGGCTCTGCGAGGCGGTCGAAGTCCATCTCGTCGGGCATCGCCATGCCGTACTGCTCCTGGAAGGCCGCGCGACAGGCCTCGCAGTTGCCGGGGAAGGTGAACTCGTCCACCAGGTAGACCCCGTCGGGCCGGTACGCGGCCACATTCCTGGCGCCGGCGACGTACTCGTCGTGCTGGGCGTAGGGGCACAGCCGCTCGCCCCCGCGGAAGGCCAGAGGCTTGAGGATCACGCCCACGCCCATCCGGTGCGCCTCCCGGAGCAGGGGCTCTACGTACTCCGGATGCCTGTCGCTGGCGATGATGTAGTTGCCGCCCCGCGACGCCACCTCCCGCACCAGCCGCGGGATGACCAGCTCTGGCTCCTTCACCGTCGTCGAGGCGAAGAACCAGTGCAGCGTGCCGGACATGCGCAGGTAGTCCTGGCCGAAGGTCGGCACGCGCGGCTGGGGCACGTCGTCGGGCGTCTGCCGCTGGCCCAGGAGGACCGCCGGAGGGTTCTTCCACGCCAGGTAGGCCCTGCGCACGTCCCCATGGTCGCCGCGCGCCGCCACCATCGCCCCCCGCATCAGGCCATCCTCAAGCCGGTTGCTGACGATGGCCGTGTGGCCGTGCACGGAGTGCACGTACGGGCTCAGCCGGCTCGTCTGCTGGAGGTCGAAGTACTCGCCGACCACCTCGCCGCGCTCATCCTCGAACGCCAGCCAGCCTTCCTTCATGTAGGAGCGGATGTCATCGAAGGGCCGGTAGAACTCGCCCGTGCGCAGGACCGCCCGCTTGAGGCCCTCCGGCGCCTCGTACCACATGGCGTCATGCGTCCCGTCCCCGCCAGGGGCCCAGCCTGTGAAGCGGCTGACACCGCTGGACTCCTGGGCCGTGATCTCGTAGAAGAGGCTCTCGCTCCCCGCCACCAGGGCGTAGCTGATGGTCAGGTCCGGGCCCGTGTAGGTGACCGTCTTGCGCACCGGCCCATCCTCGGCCACTGACGCCTGGTACTGATCCATGTCCTCGCGGTGGCGGATGAGGTTGCACCGCCCGCGGTCGATCCCCCGCCAGGTCGCAAGCTCATTGTCCACCCGCGCGCCCAGAGGCGCCACCACCCGCGGCTGGGGCACGACCGGATCCAGCACCACCCGGAGGCGGTCGTTGCGCAGCTCGATCCCGCCCTCGGAGCGCTCCATCGCCAGCAGCGGCGCCGCCGCCTCGCTCTCAGCGGCCTCCCCGCCGAAGTAGAGATACAGGAGCCTCTGCTGGTAGGGCTTGAGATCCACCAGCGTCAGGACCTCGCAGGTGCGGTCATCCTCGCCCCTGAGGCGCGCCTGGCAGGGCAGCTCGTATCCGGCCCAGGTGAACACGCGGACGGACTCGGGGGCCACGTCCTCGGGCAGCGCGACGCTGAGGCTCACCGGCGCTGCCCTCCGCTGCAGCCCGATGGGCTCCCCGACGACCACCGGCAGGCGCGTGGCCGCCGCCTCGGCATGCCATGGCGCCTGCTCGGCGCGCGACAGGTAGCAGGGGTTGGCCGCCGGCTCGCGCCGCTCGTACGGGTCGTAGACCGGCACCGCCTCGCCGGGTCCTGGCAGTCCCCCGAAGGCGTACGAGAGGATATTCTCGAAGAGATCCTTCACCGCACCTGACTCGTCGCGGAAGATCCCGTAGAGCTGGGTGAGGATCACCGTGCCCTCGCCCGCGACCCCGTCAGCGATCAGCAGGGCTGCCTTCCCCGGATCGCCCGTGCGCGAGACGAGACAGGTGAAGCTCTGGCCCCAGTCACTCCACCAGCCGTAGGCCCTTTCGAGGTCGCCGGTAATCGCGTGGGGCTCAGAGAGGATGGCGTGCTCGGCGTCGGGTGCGACCTCGACGGGGTAATACTCCCCTTCGGTCTGTCCGGGGTGCTGGAGCCCCAGCTCCGCGAAGAAGGCCTCGTAAGGGCCGCCCCCCAGGCCATTGTAGTCCACGAACAGCATCCCGCCGTTGGCCAGGAACTGCGTGATCGCCTCCCGACGCTCGGGAGTGCCGAAGACGTTCTCCTGCGCGGCGTAGCCCGAGTATTGCCCGATGTAGAGAAGCTGCGCGTCCGCGAGGGCTCGCGCAAAGCCCTCCAGATCCTCGCCCTCAAACGATCTGACCTCGACGTCGTAGAGGCTCAGCTCCCGGCCGGGGAGGCTGCGCCCCTCCGAGTTGTAGACCACCATCACCCGCTGCCTGGCGAGACACACCGTCGCTGACGCCGTGGTAAGCGCCAGGCCCACCGAAGCGACGAGAAGAGTACGGTGCCTTCGCATGAGCATCCGAACCAGCCCCTCACCAGCGTTGTGCAAGGCTGCGCGCAGACAGACGCGTCCGGGCTCCCTTTCCCCATCCGAGGCTGATGCCCTTGGTCTGACTCCGAAGCGCTTCGTAGCAACCGTTCAGCGTAGCCAGAGATGGCATGTTGTGTCGGCAGATGTTGGGGGTCTCAGTGGCGTTGTGTCCGACCATAGCGTTGAGTCTCCGGGCAACAGATCCTCTGCCGTTCAGGAGGTTCGGCTTTCTGCTGGCGATCAAGGGACTGAACGACAGTCGCCCTTCGGGCGACGGCCGGCTTGGGAAAGCCGGCCCTCCTGGAAGACGGATCTTGGGCGGCCGGTGAGCGTGCCCGTCAGGTGGGGGGCTTTCCTCGACACGGCGCAGGA